>NZ_LJBR01000058.1 GCF_001282115.1 Streptomyces sp. NRRL B-24085 | reverse complement strand
CCGCCTCCCCCGCCGCCGCCGTCACCGCCTCCGTCGACGACCAGCGCGCCCGTCTCCAGCGCCCCTGCCACGACCGCGCCCGCCACCAGCGCGCCCGCCACCAGCGCGCCCGCGAGCGGTGCGCCCCTCACCGGCGGGCCGAGCACCACCGTCGCCGCCACTTAGCGTCCCGCAGAACCGGGGAGTCACCGGATGCCTTCAGGATCACCGACGTCGGGAGTGGGCCGGATCATCGCCGGCCGGTATCTGCTGCTGAACCCGCTCGGCAGCGGCGGCATGGGCCATGTGTGGCTCGCCCACGACCAGAGACTCGCCTGCGAGGTCGCGCTCAAGGAGATCGTGTTCCGCGACCCGGTGGAGGCGGGCCGCGAACGGGAGGCCCGGGTGGCGCGGGCCCGCGCGGAGGCCCGGCACGCGGCGGGGCTGCGGGGCCACCCCCACGTGGTGACGGTGCACGACGTGCTGGAGCACGAGGGGCTGCCGTGGATCGTCATGGAGTACGTCGCGGACGCCGTGGACCTGCGCGACCTGGTCGGGACCCGCGGCCCGCTCGCCCCGGCGGAGTGCGCCCGCATCGGCCTCGCCGTGCTCGACGCGCTGACCGCGGGGCACCGGCGGGGCGTGATGCACCGGGACGTGAAGCCGGCGAACATCCTGCTGGCGCCGGACCGCGGCGGGTCGCCGTACGGGCGCGTCCTGCTCACCGACTACGGCATCTCCGTGCAGCCCGACGCCGGGGAGACCCGGTACACGCTGGCATCGGTGCTGGTGGGCACGGCGGGCTACCTGGCGCCGGAGCGGGCCACGGGCGGTACGCCCACCCCGGCCGCCGACCTGTTCTCGCTGGGCTGCACGCTGTACCACGCGGTGGAGGGCGTGGGTCCCTTCGAGCGGGAGTCCCATCTCGCCGAGGTGACCGCTGTAGTCATGGAGGAGCCCCGGCCGGCCGTGCGCGCGGGTGCGCTGGGTCCCGTGCTCCGGGCGCTGCTCGCGAAGGACCCCGGGCAGCGGCTGTCGGCGGCGGAGGCGGAGGCCGCGCTGTCGCGGATCGTGACACCCGAGGCGGAGCCGTACGTCCGGACGCGCACCGACCTCGGTTCCCAGCCACCCTGGGCGGCCATGCAGGCGCCGCCGCCCCCGAGCGGGCACCAGGCGCCCCCCGAGGCGATTTCGCCCCAACGCCGCCACCGGCGGGAGCGCTCGCACGCCCTGCGGGCCGTCCTCGCCTGCGGTCTCGGGCTGCTGCTGGCCCTGGGCGGGGTGTGGTACGCCATGGCCGACCGGTCGTCGGACGGCGGCGGGGGCGGTCACCAGGACGCGCGCCGGCCGTACGGCGGGACGGTCGGCCTCACCGAACCGCTGCGGGACGGCGACTGCGTGACCGCCGACTGGCCGGGGTCGCAGCGGTTCCGGGGGACGCCCCGGCTGCGGCTGGACCCCGGCTGCGACACCGTCCCGGACGGCCAGGTGACGGCGTTCGCCGGGGCCGCCTCCGCGGACGAGGCGCGGCGGACGGGGGCGGCGGAGTGCGAGGAGCGGACGCGGGAGATCCGGGAGCGGCTCGCCGACGTCCGCAGCCAGGCCGTCGTGCCGACCGACGGCGGCTTCGAGGCGGCGGGGCGGCGCACCGCCTGTCTGGTGCTCGGGGCGAACGGACCGCTGTACGGGCCGGTCGGGACGCATCGCGCGCCGGGTTCGCCGTTCGCGGACACGGCGACCATGCAGCGGCGGGACTGCCTGGACGTGCGCACCAACCGGGACGCCCGGCTGGTCTCCTGCGCCGGCTCCTACGACGAGCAGGTGCTCGGATTCACCCGACTGGACCCCGACGTCACGCTGGCCGAGGCGAGGACCGAGTCGGACACGGCGTGCGCGCGGGACGTGCCGCCGGGCGACTACGGCTTCGATCCGTCCGTGTACACGGCGGGCTCCTGGACCAGTGAGGGACCCTGGAAGAACGGCACACATTTCGTCGTGTGCACCGTGCGCAGGCAGAACGGGGGCACCATGGAGGGGGACGAATCCTGAGGAGGGTGTTGCGATGCCCGGTAGCGGTTCCACGGACGGCTCGACCCGAACGATGGGGGTGCTCACCGTAGGCGGTCTCGTCGCGGTGACCGCCTACACGGTGGCGCTCGGCAGCAACGGCTGGCTGTGGTTCGGCTGGGTCGTGCTGGGTCTGATCACGCTCGGCATGGTGGCCACCCGCAGTACCTGACCGTCAGCCGTCGGTGAGGCGGCCCGCGGAGTGCACGCCCGGCTGGTACTTGGGCAGCCGGGCGGTGATCTTCATGCCGGCGCCGACGGCCGTCTCGATGACGAGGCCGTAGGCGTCGCCGTACACCTGGCGCAGCCGGTCGTCGACGTTGGACAGGCCGATGCCGCCGGAGGGGCTGACCTCGCCGGCGAGGATGCGGCGGAGCAGGACCGGGTCCATTCCGGCGCCGTCGTCCTCGATGACGACGAGGGCCTCGGCGCCGGCGTCCTGGGCGGTGATCTGGAGGTGGCACTTCTCGGCCTTGCCCTCCAGTCCGTGCTTGATGGCGTTCTCGACCAGGGGCTGGAGGCACAGGAAGGGCAGGGCGACCGGCAGTACCTCCGGGGCGATCTGGAGGGTGACGGAGAGGCGGTCGCCGAAGCGTGCCCTGACGAGTGCCAAGTAGTGGTCGATGGCGTGCAGTTCGTCGGCCAGGGTGGTGAAGTCACCGTGCCTGCGGAACGAGTAGCGGGTGAAGTCGGCGAACTCGAGGAGGAGTTCGCGGGCGCGCTCGGGGTCGGTGCGGACGAACGAGGCGATCACGGCGAGCGAGTTGAAGATGAAGTGCGGGGAGATCTGGGCCCTGAGTGCCTTGATCTCGGCCTCGATGAGCCGGGTGCGGGACTGGTCCAGGTCGGCCAGTTCGAGCTGGACGCTCACCCAGCGGGCGACCTCCCCGGCGGCGCGGACCAGGACGGCCGACTCGCGGGGCGCGCAGGCGACGAGGGCGCCGTGGACGCGGTCGTCGACGGTGAGCGGGGCGACGACCGCCCAGCGGACCGGGCAGTCGGGTGCGGCGCAGGTGAGCGGGAAGGCCTCGCCGCGGCCGGTCTCCAGCGGGCCGGCGAGGCGTTCCATGATCTCGGTGCGGTGGTGACCGCCGACGCCGTCCCAGGCCAGGACCTGTTTCTGGTCGGTGAGGCACAGCGCGTCCGTGCCGAGCAGCGAGCGCAGTCGGCGGGCCGACTTGCGGGCGGTCTCCTCGGTGAGCCCGGCCCGCAGCGGGGGCGCGGCCAGGGAGGCGGTGTGCAGGGTCTCGAAGGTGGCGTGCTCGACGGGGGTGCCGAGGCCGCCCAGGGTCTGCGGGCGGGCCGTGCGCCGGCCGAGCCAGAACCCGGCGGCGAGCAGCGGGAGGATCGCCACGCACAGCCCTGCCAGGAATCCGCTCACGCCTTCACCTCCGCCCTGAGCTCCTCCGGCAGGTGGAAGCGGGCCAGGATCGCCGCCGTGCCCGCCGGTACCCGGCCCGCGGTGGCCAGGGACACCAGCACCATGGTGAGGAAGCCGAGCGGCACCGACCAGAGCGCGGGCCAGGCGAGCAGGGCGCGCAGGGGGCCGTCGGCCGGGAACCCGGCCATGGTCGCGGCCACGGCGAGGAAGGCGGAGCCGCCGCCGACCAGCATGCCCGCGGCGGCGCCGGGCGGGGTGAGCCGCCGCCACCAGATGCCGAGCACGAGCAGCGGGCAGAACGAGGAGGCGGAGACGGCGAAGGCGAGCCCCACCGCGTCGGCGACGGGGAGTCCGCCGACCAGGACGCTCGCGGCGAGCGGGGCGCACATCGCGAGGACCGTGCCGAGCCGGAAGTGCCGTACGCCGCGCGAGGGCAGGACGTCCTGGGTGAGCACGCCCGCCACGGCCATGGTCAGCCCGGAGGCCGTGGAGAGGAAGGCTGCGAAGGCGCCGCCGGCCACCAGCGCGCCCAGCAGGTCGCCGCCGAGGCCGCCGATCATCCGCTCGGGGAGCAGCAGGACGGCGGCGTCGGCGTCCCCGGTGAGGGTGAGTTCGGGCGCGTACAGGCGGCCGAGGGCGCCGTAGACCGGGGGCAGGAGGTAGAAGCAGCCGATCAGGCCGAGGACGGCGACCGTGGTGCGGCGGGCGGCGACGCCGTGCGGGCTGGTGTAGAAGCGGACGACGACGTGCGGCAGGCCCATGGTGCCGAGGAAGGTGGCGAGGATCAGTCCGTACGTGGCGTACAGGGGCCGGTCCTCGCGGCCCGCGGCGAGGGAGGTCGACATGCCGTCGCTGGTGCCGCGGTCGGCGGCGGGGACCGTGCTGCCCTCGGCGAAGGTGAGGCGGGTGCCGCGTTCGATGCGGTGGGTGCCGGTGCCCAGTTCGAGTCTCCGGTCGTCGTGCGGGCGGCCGTCGACCGTGCCGGTGACGGTGACGGTCAGGGGGCTCTCCAGTGTGAGGTCGAGGGTGGAGTCGACGCGGACCACCCGCTGTTCGCGGAAGGCTGCCGGCTCCTCGAAGGCGTGGCTCGGGGCGCCGTCGCCCTGCCAGGCGAGGATGAGGAAGAGGGCGGGGACGAGCAGGGCGGTGAGCTTGAGCCAGTACTGGAAGGCCTGTACGAAGGTGATGCTGCGCATGCCGCCCGCGGCGACGGTGGCGACCACGACGACGGCCACGATGACTCCGCCGAGCCACTGGGGCGCCCCGGTGAGCACGGTCAACGTCAGTCCGGCGCCCTGGAGTTGGGGCAGCAGGTAGAGCCAGCCCACGCCGACCACGAAGGCGCCCGCGAGCCGCCGTACGGCCTGCGAGGCGAGCCGCGCCTCGGCGAAGTCGGGGAGGGTGTAGGCGCCGGAGCGGCGCAGCGGGGCGGCGACGAACAGGAGCAGGACGAGGTAGCCGGCCGTGTAGCCGACCGGGTACCAGAGCATGTCGGGGCCCTGGACGAGGACCAGTCCCGCGATGCCGAGGAAGGAGGCGGCGGACAGGTACTCGCCGCTGATGGCGGCCGCGTTGAGGCGGGGTCCGACGGTGCGGGAGGCGACGTAGAAGTCGGAGGTGGTGCGGGAGATGCGCAGGCCGAAGGCGCCGACGAGGACGGTGGCGACCACGACCAGGGCGACCGCGGGGACCGAGTAGCCGGAGTTCACCGGTCCTCGACCAGCCGTACGAAGTCCCGTTCGTTGCGTTCGGCGCGGCGCACGTACCAGCGGGCCAGCAGGACCATGGGGACGTACAGGCCGAAGCCGAGGACGCCCCATTCGAGGCGGTGGGCGTCGGGCATGGCCGCGAAGAGCAGCGGGAGCGGGCCGATGAGCAGTCCGAGGAAGGCGAACACCGCGAGGGCGGGGCGCAGTTGGGTGCGCATCAGGGAGCGGACGTAGGTGTGGCCGAGGGTGGTCTGCTCGTCGATCTCGGTGCGCGGCCGGTAGTAGCCGGAGGCGGGGCGGCCGCGGCGGGGCGGGCCGGTGACGACGACCCGGCGCTCCGCGGGATCCTGGTGCGGCACGGTCAGGGCCTCCTCATCAGCAGGTCCCGCAGCTCGCGCGTGTGGCGGCGGCTGACCTGGAGTTCCTCGCCGCCGACGAGGACGGACACGGTGCCCGCGTCCAGGCGGAGTTCGCCGACGTGGCGCAGGGCGACGAGGTGGCGGCGGTGGATGCGGACGAAGCCGCGCGAGCGCCAGCGATCCTCCAGCGTGGAGAGCGGGATCCGGACGAGGTGGCTGCCCTTGTCGGTGTGGAGGCGGGCGTAGTCGCCCTGGGCCTCGACGTGGGTGATGTCGTCGACGGCGACGAAGCGGGTCACCCCGCCGAGCTCGACGGGTATGTGGTCGGGGTCGGGTTCGTGCACGGGTATGCGGGGCGCGGCGTCGAGGCGCTCGGCGGCGCGGCGCACGGCCTCCGCGAGGCGTTCCTTGCGGACCGGTTTGAGGACGTAGTCGACGGCCTTGAGGTCGAAGGCCTGGACGGCGAAGTCCTCGTGGGCGGTGACGAACACGACGAGCGGCGGTTTGGCGAAGCCGGTGAGCAGCCGGGCGAGGTCGAGGCCGTCGAGGCCCGGCATGTTGATGTCGAGGAAGACGACGTCGATCGCCTCGGGCCCGTGCGGCCCGGACTCCAGGGCGCGGTTGATGCGGCGCAGCGCCTCGGTGGCGTCGCCGGCCCCCTCCACACTGCCGATCCGGGGGTCGGTGCTCAGGAGGTAGAGGAGTTCCTCCAGCGAGGGGCGTTCGTCGTCGACAGCCAGGGCGCGCAGCATGAACCCGGAGTGTAGGAGCAATTCGTACGACTGGACACGTGCGGAGGTGTGGGCGCCCCTGCTGGATACAGTGCCGACATGAACAGCAGGACCGTCGCGTTCGACGAGCTGGACCGGAAGATCATCACCGCGCTGATGGCGAACGCGCGGACCTCCTTCGCGGAGATCGGTGCGGCGATCGGGCTGTCGTCCACGGCGGTGAAGCGGCGGGTGGACCGGCTGCGGGAGACCGGGGTGATCACCGGGTTCACGGCCACGGTGGAGCCGTCGGCGCTGGGCTGGCGCACGGAGGCGTACGTCGAGGTGTACTGCGAGGGCGCGGCTCCGCCCCGGCGGCTCGCGGAGGTGGTCCGCAACCATCCGGAGATCACCGCGGCGATGACGGTGACCGGCGGCGCGGACGCGCTGCTGCACGTGCGGGCGCGGGACGTGGAGCACTTCGAGGAGGTGCTGGAGCGCATCCGCGTGGAGCCGTTCATCCGGAAGACGATCAGCGTGATGGTGCTGTCCCACCTCATCCCGGAGAGTCCCGAGGCGGGGGCGAGCCAGCCGGCACCCGAGGCGTAGCGAATAAACGCATCAAGCGTGCGTTTCACCGGATGAACTCGCAGCATTCCTGCGCGGACACGCAATTCCTGTCGCTTGTCGGGCCTGTCGCCCGTTTTCTACCGTGGTGTCAACCCCCCGTCGACACCGCAGGAAGCGGAGGAACCCCTCTGTGCCCGACTCCCGTGTGCCGCGGCGACGGCGTTTCCTCGTCTGCGAACCCAGACACTTCGCCGTGCAGTACGCGATCAATCCCTGGATGCATCCCGACACCCATGTCGACGTGGACCTCGCGCAGGAGCAGTGGCGGACCCTGATCCGCGCCTACGAGGCCCACGGTCACAGCGTCGACGCCGTGGAGCCGGTCCCCGGTCTCCCGGACATGGTCTTCGCCGCGAACTCGGCGGTCGTCGTCGGCGGCCGCGTCTTCGGCTCCCTCTTCCACGCGCCCGAGCGGCGCCCCGAGTCCACGCACTACGACCTGTGGTTCAAGAAGGCGGGCTACGACGTCCGGCGCCCCCAGGCGGTCTGCGAGGGCGAGGGCGACCTCGTCTGGACGGGCCGCTACGTGCTGGCCGGCACCGGGTTCCGCACGACCCGGGAGGCGCACCGCGAGGTGCAGGAGTTCTTCGGCCACCCGGTGATCAGCCTGACGCTGGTCGACCCGCACTTCTACCACCTGGACACCGCGCTGTTCGTCCTGGACGACGACAACATCGCCTATTTCCCGGAGGCCTTTTCGCCGGGCAGCCGCGAGGTACTCGCACGGCTGTACCCGGACGCGGTGCTCGCGACCCGCGACGACGCGATGGCGTTCGGCCTGAACTCCGTGTCCGACGGCCGGCACGTCTTCATCGCCCCGCAGGCCGAGGCCCTCGCCCTGCGCCTCCACGACCACGGCTATGTCCCCGTCCCCGTCGACCTCTCCGAGCTCCACAAGGCCGGCGGCGGCATCAAGTGCTGCACTCAGGAGATCCGCTCATGACCGCACCCGCAGGCACGCGTTCCTCCGCCGATCTCATCCGCGCCGAGGAGCCCGTCCTCGCGCACAACTACCATCCGCTGCCCGTGGTCGTCGCCCGGGCCGAGGGCACCTGGGTGGAGGACGTCGAGGGCCGCCGCTACCTCGACATGCTGGCCGGCTACTCCGCGCTGAACTTCGGCCACCGCCACCCGGCGCTGATCGAGGCCGCGCACCGGCAGCTCGACCGGCTGACGCTGACCTCCCGCGCCTTCCACAACGACCGCCTCGCCGAGTTCGCCGAGCGCCTGGCCGCCCTGACCGGCCTGGACATGGTGCTGCCGATGAACACCGGCGCGGAGGCGGTGGAGAGCGGCATCAAGGTGGCCCGCAAGTGGGCCTACGAGGTCAAGGGCGTCCCGGCCGACCGGGCGACCATCGTGGTGGCGGCGGACAACTTCCACGGCCGGACGACGACGATCGTGTCGTTCTCCACGGACGAGACGGCCAGGGCGGGCTTCGGCCCCTTCACGCCGGGCTTCCGGATCGTGCCGTACAACGACCTGGCGGCGCTGGAGGCGGCGGTCGACGAGACGACGGCCGCCGTGCTCCTGGAGCCCATCCAGGGCGAGGCGGGCGTGGTCGTCCCGGACGACGGCTATCTGACCGGCGTCCGCGAGCTCACCCGCCGCAAGGGCTGCCTGTTCGTCGCGGACGAGATCCAGTCGGGCCTCGGCCGCACGGGCCGCACCCTGGCCGTCGAGCACGAGGCGGCCGTCCCGGACGTCCTGCTGCTGGGCAAGGCCCTGGGCGGCGGCATCGTGCCGGTGTCCGCGGTGGTCGCCCGCCGGGACGTCCTCGGCGTGCTGCGGCCGGGCGAACACGGCTCGACCTTCGGCGGCAACCCGCTGGCGGCGGCGGTGGGCACGGCGGTGGTCGAACTCCTGGAGACGGGCGAGTTCCAGCGCCGGGCGGCCGAGCTGGGCGCGGTCCTGCGGGACGGCCTGGCGGACCTCGTGGGCAGCGGCGTGGTCGGCTTCCGCGCGCGGGGCCTGTGGGCGGGCGTGGACGTCGACCCGGCGATCGGCACGGGCAGGGAGGTGAGCCGGCGGCTGATGGACGAGGGGATCCTGGTCAAGGACACCCACGGCTCCACGATCCGCCTGGCGCCCCCGCTGACGATCACGGCGGCGGAGCTGGAGTCGGCGCTCGCAGTGCTCGGAAGGGTGCTGAGGCAGTAGCTCACCCGCCGCCCCCGGGCCGCGCTCTCCCCCACACCGGGTGAAGATGTGACGAAGAGGTGGTAGACCACTCTCAGCGACAGAGAGGTCGGCCGTGGGCGCTCAGGAGGAGCACGACACCGCGCGGCACCGGTTCGACGTGGCCGATGCCGCGCCTCTGCTGCTCGATGCCCGGGGCGTCGTCAGGGGCTGGACCAGGGACGCCGAGCGTCTGCTGGAGTACGGCGCCGCGGAGGCCGTGGGAATGACGGCCTCCGCGCTGCTGGTCGCCGAGGAGGCCCGGCGGCTGCCGGAGCTCGCCGCGCGGTGCCGCAGCGACGGCGGCTGGGCCGGGCTGCTGACCGCCCTGCGCCGGGACGGCCGGCCGCTCCGGGTCATGGTGCGGATCACCGCCGCCGACGACTCCGACGGCTCCACCCGCTGGCTGGTCCTGCTGTCGGAGATGGCCGAGGCCCCCGGCTGGGACATGAGCCGCCGCGTGCTGGAGCAGATGGTCACCCGCTCCCCCATCGGCATCGCGGTCGTGGACACGGACCTGCGCTGCGTGTGGTCCAACCCGGCCCTCGAACAGTTCGGGAGCGCCCCGGCCCAGCGTCGGCTGGGGCTGCGGTTCGCGGAGATCCAGCCGGGCCTGGACGCGGAGGCGATCGAGGCACAGATGCGGCGGGTACTGGAGACCGGTGAGCCGGTCGTGGGGTACGAGCACGTCGGCCGGGTCCGCTCCGCCCCGCACCGCGAGACCGCCCACACCATGTCGTTCACCCGGATCGACGACGACCGGGGACACCCGATGGGCGTCTACTACACGGTCGTCGACATCACCGAGCGGCACCGGGCCCGCCAGCGCCTCGCCCTGCTCGACCGGGCCGGCGAGTACATCGGCCGCAGCCTGGACATCCGGCGCACCGCGCAGGAGCTGGCCGACGTGGCGGTACCGGCGCTGGCCGACTACATCACCGTGGACCTGCTGGAGTCGGTGCTGCGGGGAGCGGAGCCCACCGCGCGGGTGACGCTGCTGCGGGCCGGGCAGCAGTCGGTGAACGAGGGCGTCCCCGAGGCCGTCGTCGAGGTCGGCGAGGCGGCCGCCTACCGGCCCGGCTCGCCCCCGCTGCGGTGTCTGGACGAGGGCACGTCCTTGCGGGAGGAGCGGCTGGACCCGCTGGCCGCGGAATGGGCGACCGACATACCCGGCGGACGGCAGGCCACCTTCCTGGAGCTTGGACTGCACAGTGCGATGGTCGTGCCGATCCGCGCACGGGGCGTCACCCTGGGCGTCACCGCCTTCTTCCGCCGGCGCCGCCAGGAACCCTTCGACGAGGACGACCTGAGCCTCGCCGAGGACCTCGTCTCGCGGGCCGCCGTGTGCGTCGACAACGCCTGGCGCTACACGAGGGAACGCGAGGCGGCGCTCGTCCTCCAGCGCAGTCTGCTCCCCCACCGGCTGCCCGAGCAGGACGCCGTGGAGGTGACCGCCTGCTACCGGCCCGCCGACGAGCTGACGGGTCTCGGCGGGGACTGGTACGACCTCATCCCGCTCTCCGGCGCCCGGGTCGCCCTCGTGGTCGGCGAGGTGCCCGGGCACGGGATCGGCGCCGCCGCGGCGATGGGCCGGCTGCGGACCGCCGTACGGACGCTGGCGGCGCTGGACCTGCCGCCCGAGGAGGTGCTGGGCCACCTCGACGACCTGGTGGGCCGGGCGGCGCGCGAGGAGGGGGTGGGGGCGGAGCCGGAGGACACCGGCAGCGCCCGGGGCTCGGGGTGCGTGTACGTCGTCTACGACCCGGTCGACGGGCAGTGCACGATGGCCGCCGCCGGGCATCCCGCGCCCGCCGTGATCCTGCCCGACGGCACAGTCGCCTTCGTGGACCTCCCGCAGGGGCCCTCGCTCGGCGTGGGCGGTCCGCCCTTCGAGTCGGTCGAGCTGGCGCTGGCCGAGGGCAGCACCCTGGCGCTGCACACCGACGGGCTGCTGGCCCGCGGCAAGGAGTGGGCCGTGGACGCGGGCCGGCACCGGCTGCGCCTGGCCCTGGAGAGGCCCGCGCCCTCGCTGGACCTGCGCTGCCGTGCCGTGGTCGACGCCCTGGCCCCGGACCGGCCGCACGACGACGTGGCCCTGCTCATGGCCCGCACCCGGCTGCTGGGTCCCGACCAGGTCGCGGACTGGGACGTGCCCGTCGACCCGGCCCGGGTCGCCGAGGCCCGCAAGACGGCGTCCCGGCAGCTCACGGAGTGGGGCCTGGAGGAGTTGGCGTTCACGACGGAGCTGGTCGTCAGCGAACTGGTCACCAACGCCATCCGGCACGCCGTCGGCCCGATCCGGCTCCGGCTGATCCGGGAGCGCTCCCTGATCTGCGAGGTGCTCGACAGCGGGGACACCGCGCCCCACCTGCGCCACCCGCGCACCACCGACGAGGGCGGCCGGGGACTGCTGCTGGTGTCCCAGTTCGCCCGGCGCTGGGGCACCCGGTTCGTACCGGAGGGAAAGATCATCTGGGCCGAGCAGTCCCTCACGGATCCGCCGGACTGACCGCCGGACCCCCCATACCGTGCGAAACTGGTGCGATCCCGGCGGGGAGGCGGCAGCCATGAGCGACAGACCCACCGACACCGACTCCATCGACTACCCGGCCGTGTTCCAGGCCCTGCCCGGCATGGTCGCGCTGCTCACGCCCGACCTGGTGTACGCGGACGTCAACGAGGAGTTCCTGCGCATGGCCGGGCGCCGGCGCGAGGAGGTCGTGGGCCGCTACCTCTTCGACGTCTTCCCGGACAACCCGAACGACTCCGCGCCGAGCGGCATGCGCAACCTGGCCGCCTCGCTGCGCCGGGTCGTGGAGACCGGGGAGCGCGACTCCATGGCCCTCCAGCGGTACGACGTCGAGGCGCCGGGCCGGCCGGGAGTGTGGCAGGAGCGCTACTGGAGCCCCTGCAACGCCCCGGTGTTCGGCGCGGACGGCAAGGTCGAACTGCTCGTGCACCGGGTCGAGGAGGTCACCGAGCTGATCCGGGCCCGCGGCGCCGGAAGCGGTGACCGCGACCGCGTCCTGGAGGCCGAGCTGTACACCCGCGCCCGTGAACTCCAGGCGCTCAACGAGCAGTTGCGACAGGCCCACGCCCGGGACCGCGAGGTCGCCCTGGCCCTCCAGGACGCCATGCTGCCCACCCGCCGGCAGACGCTGCACCACCGGGCCGCCGTGCGCTACCGCCCGGCGGTCGGCGCACTGCACGTGTGCGGCGACTGGTACGACCTGGTCGACCTGGTGGGCGGCCACCGCGTCGGTGTCTCGGTCGGCGACGTGGTGGGCCACGGGCTCGCCGCCGCCGGGGTGATGGGCCAGCTCCGCAGCGCCCTGAGCGCCGCCTCCCGGGTGGCCGAGGGCCCGGCCCAGGCGCTGGACGTGCTGGGCCGGTACGCCCACGTCGTCGACGGTGCCGAGTCCGCCACCGCGGTCACCACCTTCATCGACTTCGACCACGGCACCCTCACCTACAGCAGCGCGGGGCACCCACCGCCGATGCTGGTGCACGCCGACGGCCGGGTGGAGTGCCTGGACAAGGCGACCGACCCGCCGCTCGACGCCCGCCCCGACCCGATGCCCCGGCCGCAGGCCGCGACCGCCTTCACCGACGGCGCCACCCTCGCGCTCTACACCGACGGCCTGGTGGAGCGGCGCCGCGAGGACATCGACACGGGGCTCGCCCGGCTGGCCGACTCCCTCGCCCGGCACCGCGAGGACGACCCCGAGACGCTCGCCGACGCGGTCCTGCTGGAACTGCTTCCGCCCGGCGGCGCCACGGACGACACGGCCCTGGTGATCGTGAGGCTGTGAACAGGCCGAGGTCGGCGGAGCTGCCCCCGGCCCTGTTCCGGGGCCCGCCACCTGCGCCTACACTGGCAGCCCCATCTCACGCCGGTTGACCAGCCAGAACGCGGAGTTGAGCCGTCCGCCCGACCGAGGAGCGCCCCCTCTTGTTCTACTACCTGCTCAAATACGTGCTGCTGGGGCCGTTGCTGAGACTGGTCTTCCGGCCTCGAATAGAAGGCCTGGAGCACATTCCGGAGTCGGGTGCGGCCATCGTCGCCGGCAACCACCTGTCCTTCTCCGACCACTTCCTGATGCCCGCGGTGCTCAAGCGGCGCATCACCTTCCTGGCGAAGGCCGAGTACTTCACCGGCCCCGGCATCAAGGGCCGGCTGACCGCCTTCTTCTTCCGCAGCGCCGGGCAGATCCCGGTCGACCGGTCCGGCAAGGAAGCGGGTCAGGCCGCCATCCGCGAGGGCCTCGGCGTGCTGCGCAAGGACGAGCTGCTCGGCATCTACCCGGAGGGCACCCGCTCCCACGACGGCCGCCTCTACAAGGGCAAGGTCGGCGTCGCGGTGATGGCGCTCAAGGCGCAGGTCCCGGTCATCCCCTGCGCGATGATCGGCACCTTCGAGGCCCAGCCGCCCGGCAAGGTCATCCCCAACATCCATCCCGTGGTGATCCGCTTCGGCGAGCCGCTGGACTTCTCCCGCTACGCCGGGATGGAGAACGAGAAGGCGATCCTGCGGGCCATCACCGACGAGATCATGTACGCGATCCTGACGCTGTCCGAGCAGGAGTACGTCGACCAGTACGCGGCCGTGGTGAAGGCGGAGGAGACCGCCGCGCGCCAGGAGAGGGAGCGCAAGTTCCCCCGGATGCCGCTGAGCTGAGGTCTGCCGTCGGCAGAAGCCCCTGGAGAAGGCGGAGCCGGCCGCCGTACGGTCGCCCCATGACACGACGTGCTGTGGTGGTCGGAGCGACGGGACAGATCGGGCGGGCGGCCGTGGGTGCGCTGGCCCGGGACGGCTGGGAGGTGACGGCCGTCTCCCGGGGCGGCGGACGGGACGAGAGCTGGCCCGCCGAGGTGCGCACCGCGCGGGCCGACCGGGCGGACGACACCGCGCTGGCGGCCGCGGTGGGCGACGACTGCGAGGTTTTGGTCGACATGGTGGCCTACGGTCCCGCGCACGCACGGCAGTTGCTGTCGCTGTCCGACCGCGTGGGCTCGGCCGTGGTGGTCTCCAGCGTGTCGGTGTACGAGGACGACAAGGGCCGCAACTTCGACACCCAGGGCGAGCCGGACGGCTTCCCGGAGTACCCGGTGCCGCTGACCGAGGACCAGCGGACCGTCACCCCCGGCGACACCTCGTACAGCACGCGCAAGGCGGGGCTGGAACGTGAACTACTGGAGGCTGGGGAGCAGTTGCCGGCCACACTGCTGCGGGCCGGCGCGATCCACGGACCGCACTGCCGGACCCCGCGCGAGCTCTACTTCGTCAAGCGCAACCTGGACGGCCGGTCCCGGCGCGTCCTCCCGTTCGGCGGCAGGAGCCGCTTCCATCCGGCGAGCGTCCACAACATCGCGGAGCTGATCCGGCTCGCGGCCGCGCGGCCGGGCACCCGGGTCCTGAACGCGGTGGATCCGGACGCCCCGACGGTGGCGGAGATCGCCGCCGCGATCGACGCCGTCATGGGTGCGGACACCGAGACGATCGTGCTGGACGGGCCGCCGCCGTCGCCGGCCGTGGGCGACACCCCGTGGTCGGTGCCGGCGCCGGTGGTCTGCGACATGTCCGCCGCCGAGCGGGAGTTGGGCTACCGCGCCGTCGTCCGGTACGCGGACCGGCTGCCGGAGACCGTCGCCTGGATCGAGGCCCAACTGGCCGGACGGGACTGGCGGGAGGCGTACCCGAGGATGTTCGAGACCTACGGCGACCTCTTCGACTACGCGGCGGAGGACGCGTATCTCGACTCGCTGGGCGCATGAGGAAGGGGCGGCCCGTGGACCGGGCCGCCCCTCCTTCGTCGTACGGGATACCGCTTACGGCTTCGGCGTGGCGTGCGGGGTGCAGGTCACGTCGGTCCTGTCGAGCTTGCCGGTGAGCAGGTAGGTGTCGACCCGCGTGTTGATGCAGGGGTTGACCAGACCGGTCACGCCGTGGGAGCCCGCGTCCTTCTCGGTGATCAGGCGGGAGCCCTTGAAGCGCTTGTGCAGCTCGACGCCGCCCTCGTACGGGGTGGCCGCGTCACGCTCGGACTGCACGATCAGCACGCCGGGCAGGCCCTTGCCGGTCTTGACGTTCACGGGCGTCTGCTGCTTGACGGGCCAGGTGGCGCAGGGCAGGTTCAGCCAGGCGTTGGCCCAGGTCATGAACGGGTACTTCTGGTGCAGCGCGGTGTTGTCCCGGTCCCACTTCTTCCAGCTGGTGGGCCACTTGGCGTCGGTGCACTCGACGGCCGTGTAGACGGCGTTGCCGTTCTCCGAGGAGATGTTGCCCGCGGTGTCGGTGAGGTCCGGGGCGGCCGCGTCGACCAGCGCCTGGGTGTCGCCGGCGAAGTACTTGCTGAACGCCGTGGCGACCGGGACCCACGAGGAGTCGTAGTACGGGGCGCTCTGGAAGAAGCCGATCAGCTCGGCCGGTCCTACGACCCCGCCGAGGGGGTTCTTCTTGGCGGTGGCCCGCAGTTCGAGCCACTTCGCCTCGACCGCGGCCCGGGTGGTGCCGAGGTGGAAGGTGGCGTCGTTGGCGGCGACCCAGTCCTCCCAGTCCTTCCAGCGGCCCTCGAAGGCGATGTCCTGGTCGAGGTTGGCCTCGTACCAGATCTTCTCCCGGGACGGGTTGACCACGCTGTCGACGATCATGCGCCGCACGTGGCCGGGGTACATCGTGCCGTAGACCGCGCCGATGTAGGTGCCGTAGGAGACGCCCAGGTAGTTGAGCTTCTTCTCGCCGAGCGCGGCGCGGATGACGTCCAGGTCGCGCACGGTGTTCGGCGTGGTCATCTGCTGGAGCATCGCCTTGCCGGTGCGCTCGGCACAGCCCTCGGCGTACTCACGGGCCAGCTTGCGCTGGGCGAGCTTGTCGGCCTCGCTGTCCGGCACCGGGTCCATCTTGGGCGCCTTCACGAACTCCTGCGGGTCCATGCAGGAGATGGGCGCGGAGTGGCCGACACCGCGCGGGTCGAAGCCCACGAAGTCGTACGCCTTGGCCGCGTTCGCCCAGATCGGGTTCTTGTTGACGACGCGGAGCGGGAAGCGCATGCCCGAGCCGCCGGGTCCGCCCGGGTTGTAGACGAGGGCGCCCTGGCGCTCCGCCTTGGTGCCGGTGTTGCCGATGCGGTCGACGGCGAGCTTGATCTGCTTGCCGTTCGGCCGCGCGTAGTCCAGCGGCACGCTGACCCAGCCGCACTGGACCGGCTTCGCGATGCCCCAGTCGGCGGGGCAGTCCGCCCAGTCGATGCCGGCCTTCGCGGCGCGGGCCGCGGCGATCGCGGCGCCCACGGCCTCACGGTCCTGTGCGTGCCGGCCCGTGCGGTCGGACGTGTTGGCGCCGGACGCGGGTGCCGCGACGGCACCGGATATCAGTGTGGCCGTGATGAGCACACCGGCCGAACCGAGTGCCGTGGTGCGCCACTTCGGTTTCGTCTCCCTCAAGAGGGACCCCTCCCCGTACGTCGTTTCGATTCCTCCGGGGATCCTCGTGGTTGTGAAGTCGCTGTGAACAGGGTTTGCCGGGCTTCTTTGCCAATCCGATAAACGGAAGAACCTGTTCGCTCGGCGGACTAGGGCGCGAACTCCCCCAGAGCCGCGTCCAGCACCCGGCGCAACAGCAGGGCGTCCGGGGCCACGGCGGTGACGAGCGCGGCCGGTCCGGCGAGGGGCATGACGGCGGCGCCCTCGCCGAGCACCCGCGCCGGCACCGGCTGGTCGGCGAACTCCGGCCGTACGACGAGGAGCTGGCCGACCGCCCGGTGACCCGCGAGCACGGCAGGGCCGTCCCAGCCCGCCGGCGCCCCCGGCCCGCAGGCCAGCTCCTGGTCGAGCACCGTCCGTCCCGCGACCCGCAGCACCAGCCGGCTGCTCAGCCTGCCCGGCTCCTCCCCCACCCGTCCGAGGACCTGTTCCTCCCGCAGCACGAGGCGGCCCGTCGCGCCGATGTCGATCCGTGTGCCGACGGACAGGTCGCTGCCGCCCGCTGAGATCAACTGTTCCGGCAGCCAGCGCAGTTCGCCGCCATCGGCGACTGTGAGCCGTACGTCGTAGCGGGCCCCGTCCTTGGTCTGCCCCGGCAGGGCGATCGTGGCGGCGGCCGAGCCGACGCGCAGCCGGGCGCCCTGCCCGACCTCGGCCTCGACGGTGAAGTGGTCGCCGCCGAGGGGCCCGCTCATCGCGCCGACGAGCACGACCCGTGTCTCCGCGCCGCTCCCCCGGGTGCGACGCAGCGCCAGCGGTCCGTCGCTCTCCAGCACGGGCAGGACGGTGCCGCCGCGGCCGTCGTCCCGGGCGACCAGCCGTGCGGTGGCCCGCACGCCGGTCACGGCCGTGGTCACGCCGTCCACGCGGCGAGCTGCGACCGCACCCAGTCGGCGACGTCCGCGACGCCGGTCTCGCTCCGCAACGACTGGAGGACTACGGGGAGTTCGGCGCGCTGGGCCTTGGCGTCGGCGGCCATCCGCGCCAGGTCGGAGCCGACGTACGGGGCCAGGTCGGTCTTGTTGACGACGAGCAGGTCGGCGGTGGTGACGCCGGGGCCGCCCTTCCTCGGGATGTCGTCTCCCCCGGCCACGTCGATGACGAAGATTTGGGCGTCGACCAGGCCCTTGGAGAAGGTGGCGGTGAGGTTGTCGCCGCCGCTCTCGACGAGGATCAGGTCCAGGGGGCCGACCGCCTCCTCCAGGTCCTCCACGGCTTCCAGGTTGGCGGAGATGTCGTCCCTGATCGCCGTGTGGGGGCAGGCTCCGGTCTCCACGGCGGTGATCCGCTCGGGCGGCAGCACGGCCTCCCTGAGCAGGAACTCGGCGTCCTCACGGGTGTAGATGTCGTTGGTGACGACGGCGAGGGACAGTTCGTCGCGCAGGGCGCGGCAGAGGGCGGCGACGGTTGCGGTCTTGCCGGAGCCGACGGGGCCGCCGAGGCCGATGCGGAGGGCTCGGCGGGTGCCGTCTTTCCGGTGGGCGTCGGCGCTCAGTGCTGCGGGGCCGTCGTGGGAGTGGTCGAGGTGCATGTGCGGCTCCTTCTGTGTGCGTTGTCGGGTGCGGGTTCGGTGGGGGCTGGTCGCGCAGTTCCCCGCGCCCCCAGGTGGGTTGCCTGAGCGCGCCTATGATGCGAACAGGCGTATGGGCCAGGCCGCGTGCACTTCTGCTCCGATTTCCAGCAGGGGTGCGGATGCTGCGGGCAACTCGTCGACTCCCCCGGCCGCGGCTCTCCTTGCCGCCTCCACCGCCAGGGCCGCGACCCGGTCCAGCTCCGGGGCCAGGCGGGCCAGTACGGCTGTCGCGTCGAAGGGGTCCAGGCTCAGCAGGCGGACCGTCGCGCTCGCCGGACCGCTCACGCTCTCGTACGCCGCGCAGTGCGCCGCGTCCACGGGTTCCAGGCCCGCCGCGCGTGCCGTCAGGCCCAGCACCACCGGCTGGTGCGTCCCCTTCGGGAACTCCCTTGCCAGACCGTCGAGTTCGGGCGAGGGCCAGGTCGCCCGGGCCGCTCGCAGCAGTTGCCGGCCCAGCTTCCTCGCGGCGGTCCGCAGCGCGGGCGACGGGGTACGGGCGTCCGCTGCCGCGTCCAGCTCCGCGGGAGGCACTCCGAGCACGGCCGCCGCGGCCAGCGCCGAGGACACCAGCCCCGTCGTGTGCAACCGGCCCCGGCAGAAGTACTCCAGGCTCGGCGCGTCCGTGACCCGCCCCGCCTTCACGGCCGCCTCCGCCCCGCCGGAGTGCGCGTGGCCCCCGGCGGGAAAGCGGCCGTCGGCCAGGACCAGAAGTGCGGCCCTGGACATCAGAAGAGGAAGTAACGCTGGGCCATGGGCAGTTCGGCCGCGGGTGTGGCCTCCACCAGCTCCCCGTCGATGTGCACGGCGAAGCTGTCGGGGTCGACGCGTACGTCGGGCCGGGCGTCGTTCTCGCGCATGTCGGCCTTGGTGACCCCGCGCGTCGACTCGATCGCCACGAACCGCTTGGCGAGCTGGAGCCGCTCGGGCAGCCCGTCCTCTATGGCGAGGGGCGCCACGAAGTTGAAGGAGTTCGCGGCCGGGGCCCGCCCGATCGCCCCGTACATCGGCCGGGGAAGGATCGGCTGCGGGGTCGGGATGGACGCGTTCGCGTCGCCCATCTGCGCGTAGGCGATCTGGCCGCCCTTGATGACGAGGTGCGGCTTGACGCCGAAGAACGCCGGCTCCCAGAGCACCAGGTCGGCCAACTTGCCGGTCTCGACGGAACCGATCTCGTGGGAGAGGCCCTGGGCGACCGCCGGGTTGATCGTGTACTTGGCGACATAGCGCCGTACCCGGTGGTTGTCCGCCCGTCCGTCGCCCGGCAGGGCGCCCCGGCGCCGCTTCATGACGTGCGCGGTCTGCCAGGTCCGCATGACGACCTCGCCGACCCGGCCCATGGCCTGGGAGTCGGAGGAGATGATGGAGATGGCGCCCAGGTCGTGCAGGATGTCCTCGGCGCCGATGGTCGTGGGGCGGATGCGGGACTCGGCGAAGGCGAGGTCCTCCGGTACCGCCGCGTTGAGGTGGTGGCACACCATCAGCATGTCGAGGTGTTCCTCGGCGGTGTTGACGGTGAAGGGCCGGGTCGGGTTGGTCGAGCTGGGCAGCACGTGCGGCTGGGAGACCACCGTCATGATGTCCGGCGCGTGCCCGCCGCCCGCGCCCTCGGTGTGGTAGGCGTGGATGCCGCGTCCGGCGATCGCGGCCAGCGTGTCGCCCACGAATCCGGCCTCGTTGAGGGTGTCCGTGTGGATGGCGACCTGGATGCCGGTCCGCTCGGCGACGGTCAGCGAGGCGTCGATGACGGCCGGGGTCGAGCCCCAGTCCTCGTGCAGCTTCAGGCCGAGGGCGCCGCCGCGGATCTGCGACAGCATCGCCTCGTGGGAGACGGTGTTGCCCTTGCCGAGGAAGCCGATGTTGAGCGGGTACTGCTCCATCGCCTCCAGCATCCTGGCGAGGTGCCAGGGGCCGGGGGTGACGGTGGTGGCCTTGGAGCCCTCGGCGGGGCCGGTGCCGCCGCCGACCAGGGTGGTGATGCCGGCGGCCAGCGCCTCGTCGGCGATCTGCGGGCAGATGAAGTGGACGTGCGCGTCGATGGCGCCGGCCGTCAGGATCCTGCCGTTGCCCGCGATGACCTCGGTCTCGGGGCCGATCACCAGGTCCGGGTGGACCCCGTCCATGGTGTCGGGGTTGCCCGCCTTGCCGATGCCGGTGATCCGGCCGTCGCGGATGCCGATGTCGGCCTTGACGACCCCCCAGTGGTCGACGACGACCGCGCCCGTGATGACGGTGTCCGGGGTGCCCTCCGCGCGGGTGGCCCGTGACTGGCCCATCGACTCGCGGATGACCTTGCCGCCGCCGAACACGGCCTCGTCACCGGCGCGACCGGGTCCGCCGGAACGATCCTCCTCGACCTCGATCAGCAGATCGGTGTCCGCGAGCCGGATCCGGTCGCCGGTGGTGGGGCCGAACAGGTCGGCGTAGGCGGCACGGGAGATCTCAGGCATCGAGGGCACCTCCGGTCTCCCCGCGCAGTCCCGGCACCACGCGGGCGCCGGTGAGCGGGACGAGTTCCACGTCGACCGGGATGCCGGGCTCGAAGCGCACGGCGGTGCCGGCGGCGATGTTCAGCCGCTTGCCGCGGGCCGCGGCCCGGTCGAACTCCAGGCCGGGGTTGGTCTCGGCGAAGTGGTAGTGGGAGCCGACCTGGACGGGCCGGTCGGCGGCGTTGAGGACGGTGAGGCGGGTGATCTCACGGCCCTCGTTGTAGGCGATCGGCCCCTCGTCGAAGAGGATCTCTCCGGGAATCATCGGGCCCCTCAGACGATCGGGTCGTGGACGGTGACGAGCTTGGTGCCGTCCGGGAAGGTGGCCTCGACCTGGACGTCGTGGATCATCTCGGGGATGCCCTCCATGACGTCGTCGCGGGACAGCAACGTCCGTCCGGAGGCCATGAGTTCGGCGACGGTACGGCCGTCACGCGCGCCTTCGAGGATGTGCGAGGTGATGAGGGCGACCGCCTCGGGGTGGTTGAGCCTGAGCCCGCGGGCCCGACGCTTCTCGGCCACGTCGGCCGCCACGTGGATGAGCAGCCTCTCTTGCTCGTGCGGGGTCAGTTGCACGTCCCACCTCACAGTCCTCGCTCCGGACCGTGCGGGGCCCGGTTGCCTCGGCCCCCGGGGCAAAGTCCCTGGTGGCGTGGATCCGCAGGCTAGTTGGATCCGGTTTCAGGCACGTTAACCGCGCTGTGATCCATCAGTGCGTGTCGGCTTCGGCCCGCATGCTCATCAACGCGCGCAGACCCGCCGCCAGGTCGTCGGCGGAGGCCGGCCCGAACAGCGCCTGCTGCGCGAGGAAGCCCATCGCGGCCGCCATCATGGTGCGGGCCACGTCCTCCGGGGGGACGTCCGCGCGCATCATCCCGGTGTCCTGGTACTCCTTGACGATCCGGGTCCAGGCCGCGCGGACGGCGCCGTAGCCCTCCCGCAGGATCGCCGAGAGCTGTTCGTTGCGGATCGTCTCCGCCCACACCTGGACGACCAGCCCCGGGAAGGCGGGCCGGCCGTCCACGGTCAGGTACTCCTTGGTGGCGAGGACCCGGCTGAGCACCGACGCGACGAGGAGGTCCGGCGGCGGGGGCGGGGTGCGGCGGGCCGCCTCCTCGAATCCCTCGCGGACCTGACCGAGCACTTCTTCGACGATGGCGCCGATCAGCTCCTCCTTGCCGCTGAAGTAGCGGTACACCGCCCCTGCCGAGAGGTCGACCTCCTTCAGGACGTCCTGCATGGAGGTGGCGTGGAAGCCGTTGCGAGCGAAGCAGAGGGCGGCGCCGTCGAGGATCTGGCGGCGGCGGGCGTCGAGGTGTGCCTGGGATACGCGGGCCATGCCGTCAAAACTAAAACGAACATTCCTTCTTGACAAGGAGCGGTCGCGGCGGGACGGTGATGAGGCACCTAAAACGAACGATCCTTCTTTTTGGAGTCCTCATGTCCACCCGCCGCCTGCTCGCGGTCGTCGTCCTCGTGCCGCTGCTCGCCGCCCTGGCGCTGTGGGCCTTCGCCTGGCCCGCCGCCCGCACCGCCCCTCGCGATCTGCCGCTCGGCGTGGCCGGGCCGGCCGCCGCGACCGCTCAGGTGGAGGAACGGCTCAGGCAGCACGAGGGCGCCTTCGAGATCCACCGCTATGCCGACGAGACGGCCGCGCGGGCCGCGATCGAGGACCGGACCGTATACGGCGCGGTCGTCGTCACCGACGGCGGTCCGAGGCTGCTGACCGCGTCGGCGGCGAGCCCGGTCGTGGCGCAGCTCCTCCAGCAGGCCGTGACCGGGCAGGCCGCGGCGGGCGGCGGCCAGGTGCGGACCGTGGACGTGGTGCCGGCCTCGGCGTCCGACCCGCGGGGCGCGGCGCTGAGCTCGTCCGTGCTGCCGCTGGCACTGAGCGGCATCGTCGCGGGCGCGGTCGTGACCTTGGTCGGACTGCGCGGCTTGCGCGCCGTGACCGCGCTGGTCCTCAGCGCCGCCCTGGTGGGTGCCGTCGCGGCCGCCCTGGCCCACAGCTGGCTCGGCGCCCTCGCCGGGAACTGGTGGGCGGAGGCGGGGACGCTCGCCCTGGCTACGCTGGCGGTGAGCGCGGCCGTCGCGGGACTCGCCGCCCTCGCGGGCCCTGCGGGGATCGGCGTCGTCGCCTTCGTGGTGATGTTCCTCGGCAACCCCTTCTCCGGTGCCTCCTCGGCCCCGCAGTTGCTGCCCGAACCGGTGGGCGCGATCGGCCAGTGGCTGCCGCCTGGGGCGAGCGCGACCCTGCTGCGCTCGGTGTCCTTCTTCGACGGAGCGGCGGCGACCGAGCCCGCCCTGACCCTCACCTGGTGGGCGGCGCTGGGCCTGGGGGCCGTGGTGCTGGGGAACACGCTGAGGTCCCGGTCAAAGGGCGCCGCCTCCGCCACCGACGAACGCGCGCTGGCCGCCATCGGCTGAACCGACGCCGCCCGCCCGGTCCCCGGCCGACACCATCGGACAGCGACTGCGGCAGGGGGCGTGCGCCACCCACCCGATGCGCCCGGAGTGTTGGGGAACGCACTGAAGTGCCGGTCGACGGGCGCCACGTCCGCTGCGGACGAAACGCAGGGTCGCCGCCATCGGCTGGCACCGCCCGCCCGGTCACCGGCCGCCGCCATCGGACAGCGACTGCGCCAGGGGGCCCGCGCCACCCACCCGATGCGCCCGGCGTGCCGGGGAACGCGCCGAAATCCCGGTCGAAGAGCGCCACGCCTGCCGCGGAGGCCCGCACGGTCGCCGCCATCGGCTGCATTCGCGCCGCCCTGCCGGCCCCATCGGAGACTGGTTGCCGCCGCGACGGACCTACCTCCGCTCGGCGGCCCCCCCTGCAACAGCGCGGCGGCCCCGCCCCCGTCTGGTGGCCGCGCTGACCCTAGGAGCCCTGATGCTCGGGCGCGCACTGAAGTTGCGATCGAAGGGCGCCGCGTCCGCCACCGACGAGCGCGCGCTCGCCGCGGTCGGCTGAATCAGCGCCGCCCTCCCCGTCCCCTGCACCCGGCGGCCCCTGGGGGCGGCGCAACCGGCCGGTCCGGCTGCGCTCGGTGGCCTCCTTCGACTGCGCGGCGGCGCTGCCCCTCGCCTGGTGGGTCGCTCCGGCCCCGCAAGCGCCGCCCGCGCCAGTGAGCGCCATACAGAAGTGGCCGGCGCCGAGGACCGCCACGGCCGCGGCTCACCCCCGACGTCTGACCGAACCCGCGCCCCGGCCCCGACGGCCGGGGCGTCCCGTCTCTAGGGGGCGCCCGCGCCCCGGTGATGCGCCGCGATGCCGAACCGCTGCTGTTCGCGGGGAGCGGACGCGACCTCGCGCACGGTGGAGACCGCGCTGATCACCGGCTCCTCCACGGACTCCTGCAGCTTCTCCAGTCGTTCGAGGTCGGCGGCCGAGACCAGGGCGACCAGCGGCTTTCCGTGCCGGGTGACGACGACGCGCTCGCCGCCGTACACCACCCGGTTGATCAGGTCGGCGAGTTCAGCCCTGGCTTGCGTCACCGGAATCTCGTAGGCCATACCCCCATCATAACGTCACGTACATCCTGTACATTTTTTACAGACGCCGAAGGAGGGGCCACCCATGACCCGACCGACCGCCCGTTACGTCCTGCCCGAGTTCCACGAGCGCACGAGCTTCGGGCAGAAGTCGATGGATCCGTACTCGAAGCTGCTGGAGGAGCGGATTGTCTTCCTCGGGACGCAGATCGACGACATCTCGGCGAACGACGTGATGGCGCAGTTCATGTACCTCGAGTACCAGGACCCGGACCGGGACATCGCGCTGTACATCAACTCCCCCGGCGGCTCGTTCAGCGCGATGTCGGCGATCTACGACACGATGCAGTACGTCAGTTGTGACGTGGAGACGACCTGCCTGGGCCAGGCCGGCTCCTCCGCGGCGGTACTGCTGGCCGCCGGCACCCCCGGCAAGCGGTCCGTGCTGCCCGGCGCG
Organism: Streptomyces sp. NRRL B-24085; assembly: GCF_001282115.1. Lineage (GTDB taxonomy): Bacteria > Actinomycetota > Actinomycetes > Streptomycetales > Streptomycetaceae > Streptomyces. Next base: position 51,978 of record NZ_LJBR01000058.1, on the reverse strand, counting down.
CGGGTGGTGATCCACCAGCCCGCACTGAGCGAGCCGGTGCAGGGGCAGGCGAGCGACCTGGCCATCCAGGCCGACGAGTTGATCCGGGTGCGGGCCCGCCTGGAGGAGATGCTCGTCCGGCACACCGGGCGCAGCCCCGAGCAGGTGAGCGCGGACATCGAGCGGGACACGATCCTGGACGCGCGGGGCGCCCTGGACTACGGCCTCGCGGACGCGATCGTCCCGAGCCGCAAGTCCTCCCGCACCACCCGGGACGCGAGGTGAGCCACCGATGGTGCCGGACCTCCCCCCGCTGCCCGCGCTCACTCGCGCCGAGGGCGAGCTGATCGACCGTTATCTCGACGTCGTCGACCTGCTGGGCCGGATCAACCCGGCCCGGCGCGAGGACACCTACGGCGGACTGCGCGCGGCGCAGGCGCTGGTGGCCAGGGCGGCCGAGCTGCGCGACGCGCTGGTGCTGATGCACGGCCGGGGCGAGCGCGAACTGCACGCCGCCACGCTGGCGAGGGCCCTGCGCGTCCTGGACGGCGAGCGGCGTACGGCCAGGGTCACCGTGCCGCCCGAGTCCGGCAATTGACGCATCGGCAGCGTTTCCGGACGCCCGCGGTGACGGGGCGTCCGGAGCGCGGCTGAAACGGACCAAAAGAGGTACCGCCATTTGCAGGAGACGCGGCTCCTTTTTCGGGACCCCTGCGGTTGCGCAACGCGCGTAGTCCAGGGAGGGAATGAGGAGTTTCTGTGCTGGTCGCGCGGCCTGTGGACACCTCGACGCGCCCCCGTTGGTTCAGGTGTCCACCCGAACGGGTGAGTGGTGAGTAACAACACAAACCCCCGGTTCCATTGGGTTTTTGGGACATCCGTGCGCCAAGATCCCTGTCTGACGACAAGCCCCCGCCGCAGCGGCGGGGCGATCCGGGCGGACGCCGAGTCCTGCCGCCGCCCGGATGACCGGTCGACAGGAGTGGATCGGCAGGAGTGGAGGACCCAAGCACGACGGGTCGCCGGAACGGTCACGCCATGACCGGGCCGAGCATCCCTTGGGGTGAAGCCGCGTCAGCGGCCGGGCAACTTCGCCAGCCCGAATCCGACAGGTCATCCTTCACAGGCGGCTGACGAAGGGTTGCGCATGACTGCGCTCAATCGTGTCCCGTCGCTGATGGTCCGGGCCGGTACGGCCTCGGCCTTCGCCATCGCCGCCGTGGGCGGCTCCGTCGTGGTGCCGGGCGTCGCAGCAGACGCCGCCGCCGCGACGCCGGCGACGAAGGCGCTCAAGGTAGCGGCCTCCAAGAAGGGCTCGCCGTACAAGTACGGCGCCACCGGGCCCCGCCGCTTCGACTGCTCCGGGCTCACGCTGTACTCGTTCAAGAAGGCGGGCAAGAAGCTCCCGCGCACGGCGGCCCAGCAGTACAACAAGACCCGCCACATCGGCGCGGGCAGCCGCAAGGCCGGCGACCTGGTGTTCTTCCACTCGGGTTCGAACGTCTACCACGTCGGCATCTACGCCGGGAAGGGAAAGATCTGGCACGCCCCGAAGACCGGGGACGTGGTGAGGCTGCAGAAGATCTGGACGAAGAGCGTCTGGTACGGCCGGGTCAAGTGACGCCCCCGAGGGGACGGCGGCGACCTGACCTCCCGCCGTCCCTTCGGGCCCCCGCGGACGCCTGACACGGGCTCAGGCGTCACCCGTACCCGTATGGCCGACCACCGGCGACCGGACCCCCGAATCGTCGCCAAAATCCATCAGCCCTCGATGGTGCCACCACGGTGATCAACCCAGTCCAGAGACGACGCCCTCCGGCCGGACTTGTCGCGGCTGGCAGACGAGCTGTCCTCCGGCCGGTGGCACCGACGCCGAGCCGACCTCCTCGACCGCGAAGCCCTCGATGCCGGCCACCGGCTGCTCGTGGCCGACCTGTGGGACCGGGCGAGCCAGGAGCGTCACCCCGAGAGCCGTCACCGCGCCTGCGGTGACTCCGAGGCACCTCCCACGGGCTTGCTGACGTCTGTCACGGCTCCTGCTGCCCCGCCGCGGTGACCGGCTGCGCCGGTACCGTCCACGGGAGTTCGATCGAGACGGTCTTGCCGCCTTCCCGGGTGGGCCTGACTCTGAGCCTGCCGCCGCACTCGGCCGCGAGCCATCGGATGATCACCATTCCCCGGCCGTTGTCCTGCTGGACGGCGGCCGGCAGCCGTTTGGGGAAGCGGGGGTGGCTGTCGGTGACCCCGATGCGCAGTTGTTCGTCACGGTCCAGCTCGATGTCCACCGTGAAGGTGGGTGACTGCCCGAAGGTGTGCTGTACGGCGTTGGTGGTGAGTTCGGAGACGATGAGGCGTACGGTCTCGGCGGTCTCCGTGGTGGGCGGCAGCCCCCACTCCGCCAGAGTGCTCAGGACATAGGTGCGGGCCGCGGAGACCGAGGCGGGTTCGCTCGGCAGAGTGACGGATGCTTCCAGGTGGTCTGCCATGGCGACGTCGTCCCTTTCCCACGGGACCGGAGTCCGACACGGTGCGGATGGTTCGAGTACGGTCCCGGACTGGTGGTTCATCGCCAGAGTGCCATCACGGAGGCTGTGACGGGTGCCGATCCACCAAGATGTGCATATATCTGTCGCTCGAAGCGGTGAACTCTACGACGCGAGACCGTATTTGGGCGGCTCGTAAGGAGTAAGGAGGAGCGCATGCAGCACGGCCCCGCGGTGCGCCGGCGGAAACTGGGCGCCGAACTGCGTGCGCTGCGCGCGAGTGCGGGGCTCACCAGCGGTGAGGCGGCCCGGCTCGTGGGCTGGCACCAGTCGAAGGTGAGCCGCATCGAGACCGGTGCCAGCGGGGTGAAACCGGCCGATGTGCGGTTACTTCTCGACGCCTACCGTGTGGGGGACGCGAATCTGCGGGAGCTGTTGCTGGTATTGGCGGGCTCCGACGAGACCGGCGGCCGGCACCACTGGTGGCACGCGTACCGGGGTGTGCTGCCGCCGACGTACCGGGACTTCATCAGTCTGGAGTCCCAGGCGAGCGCGATGCGCACACTGGAGACCTCCGTCGTTCCCGGGCTCCTCCAGACGCGCGAGTACGCCCGAGCGGTGACCCGGGCCGCGGTGGACGGCCTGGACGACGAACGTCTCGACGCGCTGGTCGAGGTCCGCCTGGCCCGGCAGGACATCCTCCGGGCGCAGCCGCCCCTGGAGTTGAGCGCCGTCCTGGACGAGGCGGTGCTGCACCGGGAGGTCGGCGGACCCGAGGTGATGGCCCGTCAGCTGAGGAGGCTCCTGGAGGCGGCGCGGCTGCCCCAAGTGCGGCTACAGGTACTGCCGTTCACTGCCGGGGCGCATGTGGGCATCACCGGGCCTTTCGTAATCTTCTCATTTTCGCGCACTTCTGATCTGGACGTGGTTGTTCTCGACCACTTGACGAGTAGCCTCTATCTCGAACGGAAAGAAGACCTCCAGGCCTACACCGAGGCCTTCAACACCCTTCGAATCCACGCCCTTTCGCCCGAGGACTCGTTGGATTACCTCGCCGGGATGGGTGACGGCGCGTAAGGAGGCACCATGACCGCACTGCCTCGGAACGTAACCTCCAGTACCGAACTGCCCGAAGTGCGCTGGCTGCGCAGCAGCTACAGCACCGGGGCGAACAACTGCGTCGAGACGGCGAGGCCGTCGGCCGGGCCCTGTGCCGGGCTGCTCGCCGTTCGCGACTCCAAGAACCCGGACGGGCCCGCGCTGCTCTTCTCCCCCGAGAGCTGGGCGGGCTTCACAGCCGCGTTCTGACCGCCGGTCCACCAAGGCGCACGGCCGTGTCACGCCGACTCATGGTCGTGTCTCGCCGATCACACGTACAGCGCGTTCGATCTGCTCCTCGGAGAGGTCCGCGCGGGCGGTCAGCCTGAGCCGTGAGATGCCGTCGGGCACCGACGGGGGCCGGAAACAGCCCACCAGGAGCCCGGCGGCACGGCAGTCGGCCGCCCACTGCACGGCCTCCTCCGGGGAGGGCGCGCGCACCGAGACCACCGCGGCGTCCGGACGTACCGCTTCCAGACCCGCGGCGGTCAGGCGTGCGTGCAGTCCGGTCGCCACCTCGCGTGCGCGTGCGGCCCGTTCGGGCTCACGGCCGAGCAGCCGCAGGGCCGCGAGGGCGGCTCCCGCCGACGCGGGGGCCAGACCGGTGTCGAAGATGAACGTCCGTGCCGCGTTGACCAGGTGTTCGACGACCCGTGCGGGGCCGAGGACGGCGCCGCCCTGGCTGCCGAGCGACTTGGACAACGTGACCGTGACGACCACGTCGTCGGCGCCCGCGAGTCCCGCCGCCTGCGGGGCCCCGCGGCCGCCGGCGCCGAGCACGCCCAGGCCGTGGGCGTCGTCGACGACCAGGCCCGCGCCGTGCTCCCGGCATGCCCCGGCGAGTCCGGCCAGGGGCGCCGCGTCGCCGTCGACCGAGAAGACCGTGTCGGACACGGCGAGGGCGGGCCCGTCGTGGGTGCCGAGCGCCTTGCGCACGGCGTCCGGGTCGGCGTGCGCCACCACCTGGGTGGTGCCCCGGGCCAGCCGGCAGCCGTCGATGAGCGAGGCGTGGTTGCCCGCGTCGGAGACGATCAGCGAGCCGTGCGGTGCGAGCGCGGTGACGGCGGCCAGGTTCGCCGCGTACCCGGAGGAGAACACCAGCGCCGCCTCGAAACCGCAGAAGGCGGCCAGTTCGCGTTCGAGCTCGGTGTGCAGCTCGGTGGTGCCGGTGACGAGCCGGGACCCGGTCGCACCACCGCCCCACGTCCGCGCGGCCGCCGCGGCGCCCGCCACGACCTCGGGGTGGCGGGCGAGGCCCAGGTAGTCGTTGCTCGCGAGATCGAGCAGTGGCGAGTCGGCCGGACGCGGCCGCAGGGTCCGTACGAGCCCGGCCCGTCGGCGCGCCGCCGCCTGCTCGTCGATCCAGCCGAACGCCATGGGTCCTCCGGGGCTTTTGTAGACAACGGACAGACCCTAGCGGCAGCAAACGCTACCCACGGTGTGGCAATACCCACACGTCGTGAGGGGTGTGTTGTGCGATCCCTACCTTGGCCGGAAGCGGGTCCGTAGGACAGGATCGGCTCTCATGGACCTGCTGAACACGCTGGTGGACAAGGGGCTTCGGCGCGAGCTGCCGACCCGCGAGGAGGCGCTGGCCGTGCTGGCCACCTCCGACGACGACCTGCTCGACGTGGTGGCCGCGGCCGGAAAGGTGCGCCGGCACTGGTTCGGGCGCCGGGTGAAACTCAACTACCTCGTCAACCTGAAGTCCGGACTGTGCCCCGAGGACTGCTCCTACTGCTCCCAGCGGCTCGGTTCCTCGACGGGCATCCTGAAGTACACCTGGCTCAAGCCCGAGCAGGCCTCCCAGGCCGCGGCAGCGGGCCTCGCCGGCGGCGCCAAGCGGGTCTGCCTGGTGGCCAGCGGACGCGGTCCGACCGACCGTGACGTGGACCGGGTCGCGGGCACCATCAAGGCGATCAAGGAGCAGAACGAGGGCGTCGAGGTGTGCGCCTGCCTCGGTCTGCTCTCCGACGGCCAGGCCGAGCGGCTGCGCGAGGCGGGCGCGGACGCCTACAACCACAACCTCAACACGTCCGAGTCGACCTACGGCGACATCACGACCACCCACACCTACGCCGACCGGGTCGACACCGTGAACAAGGCGCACGCGGCCGGTCTGTCCGCCTGCTCGGGCCTCATCGCGGGCATGGGCGAGTCGGACGAGGACCTCGTCGACGTCGTCTACTCCCTGCGCGAGCTGGACCCCGACTCAGTCCCGGTCAACTTCCTGATCCCCGTCGAGGGCACCCCGCTGGCCAAGGAGTGGAACCTCACCCCGCAGCGCTGTCTGCGCATCCTGGCGATGGTCCGCTTCGTCTGCCCGGACGTCGAGGTCCGCATCGCGGGCGGCCGCGAGGTCCATCTGCGCACGATGCAGCCCCTGGCCCTGCACCTCGCCAACTCGATCTTCCTCGGCGACTACCTCACCACCGAGGGTCAGGCGGGCAAGGCCGACCTGGAGATGATCGCGGACGCCGGTTTCGAGGTGGAGGGCGCGGACCAGGTCACCCTGCCGGAGCACCGGGTGGGCGGCGGCTGCCACGAGAACGCGGGCTGCGGGTCGCACGAGGGCGGCGGGGTCTGCGGTACGACGGCTGCGGCCGCCCCGGCCAACGAGGCCCGGACCGACCTCGTCGCCGTACGCCGCCGGGGCGCCGGAACGGATCTCGCGCCCAATGCCTGAGCTGCCCGGCCTGCCGGTGCCGGAACTCTTGGCGCTCGACCGGCGGCACGTGTGGCATCCGTACGGTCCGATGCCCGGCCGGACCGACCCGCTCGTCGTGGAGTCGGCGAGCGGGGTCCGGTTGCGGATCGCCGGGGGTGCCGAGCTGGTCGACGGGATGTCCTCCTGGTGGTCGGCGATCCACGGCTACAACCACCCGGTGCTGAACGAGGCCGCGCGCGAGCAGCTCGGGCGGATGAGCCACGTGATGTTCGGCGGGCTCACCCACGAGCCCGCCGTCCGGCTCGCGAAGCTCCTTGTCGACATGTCCCCAAATGGTCTCGAGCATGTCTTCCTCGCCGACTCGGGGTCGGTGTCGGTCGAGGTCGCGGTGAAGATGTGCCTCCAGTACTGGCGCTCCCTGGGCCGCACCGGCAAGCAGCGGCTGCTGACCTGGCGCGGCGGCTATCACGGCGACACCTGGCAGCCCATGTCGGTGTGCGACCCCGAGGGCGGGATGCACGAGCTGTGGTCCGGGGTCCTGCCCCGCCAGGTGTTCGTGGACGCGCCCCCGGCCGAGTACGAGGAGTCGTACGCCGATCGACTGCGCGAGGCGATCGCGCGGCACGCGGACGAGCTGGCCGCGGTGATCGTGGAGCCGGTGGTGCAGGGCGCGGGCGGGATGCGGTTCCACTCCCCCGCGTATCTGCGGGTGCTGCGAGAGGCGTGCGACGCGCACGACGTGCTGCTGGTGTTCGACGAGATCGCGACGGGATTCGGCCGTACGGGCGCCCTGTTCGCAGCGGACCACGCCGCGGTGACGCCGGACGTGATGTGCGTGGGCAAGGCGCTGACCGGCGGATACCTGACGATGGCGGCGACCCTGTGCACGCCCCGGGTGGCCGACGGCATCTCGCGGGGCGAGGTCCCGGTGCTCGCCCACGGCCCCACCTTCATGGGCAACCCGCTGGCCGCGTCGGTGGCCTGTGCCTCGATCGGGCTGCTGCTCGGACAGGACTGGCTCACGGAGGTCAAGCGGATCGAGGCGGGGCTGCGGGAGGGGCTGGCGCCGGCCGGTGAGCTGCCGGGAGTGAAGGACGTACGGGTTCTCGGCGCCGTCGGGGTCGTGCAACTGGACCACGACGTCGACATGAGGGCCGCGACGGAGGCGGCCGTGCGCGAGGGCGTGTGGCTGCGGCCGTTCCGCGACCTCGTCTACACGATGCCGCCGTACGTCACGGGCGACGAGGACGTGGCACGGATCACGCGTGCGGTGTGTGCCGCCGCACGGGAGGGATGACATGCCGGTACTGGTGATCACGGGCACGGGCACGGAGGTCGGCAAGACGGTCACCACGGCCGCCGTCGCCGCGACCGCGCTCGCCGCCGGACGGACGGTCGCCGTCCTGAAGGCCGCGCAGACCGGCGTAGGGCCGGACGAGGCCGGGGACGCCGACGAAGTGGCCCGACTCGCGGGTGCCGTGACGAAGGCCGAACTCGCCCGCTACCCCGAGCCGTTGGCCCCGGCGACCGCCGCGCGCCGGGCCGCCCGCGAGCCGGTGCGCCCGCGGGAGGTCGCCGAGGCCGCCGCCAAGCTGGCCGCCGGGCACGACCTGGTGCTGGTGGAGGGGGCGGGCGGCCTGCTCGTCCGCTTCGACGACGAGGGCGGGACGCTGGCCGACGCGGCGGAGCTGCTGCGGGCGCCGGTCCTGGTGGTGGCGCCGGCCGGTCTGGGCACGCTCAACACCACCGAGCTGACGGCCCGTGAACTCCGCCGCCGCGAACTGGACTTCGCGGGCGTGGTGATCGGCAGCTGGCCCGACTCCCCCGACCTCGCCTCGCGTTGCAACCTCGCGGATCTCCCGGAGGTGTCCGGGGCTCCGCTGCTCGCTGCCGTGCCGGCCGGTGCGGGCGGGTTGCCGCCCGCCGACTTCCGTGCCGGAGCACCGGGTTGGCTGGCCCCGGAGCTGGGCGGAACCTGGGACGCGGCGGCGTTCGGGGTGCGCGAGGCGCCCTGAGCATCCCGCAGGGCACCTCGCTGTCCGCGTCGAGCCGCACCGGCTCGACGCGGGAGCGGTTGCCCAGCCGGGTGAAGACGGCTCGCGGACGGTGGTCGGTCGTGCGCACGGTGAGGCGTTCGACCGGATGCGCGCGCAGTCGGCGCAGAGCGAAGTCGCGCAAGGCGCTGCCGGACAGCAGCTCTGCCTACATGTACGACGGCCACGGCGTCCACCGACACGTGCGCACCTTCGTGCGGTGGGTGCCCGAGGGGGGTGCGGCGCGGTCGCGCGGGGGACAATCACGGTAGGACCCGTCCTCTGCGAGGGAGGCTGTCATGCCGCTACGGTCCGCCGGTACCGGCAAGGTGTCCCGGGATCCCGTCCACCACCCGCTCTTCGCCCGGTACTACGCGCGGGTCAGCGTCGCCGCCGAGACCCGGATGGGCATGGCCGGGGTGCGCGAGCGGCTGCTCGCCGGGCTGTCCGGCCGGGTGATCGAGATCGGCGCGGGCAACGGCCTGAACTTCTCGCACTACCCCGGCGCGGTCTCCGAGGTTGTGGCGATCGAACCGGAGCGCAGGCTGCGGCAGTTGGCGGTGGAGGCCGCCCTGCGCTGCGAGGTGCCGGTCGACGTGGTGCCCGGTGCCGCGGAGGCGCTGCCCGTCAAGAGCGAGGCCTTCGACGCCGTGGTGATCTCGCTGGTGCTGTGCAGTGTGCGCGATGTGCCGCGCGCGCTCGGCGAGGTGCGCCGGGTGCTGCGGCCCGGCGGGGTCGTGCGGTTCTTCGAGCACGGCAGGGGCGGCGGCCCGGCCATGCGCTTCACCCAGCGCGCCCTGGACCGCACCCTGTGGCCCCCGCTGAGCGGCGGCTGCCATCTGGGCCGGGACCCCGTCGGGGCGCTGCGGGACGCCGGTTTCGAACTCGGCCCCTACCGGCGGGTGTCGATGCCGGAGAAGGGTCCGGCGCTGCCCACGTCCTTCTGCGTACTGGGCACCGCCTGGCGGCCGCCGCTGGAGGAACGCTGATCAGAGGGTCCATCTGCGCAGCTCGCGCGCGATGTCGTGGACCGAGGCGTCGCCCTTCTTGGCCACCTTGGCGAGGTCCCGGACCAGTTCGGGCGAGGTGACCACCCGGAGTCCGCTCGCGACGAGGTAGGCGTACCCGACCGCGCAGGCGAAGAGCGCGTTGGTGCGCTCCAACGCCGGGACGTGGATGAGGAGTTGCAGCAGCGCCGCGGCGCGCAGGTGCGGGTTGTCGTAGACGGGGATGTCGAAGATCTCGGCCTGGTGGCGGGCCACGGCGGCGACCAGGGCGCCCCAGTCGGTGACCTGGGGATCGCCCGGGGTCTTCTGCTCAGCGAGCATCAGGAGCCAGGCGAGATCGATGTGCAGATCGCTCAACGACCCTCGTGTTCCTTGCTCTCCTTGCCGAACTCCTCCGCGAAGACGGATTCGTACTGCTTCATGAAATCGGCGGCGGCCTCCACGAAGGCCTGGCCCGCCTCGCCGGTGTCCTTCATGACCAGTTCCTCGATGTAGCGGTTGACGCTGACGCCTCGGGCGAGGGCGCGTTCACGGGCGGCACGGGCGGTGCCCTCGTCCACCCGCACGTTCAACTGGGTCTTCGCCATACCTCGAAGCTAGCGCCGAACCGCTAGCACTGGCAAGTGGGGCCTTCACCGCGGACGACCGGGCCGTCGGCCACCGGGCCACTCCGGGCCACCGAGGCGGGTGTCCCTTACACGGGCATCGGGGGCCCGACCTGGGGTGGAGGCCGCATCGACCGCAAGAGGGATATCGAGTGTGGGCCGGGTCACACTACCCTCTGCCCATGGCAACCGCTGCGGAGGAAGCACCAGGCACCGCCCCGGCCGAGGCGATCGCGGCCCGCGCCCGCGGTCTCACCAAGGCGTACGGCTCGGGCGAGACGGCCGTCCTCGCCCTGGACTCGGTGGACGTGGACATCGCGCGGGGCCGCTTCACCGCGGTCATGGGCCCCTCGGGCTCCGGCAAGTCCACCCTGATGCACTGCCTGGCGGGGCTCGACACCGTCTCGGCCGGCCAGGTGTGGCTCGGCGGCACCGAGATCACCGGGCTCAAGGAGCGCGAGCTGACCCGGCTGCGCCGGGACCGGATCGGGTTCATGTTCCAGTCGTTCAACCTGATCCCGACGCTGAACGCGGCCGAGAACATCACCCTGCCCATGGACATCGCCGGCAAGAAGCCCGACGAGAAGTGGCTGGACCAGGTCATCGACACCCTGGGCCTGCGGGACCGCCTCAAGCACCGGCCCTCGCAGCTCTCCGGGGGTCAGCAGCAGCGCGTCGCGTGCGCCCGCGCGCTGGCCTCCCGGCCCGAGCTGATCTTCGCGGACGAGCCGACCGGGAACCTCGACTCACGGGCGGGTCTGGAGGTCCTCGGCTTCCTGCGCGAGGCCGTCGACCAGCTCGGGCAGACCGTCGTCATGGTCACCCACGACCCCGGCGCGGCCGCCCACTCCGACCTGGTGCTCTTCCTCGGGGACGGACGGATCGTGGACCGCATGGAGCGGCCCACCGCGGAGGCCGTGCTGGAGCGCATGAAACGGTTCGACGTGATCCGCGGTCAGTCCGGCGACGACCCCGACGAGGGATGACCCCGTGCTGAAGGCGACACTGCGCAGCTTCCTCGCCCACAAGGGACGGCTGCTGCTCTCCGCGCTGGCCGTGGTCCTTTCCGTGGCGTTCGTCTCCGGCAGCCTGATCTTCTCCGACACCCTGAACCGCACCTTCGACCGCCTCTTCGCCACCACCGCTCCGGACCTCACGATCAGCCCGAAGGAGGACCTGAGCGAGGCCATCCCGTCCGGCGCGACGGCCACCCTGCCGGCCGCGCTCGCCGACCGGGTCGCCCGCCTCGACGGCGTCGGCGGGGCACGCTTCGACGCCGAGGAGGACGGGATCACCGTCGCCGACGCCGAGAACGAGTCGGTGGGCTCCACCACCGGCGCCCCCACCATCGGCACCGACTGGAACCCGACCTCGCGCAGCCCGGTGGAGCTCACCTCCGGCCACGCCCCGCACGGCCCGGCCGAGGCCCTGATCGACTCGGAGACCGCCGACCGCAGGAACCTGCGCATCGGCGACCCGCTCACCGTCATCGCGGCGCCGGGCTCCTTCAAGGTGCGGATCGTCGGCCTCGTCACCTTCACCACCACCAACCCCGGCGCCACCCTGCTCTACCTCGACCCTCCGACGGCGCAGACCAAGCTGCTCGGCTCCGCGGAGGCCGCCACCAGCATCTCGGTCGACGCCGCCGAGGGCGTCAGCGACGACCAGCTCAAGCAGCGGGTGGCCGCCGCGCTCGGCACGGGCAGCTACGAGTACCGGACCGCCGACGAACAGGCGAAGTCGGACCTCGACCAACTGGGCGGATTCCTCGACGTCATCAAGTACGTCATGCTCGGCTTCGCGGGCATCGCCGTCCTGGTCGGCGTCTTCCTGATCGTCAACACCTTCTCCATGCTGATCGCCCAACGCACCCGTGAGCTGGGCCTGTTGCGCGCGCTCGGCGCCGACCGGCGCCAGGTCCGCCGCTCGGTGCTCACCGAGGCCACGCTGCTCGGCCTGGTCGGCTCCACGGTCGGGCTCGGCACGGGCATCGGGCTCGCCGTCGGGCTCATCGCGCTCATGAACGCCTTCGGCATGAACATCCGGACCGGCGAGATGGTCATCGGCTGGGGCACACCCGTTGCCGCGTACGTCGTCGGCGTGGGCGTCACCTTCGTCGCGGCCTACCTCCCGGCCCGCCGAGCAGCGGGCGTCTCCCCCATGGCGGCCCTCGCGGACGCCGAGATCGCCGGGACCGGACGGCCGCTCCGGGTCCGGGCGATCGTGGGCGGCCTGGTCGGCGCGGCGGGCGCGGCCGCGCTCGTCGGATGCGCGCTCGCGACGCGGACGGCCTCCGCCGCCTCCCTCCTCGGTCTCGGCGTCGTGCTGACGCTCCTGGCCACCGTCATCGCGGGCCCGCTGCTGGTGCGTCCGGTGATCCGGGTGCTGGGCGGCGCCTTCCCGGCCCTGTTCGGTCCGGTCGGGCGGATGAGCCAGCGCAACGCCCTGCGCAACCCGCGCCGCACCGGCGCCACCGCGGCCGCCCTGATGGTCGGCCTCGCCCTGGTCGGCGGGATGTCGGTGGCGAGCGCCTCCATGTCCAGGTCCTTCGACGACCAGATCGACAAGACCCTCGGCGCCGACTTCGTCGTACAGAACGGCAACTTCCTGCCGTTCCCGCAGGAGGTCACGGACGCGGTCCGCGGCACCGAGGGCGCCGGGCTCGTCGTACGGTCGCGGTTCGCGCCCGTCGCCGTACGGCTGCCGGACGGCAAGCGGGTCGAGACCACCGCCGCCGGGTACGACCCGCGGCTCGACGAGGTCGCGCACATCACCTACGCGCAAGGGGACACCGCGGCCGCGCTCGCGTCCGGGCACCTGGGCATGGACGTGGACTTCGCGCGCGACCACGGCGTGCGGGTCGGCAGCAGGATCCCGGTCGAGTTCCAGGGCGGACGCCGGACCGAACTGACCGTGGGCGCCCTCACCGACCAGGACTCGGCGGACGGGTTCGGGACGCAGGGCGGCATCTACTTCGGCCTGGGCACGCTGGAGCGGTTCGCGCGGGGCGGCCAGGACTCCGCGCTGTACGTCAACGCGGCCCCCGGCACCGGCGCCGACCGGCTGCGCGCGGAGCTGGAGAAGACGCTCGACCGGTATCCGCAGGTCCAGGTGCGCGACCTGGCCGACTACAAGGACCTGGTCCACGACCAGATCGCCGTCCTGCTCTACCTCGTGTACGCGCTCCTCGGGCTCGCGATCGTCATCGCGGTGCTCGGCGTGGTCAACACCCTCGCCCTGTCGGTCGTGGAACGCACCCGGGAGATCGGGCTGCTGCGCGCCATCGGGCTCGCCCGGCGGCAACTGCGCCGGATGATCCGGCTGGAGTCGGTGGTGATCGCGGTGTTCGGCGCGGTGCTGGGACTCGCTCTCGGCCTTGTGTGGGGCGTGTGCACCCAGCAGGTGCTGGCGCTCCAGGGCATGAACGCGCTGGCCATCCCCTGGGGCACGATCGTGGCGGTCGTCGTCGGCTCGGCGGTGGTGGGCATCGTGGCGGCACTGCTGCCCGCGCTGCGCGCCTCCCGGATGAACGTACTGGCGGCGATCGCCCACGAGTGATGCAATCGCGGGGCAGACAGCTCAAGTCGCTTGCCGCTGAGGAGAGTTCATGCCCCGCGCCTTTCGCTTCGCCGTCAATCTGACCGCGGCCGCCACCGACGCCGACTGGCGCGCCAAGTGCCGCCGGGCCGAGGAACTCGGCTACGACGTGATCCTGGTCCCCGACCATCTCGGCAAGATCGCGCCGTTCCCGGCGCTGGTCGCGGCGGCGGAGGTCACCGAGCGGCCGCGGCTGGGCACGTTCGTCCTCAACGCGGGCTTCTGGAACCCGGCGTTGCTCGCCCGCGAGGTGGCCACGGTGGACGCGCTGACCGGCGGCCGCCTCGAACTGGGCCTGGGCACCGGCTATGTGCAGTCCGAGCACGACCGGGCGGGGCTGCCCTTCGGCTCGCCCGGCGAGCGCGTGGACCATCTCCGGCGCACGGTCGAGGAGTTGGAGCGGCTGCTGTCCTCGCCGGACCATGTGCCGCAGCCGGTGCAGCGGCCCCGCGTCCCCCTGCTGATCGGCGGCATAGGCAACCGGATGCTGGAGCTGTCCGCCGAGCACGCGGACATCGCGGCCTTCACCGGGGCCACCCTGGTGCCGGGCGACTCGGCCGGCAGGCTGATCCCGACCACCGCCGAGCAGCTCGACGAACGCCTCGTCCGCTACCGGCGACTGGCCGAGGGGCGCAAGGAACCGGCCGAACTGAACCTGCTCGTCCAGACGGTCGTCGTCACCGGGGACCGCGAGGCCGTCGCCGCCCCGTTCCTGCACCGGTTTCCGGACCTGACCCTCCAGCAGGCCCTGGACCTGCCCATCATCCTGATCGGCACGGTCGAGGAGATCGTCGCGCAGGTGCTGGCGCAGCGCGAGCGGTACGGCTTCACCTACCTGGCGGTGCTGGAGGCATCCATGGAGGCGTTCGCGCCGGTGATGGCGGAGCTGCGCGGCCGGTAGCCGTCCCGAATGCTGGAACTCCGGGTGCCGTGCCGTCGGGCGTGATGGGATCGTCGTATGACCGACCTGCGGATACGGGCCGCGACGCCCGACGACCTCGACAGCGTGCTGGCCTTCTGGAAGCGGTCCGCCGAGGGGACGAGCATCAGCGACGACCGGGACGGCGTGGAGCGGCTGGTCGCGCGGGACGCCGAGGCGCTGATCCTCGCCGAGCTCGACGGCGAGCTCGTCGGCACGGTGATCGCGGGCTTCGACGGCTGGCGGTGCCACCTGTACCGGCTCGCGGTGCACCCGGAGCGCCGGCGGCGCGGCATCGGGACGGCCCTGCTCACGGCCGCGGAGGAGCGGTTCGTACGGCTCGGCGGGCGGCGCGGGGACGCGATGGTGCTGGTGCGCAACGAGACGGCACAGCACGCATGGCGCGCGGCGGGGTACGCGCCCGAGGAGAAGTGGCGGCGCTGGGTGAAGCCCCTCGCCGGCTAGGACGGGCGATCCTGGGGACCCTGTCCGATCATGGGACGGAGGTGACCCGATGACCGAAGTGCTCCTGCTGCTGGTGGCGATCCTGCTCTCGCTGGCCTGCGGTGCCTTCGTGGCCGCGGAGTTCTCGCTGACCACGGTCGAGCGAGGGCAGTTGGAGCGGGCGGCGGAGCGCGGTGAGCGGGGTGCGTCCGGCGCCCTGAGAGCCGTACGGAGTCTGACGTTCCAGCTTTCCGGGGCGCAGCTCGGGATCACGGTCACCAACCTGGTCGTCGGCATGCTCGCCGAACCGTCGATCGCCGCGCTGATCGCGGGGCCGCTGGAGGCGCTGGGGGTCTCGGAGTCCACGTCCCGGTCGCTGGCGCTGGTGCTGGGGACCGCGCTGTCGACGGTCTTCCTGATGGTGGTCGGCGAGCTGGTGCCCAAGAACTGGGCGATCTCCTCGCCGCTGGCCATGGCCAAGCGGGTGGGTACCGCGCAGAGCTGGTTCAGCGCGGCCTTCCGCCCCTTCATCACCCACCTCAACAACACGGCCAACCGGGTGGTGCGCCGCTTCGGCCTGGAGCCCGCCGAGGAGCTGGCCTCCGCGCGCGGGCCGCAGGAGCTGGCGGCGCTGGCCCGGCACTCCGCGCGGGCGGGCGCGCTGGAGGCGGACACCGCCGAGCTGTTCGTACGGACCCTCAACCTCGCGGACCTGACCGCGGAGAACGTGATGACCCCGCGCGTGCAGGTGATCGCCCTGGACGTCCAGGCGACCTGCGAGGACGTGGCGAACGCGACGCGCGCCACCGGGCTGTCCCGGTTCCCCGTCTACCGCGGCAGCCTGGACTCGGTCGTCGGCATCGCGCACATCAAGGACGTCCTGGCGGTCCCCGCCGAGCGCCGGCCCCGCGCCTCGGTCGCCGAGCTGCTGCGCGAGCCGCTGCTCGTGCCCGAGTCGCTCACCGTGGACCGGCTCCTGGACCGGCTCTCCGGCAAGCGCACGATGGCGGTCGTCATCGACGAGTACGGCGGTACGGCGGGCGTGGCCACGCTGGAGGACATCGTCGAGGAGGTCGTCGGCGAGGTGCGCGACGAGCACGACCCGCACGAGACGCCCGACCTCGCGCCCGCGGGCACCGACGACGAGGGCAGGGAGCTCTTCCACGCCGACGGTTCGGCCCGCATGGACCAGCTCGCCCGCGTGGGGCTGCGGGCGCCCGAGGGCCCCTACGAGACCCTGGCCGGCCTCCTGGCGACGGAACTCGGCAGGATCCCGGCCACCGGCGACTCGGTCCGGGTCTCCGGCTGGCAACTCGACGTCACCGACGCCCAGGGCCGCAGAGCCGCCCGCGTCCTGCTGCACGCGCCCCTGGCCGGGTACGGGGAGGGGGTCGACTCATGACTTCGGTTAGGTGGAAGGGGGTTCGCGGGGTGGGTTCCGGCTTGTGGCCACGGGAGGAGGTTCGCGGAACGGGTGCCGTCGAGGGATCCGCGGTTCGCGCGGTGACCGCCGTACGGGCGCCCGAGGGAGCGATCCACGCGACGGTTGCCGTCCGGTCACCGCACGGGAAGACCGGAACCCGACCCGCCGCACGGCCGCTCCAAGAGGGACCTCCGCCAGGCAGCGCCGCGCACCCGCCCGGGCGACGACAGCCGCCCCTCGCGGTGACCGGCGTCCCGGCGTCGCGAGAGATGACCCCGGCCGTGCAGGCACCCCGGGGCGAGGCCGTCGCTGAGCCCGCGACCAGGTCGCCGCTCCAGGGGACGCTGGCCCGACTCACCCCCTGGCCACCGCCCGAGAAACCCCGGCCAGGCACCGGCACGCAGCCACCCCTCGCGGTGACCGGCGTCCCGGCGACGCGAGGGGCGACCCCGGCCGTACAGGCGCCGACGGGCGAGGCCGGCGCTGAGGCCGCGACCAGGTCGTCGCACCACGAGACCCTGCCCCCACTCACCCCCTGGCCACTGCCCGAGAAACCCCGGCCAGACAGCGGCACGCAGCAGCCGCTCGCGGTGACCGGCGTCCCGGCGACGCGGGAAACGACCCCGGCCGTCCCGGCACCTCCGGGCGAGGCCGCCGCTGAGCCCGCGACCAGGTCGCCGCTCCAGGGGACGCTGGCCCGACTCACCCCCTGGCCACCGCCCGAGAAACCCCGGCCAGGCACCGGCACGCAGCCACCCCTCGCGGTGACCGGCGTCCCGGCGACGCGGGAGACGACCCCGGGCGAGGACTCCGCGAGGGCCGCGGTCCCGTCGCCGTACCGGCGGGTCCGCATCCGGTCCAGTAATCGGCCGCCCCGCGTGCAAGCCCGCATCGAGCCCGTCGGCCGGTCGGCCCGTGCACGGAGGAGCCCGCGATGACCCTCGTCCAGTTGTTGATCGGGCTCGCGACGCTGGTGCTGAACGCGTTCTTCGTCGGGGCCGAGTTCGCGCTGATCTCGGTGCGGCGCAGTCAGATCGAGCCGTACGCCGAACAGGGCGACCGGCGGGCGAAGGGTGTGCTGTGGGGTCTGGAGCACGTCTCCGCGCTGCTGGCGGCCGCGCAGCTCGGGATCACCTTGTGCACGCTGGTCCTGGGCGCGGTCGCGGAGCCGGCGATCGCACATCTGCTGGAGCCGGTGTTCCACGCGGTGGGGGTGCCGGAGAGCGCGGGGCACGCGGTGTCCTTCGTGATCGCGCTGACCCTGGCGACCTATCTGCACATGCTGCTCGGCGAGATGGTCCCGAAGAACATCGCGCTCGCGGAGCCGGTGCGCAGCGCGCTGCTGCTGGGGCCGCCGCTGGTCGCGCTGGCGCGCGGGCTGCGCCCGGTGATCTTCGCGGTCAACGCCTTCGCGAACGCCCTGCTGAAGCTGCTCCGCGTGGAGACCAAGGACGAGGTCACGGCCACGTTCTCGGACGCCGAGCTGGCGCGGATCGTGCGGGACTCCGGCGAGGCGGGCCTGATCGACGAGCGCGCGCGGGAGCGGCTGCACGACGCGCTGGAGCTGGGGCGACGGCCGGTGCGGGACGTGGTGCTGCCGCTGGAAGGGGTCGTCTACGCGCGCGTGGGCGTCACGCCGGAGCAGTTGGAGGCACTGTCGAACGAGACCGGGTTCTCCCGGTTCCCGGTGGTGGACGAGAGCCGGCGGATCGTCGGCTACCTGCACGTCAAGGACGCACTGGACGCCTCACCGCGGGACCTGCCGTTCCCGGTGCGGGACATGCGTCCGATCGCACGGATCCGGGAGAGCACACCGCTCGACGACGTGCTGACGGCCATGCGGCGCAGCCGGACGCACCTGGCCGCGGTACTCGGCACGGACGGGCGGCTCGCGGGACTGGTGACCATGGAGGACGTGCTCCGGGAGCTGTTCGGACGGCAGGTGTGAGGGGGTCCAAGCCCACCGACCGGTAAGTATGTGAGCGGGTTACCATTTCTTCCGCCATGCAGACGAACCCCACTTACTCCAGCCTCGTCGCGGTCGGCGACTCCTTCACCGAGGGCATGTCGGACCTGCTGCCGGACGGCACCTACCGCGGCTGGGCCGACCTCCTCGCCGGCCGGATGGCCGCCGTGACGCCCGGCTTCCGCTACGCCAACCTGGCCGTGCGCGGCAAGCTGATCAAGCAGATCGTCGACGAACAGGTCGACGTGGCGGCGGCGATGCAGGCCGACGTGATCACGCTGGTGGGCGGGCTCAACGACACGCTGCGGCCGAAGTGCGACATGGTCCGGGTGCGCGACCTGCTCACGGAGGCCGTGGAGCGGCTGGCCCCGTCCTGCAAGCAGCTCGTCCTGATGCGCAGCCCCGCCCGCCAGGGGCCGGTCCAGGCGCGTTTCCGGCCGCGCATGGAAGAGCTCTTCACGGTCGTCGACGAGCTCGCCGACCGGCACGGCGCGGTCGTCGTCGACCTGTACGGCGCCCCCTCGCTCTCCGACCAGCGCCTGTGGGACGTGGACCGGCTGCACCTGACGGCCGAGGGCCATCGCCGCGTCGCCGAGGCCGTGTGGCAGACCCTCGGCTACGACCCCGAGGACACCGAGTGGCGCACGCCGATCCCGGCGACGGTCCCCCCGCGGTGGCTCGCCCGGCGCATCGCCGACGCCCGCTTCGCCCGGCAGCACCTGCTCCCGTGGATCGGACGGCGGCTGACCGGCCGTTCCTCGGGTGACGGCCTGCCGCCCAAGCGGCCCGACCTGCTGCCCTACGAGCACTGAGGACGCCGTGCACACGCGCGTGGTCAACGTCAGGGGCCGTATCCACGAGTACGGCCCCCGCCTGGAACACGCGCCCGCCGACCTCGTCTACGTCGGCCGCCGCTGGACCCTGGGCGGCTGGGACCTGCCGAAGCACCCGCTGTACAACCCCTTCGCCTACGACACCCCCGCGCGCCGCCGGGACGGCACCCGGGCCGAGGTGATGGCGAAGTACCGGGCGCATCTGCTGGGGCGGCCGGATCTGCTCGCCCTGCTGCCGGGCCTGCGCGGCAAGGCCCTGGCCTGCTGGTGTGCGCCCGAGCCGTGCCACGCCGAGGTCCTGGCGGAGCTCGCGGAGGAGCTCTCGTAGGTTCCGACGAACGGCACCCCGGCGCTGGCCTGCACGAATCGCCAGTAGAATCCGTACACGTGACTTCCGCTCCCGCCAAGCCCCGCATCCCCAACGTCCTCGCCGGACGCTACGCCTCCGCCGAGCTCGCCACGCTCTGGTCGCCCGAGCAGAAGGTGAGGCTCGAGCGCCAGCTCTGGCTCGCCGTGCTGCGGGCCCAGAAGGACCTCGGGATCGAGGTCCCGGAGCAGGCCCTCGCCGACTACGAGCGGGTCCTCGACACCGTCGACCTGGCCTCCGTCGCCGAGCGTGAGAAGGTCACGCGGCACGACGTGAAGGCACGGATCGAGGAGTTCAACGACCTCGCCGGGCACGAGCAGGTCCACAAGGGCATGACCTCCCGTGACCTCACGGAGAACGTCGAGCAGCTCCAGATCCGGCTCTCTCTGGAGCTGATCCGCGACCGCACCGTGGCCGTCCTGGCCCGCCTCGGCAAGCTGGCCGGCGAGTACGGCGAGCTGGTCATGGCCGGCCGCTCGCACAACGTGGCCGCGCAGGCCACCACCCTCGGCAAGCGCTTCGCGACCGCCGCGGACGAACTGCTCGTGGCGTACGGCCGGGTCGAGGAGCTCCTCGGCCGCTACCCGCTGCGCGGCATCAAGGGCCCGGTCGGCACCGCGCAGGACATGCTGGACCTGCTGGGCGGGGACGCGTCGAAGCTGGCGGAGCTGGAGCAGCGGATCGCCGGTCACCTGGGCTTCTCGCAGGCGTTCACCTCGGTCGGCCAGGTCTACCCGCGCTCCCTGGACTACGAGGTCGTCACCGCGCTGGTGCAGCTGGCGGCGGCCCCCTCCTCGCTGGCGAAGACGATCCGCCTGATGGCCGGGCACGAGCTGGTGACCGAGGGCTTCAAGCCGGGCCAGGTCGGCTCCTCCGCGATGCCGCACAAGATGAACACCCGCTCCTGCGAGCGCGTCAACGGGCTGATGGTGATTCTTCGCGGCTACGCGTCGATGACCGGCGAGCTGGCGGGCGACCAGTGGAACGAGGGCGACGTGTCCTGCTCGGTGGTGCGCCGGGTCGCGCTGCCGGACGCGTTCTTCGCGCTGGACGGTCTGCTGGAGACGTTCCTGACGGTGCTCGACGAGTTCGGCGCCTTCCCGGCCGTCGTCGCCCGCGAACTCGACCGTTACCTCCCCTTCCTCGCCACCACCAAGGTGCTGATGGGCGCGGTGCGCGCGGGTGTCGGCCGTGAGGTCGCGCACGAGGCGATCAAGGAGAACGCCGTCGCCTCCGCCCTCGCGATGCGTGAGCAGGGCGCCGAGCGCAACGAACTCCTCGACAAGCTGGCCGCCGACGAGCGCATCCCGCTCGACCGGGCCCAGCTCGACGCGCTGATGGCGGACAAGCTGTCCTTCACGGGCGCCGCCGCCGACCAGGTCGCCGTGGTCGTGGGCCGGATCGAGGAGATCGTCAAGCAGCACCCGGCGGCCGCGGGCTACACGCCCGGGGCGATCCTCTGACACGCTTCTCGCGATGACGCGCTTCACCCCCGAGGAGTTGGAGGCCGCCCGCGACCGTCTGGTGCCGGACGTGGTCGCGGACGGTCTCCGTGTGCTGTTCTGCGGTATCAACCCCGGTCTGATGACGGCCGCGACGGGCCATCACTTCGCCCGCCCGGGCAACCGGTTCTGGCCGGTGCTGCACCTGTCCGGGTTCACGCCGAGGCTGCTGAAGCCGTCGGAGCAGCAGGAGTTGCTGTCCTACGGGCTCGGGATCACCAATGTCGTGGCCCGGGCGTCGGCGCGGGCGGACGAGCTGACCGCCGAGGAGTACCGCGAGGGCGGCCGGCTGCTGGCGGAGAAGGTGGCGCGGCTCAAGCCCCGCTGGCTGGCCGTGGTGGGGGTCACCGCCTACCGGGCGGCCTTCGACGACAAGAAGGCCAAGGTCGGACCGCAGGAGCGGACGATCGGGGAATCGCGCGTGTGGGTGCTGCCCAATCCGAGCGGCCTCAACGCGCACTGGACCGCGGCGACCATGGCCGAGGAGTTCGCCCGGCTGCGGGTGGCGGCCGAACAGGGCTAGCGGGTCAGACCGGGTCGATGTCCGAGGCCACGGCGAGGACATGGACCTCGTCGGTCTCGTCCCGGTAGCCCACGCCCAGGGCGATCCAGCGGTCCGAGCCCGGGGGCTGCCACAGGTCCAGGTCGTCCGCCACGGAACTCGTCGTGGCCCAGGGTTCGGGTATCTCGTCCCCCCGCTCGCCGTGCACCCGGAGCGTGCCCATCCCCCAGAGCGGCTGCTGCCTGCCCCAGCGGTCGTCCAACTGCCGCGCTATGGAGCTTTTCAGGGCGTAGAAGTCCGCCACGGCCGCCATGCGCAGCGTCGCGTCACCGGTCCGTGTCCCGTGGCTCACCTCTAACGACTCGATGCGGTAACCGGGTCCCGCCCCGTAGGGGACCGGCTCGCCGTCCGCCGCGCTCAGGTCGCGGGCGCACAGCGAGTCGATCGCGGCGAGGTACTTCGCACTGTCCATGTGATCCAGTAAACCGGCCGCCACTGACATTTGGCGGGGCGTCAGGCGATACGGGGGTCAGGCGTCCCGGTGCCGCACGCTCCAGGCCCCCGTGACCAGGGCGGCGGCCGCCCAGGCCGCGGTCACGGCGAGTCCCGTCCACGGTCCCAAAGGCCCCTCGTGGGTCTCGTACAGGACGATCTGTCCCGCCCGGTCCGGCATGAAGTCGGTGACCCCGCCAGCCACGTCGCCGATCACGAACGAGACGACCAGGACGAACGGGATCAGGAGCGACAGCGCCGCCACCCCGCTGCGCAGCACCGCCGCGAGACCGGCCGCCAGCAGCGCCATCAGGGTGAGGTAGATCCCGCAGCCGACGACACCGCGCACCTGTTCCCCGGTGCTCAGGCCGCTCGCCGCCCCGCCGAGTCCGGCACGGGCCGCGAGGAGGGCGGCGAGCGCGGTCGCCAGACCGACCACGAGCGTGGGGACGGCGACGGCCGTCGCCTTCGCCGCGAACCACCGTCCCCGCCGTGGCATCGCGGCCAGCGACAGCCGGAGCCCACCCCCGTGGAACTCCGACGACACCGCCATGGCACCGAAGGAGATGGCCGCGATCTGGCCGGGTGCGACCCCGGACAGCGCCATGAACAGCGGGTCGAACTCGGGGTCGGAGGTCTCGGAGACCCCGGCGATCGCGGAGAACGCGGTGGTCGCCGCGAACAGGGCGAGCAGCGCGCCGAGGAGCGAGCGAAGCGTACGGATCTTCAGCCACTCGGAGTGGAGCACGGGTGCGAAGCGCATGTCAGGCCTCCTGGGGCTGTGCGGTGAACTCGGTCTCGGCGGACGTGAGGTCGAGGTAGGCCTGTTCCAAGGTGGCCTCCTCGGCGGTCAGTTCGAGGAGGGGGACGCCGGCGGAGGATGCGAGGACGCCGATCTCCTCCACGCGTGCGTGCCGTACGGTCCAGTGCCCGTCCTCGTGCTCCACGGCGTCGTGGCCGTGCCGGGCGAGGGCGTTCCGGAGCGCGGTCGGGTCGGTGGTGCGGACACGGACGCCGGGCTGCACGCGTGCGTGGATGAACTCCCGCATCGGGGTGTCGGCGAGCAGGCGCCCCCGGCCCAGGACGACGAGGTGGTCGGCGAAGGACGCGGTCTCGTTCATGAGGTGGCTGGAGACCAGCACCGTGCGGCCCTCGGCGGCCAGTCGGCGCAGCAGCTCGCGGATCCAGATGATGCCTTCGGGGTCGAGGCCGTTCGAGGGCTCGTCGAGCATGATGACGCCGGGGTCGCCGAGCAGGGCGGCGGCGATGCCCAGCCGCTGCCGCATGCCCAGGGAGTAGGTCTTCACGCGGCGCCGGGCGGCAGCTGCGAGTCCGGTCCGCTCCAGCACCTCGTCGACCCGGCGGTCGGGGACGCGGTTGCTCGCGGCGAGGGTGCGCAGGTGGTCACGGCCGGTGCGGGAGCCGTGCGCGGCCTGGGCGTCGAGCAGGGCACCCACGTGGCGCAGGGGTTCGTCGAGCGTGGCGTAGGCGCGGCCGCCGATCGTGGCCGTCCCGGAGGTCGGGCGGTCGAGGCCGAGGACGAGCCGCATGGTGGTGGACTTGCCGGCGCCGTTGGGGCCGAGGAAGCCGGTGACACGGCCGGGGAGGACACGGAAGGTGAGGTCGTCCACGGCTCGTCGGGTGCCGAACTCCTTGGTGAGGGCGCGGACTTCGATGCTGGTCATGGCAGCAGCCTGGCCGGTGCCCGGGGGGCGGGGCCTCCCCCGCGCGTGGAGATCGTCTCCCCCGTGCGGGGGAGGCTCGTTGTCGGTGGCGGCTGCGACGATGGCGAAATGGTCCGCCTGCTGCGCCCGTTCGGACGGGCGGTGACGTACACACGATGGCTGCATCTGTTCATCGCCGTCGTGTGGCCGGCCATGTGGATGTTCGTCGAGGAGGCGTGGTGGACCTGGGCGGTGGCTGCCGTGACGCTCGCGCCCGCCGGCCTGGTGCCCGCGATGCGGACCGTGGAGGGGCTCCAGGCGAGGCTGCTGCTGACCGGGCACCGGCACAACAGCGAGAGCATCGACATCGTGGTCGCGCCGTCGGTGTCGTGGAGCGACCGGGGCCGGCTGGTCGTCTGGTTGGAGGCGCGGCTGCTGCTCGGCATCGTGACGGCGATCCTCAGCGTGCACCTGCTCATCGGCTCGGTGGACCTGGTGGCGTCGGCCTTCGGCCGGGACGTCGAGGAGGGTGTGCTGATCCTCCTCGACGGCCATCGGTGGTGGCATGTCCTGCTCGCGCCCCTGCCGTTGGCCGCGCTGGCGGCGACGGTGGCCGTCTCGGGACGGCTGGTCACCGCGCTCGCGCTCCGGCTGCTGGGCCCCTCCCCCGCCGAGCGCCTGGCCGCCCTGGAGGAGCGCACCGAGCAGCTCCTGGAGCGCACCCGCATCGCGCGTGAGCTGCACGACTCCATCGGGCACGCCCTGACCGTGGCCGTCGTCCAGGCGGGCGCCGCCCGGGCGGCCGGCGATCCGGCCTTCACCGACCGCGCGCTGGGTGCCATCGAGGAGACCGGCCGGGCCGCGCTGGAGGACCTGGAGCGGGTCCTCGGCGTCCTGCGCGAGTCCGAACGGCCGGTGAGCGGCCGCCCGACCCTGACGGACGCCGGCCGGCTGCTGGAGTCGGCGCGCGCGTCCGGCGCGAAGGTGGACGCCGAGCTGACCGGGCCGGTGGACACCGTGCCGGGACCGGTCTCGCGGGAGGGCTACCGGATCCTCCAGGAGGCGCTGACCAATGTGCTGCGGCACGCGGGGGCCGTCCCGGTCCGGGTCCGTGTCGAGGTCACGGGCGAGTCGCTGGCCCTGGAGGTCCGCAATCCGCTGACGGCCGACACAGCGGGCCCCGGGCGGGGCAGCGGACTGCGCGGGATACGCGAGCGGGCGGCCCTGCTCGGCGGTAGCGCGCACACCGGACCCGACCGGGGTGACTGGCAGGTGCATGCCGAGCTGCCGCTGCGCTGATCTACGCTGGCGGGATGCCCGTCACCGTTCTCCTCGTCGACGACGAACCCCTCGTACGTGCCGGTCTGCGGGCGGTGCTGGAGGCGCAGCCGGACATCGAGGTGGTCGGCGAGGCGGCGGACGGGGCGGCGGTCATCCCCCTCGTGCGGCAACTGCGGCCCGACGTGGTCGCCATGGACGTACGGATGCCCCTGCTGGACGGGATCGAGGCCACGCGCGCGGTGCTGCGCACGGTCGACGAGCCGCCGAAGATCCTCGTGGTGACGACGTTCGAGAACGACGAGTACGTGTACGAGGCGCTGCGGGCCGGGGCCGACGGGTTCCTGCTGAAGCGGGCCCGGCCGGCCGAGATCGTGCACGCGGTGCGGCTGGTCGCCGAGGGCGAGTCGCTGCTGTTCCCCGCCTCGGTACGGCAGCTCGCCGCCCGGTACGGCGACGAGGGCGGCAACCGGGCGGCCCGGGCCGTGCTGGAGCGGGCCCGGCTGACCGAGCGGGAGGCCGAGGTGCTGCGGCTGATGGCGCGCGGCCTGTCCAACGCGGAGATCGCCGCGCGGTTGGTGGTCGGCACCGAGACCGTCAAGTCGCACGTCAGCGCCGTCCTGCTGAAGCTGGGGGCGCGCGATCGCACCCAGGCGGTGATCGCGGCCTACGAGTCGGGGTTCGTGGCACCGGGGTGAACCGGGCCTCTCCGCGGGGCGCGGGCGCGTCTGCGCGAACCCGGACTGCCCGTGGGGCGTACGGCCGAGTACGATCCGCCCAACACGCGCACGAGCTGGGAGGACGGACGTTGGGGCGACTGACCGGCGGGGACCCCTCGCTCCTGCGAAGGATCAATTCCGCGGTCGTGCTGCACGCGCTGCGTGCCACGGACTGCGCCACGCTGACCGAGATCACCCGTGTGACGGGCCTGTCCCGACCGACGGTCGAGGGGGTCGTCGAGGGGCTCATCGAGGGCGGCCTGGTGGTCGAGAAGGCGGCGGACGAGAGCGTCGCCCGACGACAGGGGCGGCCTGCGCGGCGGTTCCGGTTCCGGGCCGAGGCCGGGCACCTGCTGGGCCTCGACATCGGCCCGCACCGGGTCGCCGCGCTGCTGTCCGACCTCGACGGCCGGGTGCTCGGCGCCGTGGCCAAGGACGTCGACGAGACGGCCTCCGCCGACGAGCGCCTGGAGCGGCTGCGCACCGCGGTCGCCGACCTGCTGCGCCGGGCCGGGGTCGCGCGCGACTCCCTGTGGGCCGTGGGGGTCGCCTCGCCGGGCATCGTGGAGGCGGACGGCACCATACGGCTGTGCGCGGCGCTGCCCGAGTGGACGGGGCTGCGGCTGGGCGAGCGGCTCAGCCGTTCCTTCAAGTGCCCGGTGCTGGTCGAGAACGACGCCAACGCGGCCGCGGTCGCCGAGCACTGGAAGGGGGCCGCGACCGAGTCCGACGACATGGTGTTCGTGCTGGCCGGGCTGAGCCCGGGGGCCGGTTCCCTGATCGGCGGGCGGCTGCACCGGGGGTACGGCGGGGCGGCCGGGGAGATCGGCGCGCTGCACCTGCTGGGCCGCGAGGTCACTCCGGAGACGCTGCTGTCCACGACCGACGAGCCCCTGCACCCGCTCGACGAGCAGGCCGTCGCCGAGGTCTTCGCGCAGGCGCGGGAGGGCGACCAGCGGGCGCGGGCGGCCGTGGAACGCTTCATCCAGCGGCTCGTGCACGACGTGGCGGCGCTCGTCCTGGCCCTCGACCCGGAACTCGTCGTGGTGGGCGGCTGGGCGGCCGGCCTGGACGGTGTACTGGAGCCGCTGCGGCGGGAGTTGGCCCGTTACTGTCTGCGCCCGCCGAAGGTGGCCCTGTCGCTCCTCGGGGAGGCGGCCGTGGCGACGGGTGCGCTGCGCCTGGCCCTCGACCACGTGGAGGAGCAGTTGTTCGCCGTGGAGGGCACCGTCACGGCACGGCGGTGAGCGGCCCGACGACACCCGGCGGTGCCCCGGATCCCGGTCCGGGGCGCCGCCGTGCCGCTCAGGAGGCCCGGCGTTCGGGGCTCTCGTGGATCTCCACCGCGCCGGAGTCCCCGAAGGTCAGCCGGCAGGTGTCGGCGCGGTAGGTGGCCACCGAGACCGCGGCGGTGCGGCCCCCGGCCAGGTAGCGGGTGGTGACGACCAGCACCGGCGCGCCGGGCAGGCGGTCCAGTTCCTTCGCGTCGTCCGCGCGGGCCGAGCCGAGTTCGACGGCGTTCTCCCGGCTCTCCAGCTCCAGGCGCTGCAGTTCGCGCAGCACGGCACGCGCGCGTGCCGCCCCGGACGGCGCGTCTATGGCGGACAGCTCGGGCACCGACGCCTCGGGGATGTACAGCAGCTCGGCGGCGACGGGCTGGCCGTGGGTCACCCGGGAGCGGCGCACGACGTGCACCGGCTGCTCGCGGTCGGTGCCGAGCGCGTCCGCGACGGACGCGGGCGGCACCGCGGCGGCGCAGTCGACGGACTGCCAGTCGTCGCCGGCCGCGCCGGGCCAGGCGTGCTGCTCGGTGCCGACGGCCACGCCCACGCGCGGGGGGGCGACGGTCGTGCCGACACCGCGGCGGCGCTGGAGCCTGCCCTCCAGCTCCAGCTGCTCCAGGGCCTGTCGGAGCGTGGCGCGGGCGACGCCGAAACGGGCGGCGAGGTCGCGCTCGTTGGGCAGGACCTCGCCCACGGTGAATTCGGAGTCCAATGCCTCACTGAGCACGGTCTTGAGATGCCAGTACTTCGGTTCCGGCACCGTTTCGAGCTGCGTGGTCCCCACCCTGTCCTCCGCAATCGCCGTGGTCCGGCGGCGTTTTAGCGCCCTTGTTTATTAAAGGTTGTTTCACTTATCTGCGACCATAGGGCGGCCCCCACCCTTGGTCAAGACCAATCCTCGATGCCCTCCGGGGTGTGCGGACGTGATGTCACACAGCGTTGACGAGGCGTTCAGACGGCGGACAGGGCTTGCAGCTTGTCCGGGTTGCGGATGATGTAGACGGACTGGATGCGGCCGTCGAGGATGTCCATCTGGAAGACGGAGTCGGGCTTGCCGCCCGACAGGACGAGCACCGCGGGCCCGCCGTTGAGCTCCAGGAAACGCCAGGTGAGGTCCGGCAGGCCCTTTCCGGCGACGCCGACGATGAAGCGGCCCACGTGGTCGGCGGACTCCAGGACCCGCAGCGGCGCCTTGCTCTTGCCGCCGCTGTCCCCGACGAGCCGGACGTCCGGGGCGAGCAGCGCCATCAGTGCCTCCAGGTCGCCGCCGCCGGCCGCGGCGAGGAAACGCTCCGTCAGATCACGGCGCCGGACCGGGTCGACGTCATAGCGGGGCCGTCGTTCGTCGACGTGCCGGCGGGCCCGCCCTGCGAGCTGCCGTACGGCGGGTTCGGCGCGGTCGAGCATGGCGGCGATGTCGGCGTAGGGGTAGCCGAAGGCCTCTCTGAGGACGAACACCGCGCGCTCCAGGGGCGACAGGGACTCCATGACGACCAGGACCGCGAGGGAGACCGAGTCGGCGAGGACGGCCTGCTCGGCGGTGTCGGGGACGGTGTCGCCGAAGTCGGTCACGTACGGCTCGGGCAGCCACGGTCCGACGTAGGTCTCACCGCGCGCCTTGACCTGGCGGAGCCGGTCGATCGCCAGGCGCGTGGTGACGCGGACCAGATAGGCGCGCGGTTCGCGCACCTCGCTCCGGTCCGCCGCCGACCAGCGCAGCCAGGCTTCCTGCACCACGTCCTCGGCGTCGGTGACGCGCCCGAGCATGCGGTAGGCGACGCCCAGGAGGACGGAACGGTGTGCTTCGAAGACGTCGGTCTCGGTGTCAGTGGCCACGCCTTCATCCCAACGCAGACGCCGGTTCGTGTCCAGGCGGCATCAGGCGCGGCGCGCCCCGGGGGCCGAAGGGGTCTACCCGCCAGTAGCAATTGCTGACAAGCTGTCTACGACGTGTCCGCCGTGCGTCATCGCCTCAGCCCCGTGACCCGCCGTCAAGGAGCCCTCATGTCCGCCACCGTCTCCTTCGAAGTCCCCTCCGCGCAGGGGCCGCAGCCCGTGACCGTCTCCTACACGCGCGTGGGGCGCGGTGAGCCGCTGCTCCTGCTGCACGGCATCGGTCACCACCGGCAGGCCTGGGACCCGGTGGTGGACATCCTGTCGACCGAACGCGACGTGATCGCCGTGGACCTGCCGGGGTTCGGCGCGTCGCCGGGGCTGCCCGAGGGGCTGTCGTACGACCTGGCCACCACGACGTCCGTGTTCGGGGCGTTCTGCGCGGCGCTGGAGCTGGACCGCCCGCATGTGGCGGGCAACTCCCTCGGCGGGCTGCTGGCCCTGGAACTGGGGCGCGAGCGGCTCGTACGGTCCGTCACCGCGCTGGCTCCCGCCGGGTTCTGGTCGCAGGCCGAGCGGCGCTACGCGTTCGGGGTGCTGCTCACCATGCGGCGCATCTCCCGGCGGCTGCCGCTGCCGCTGGTCGAGCGGCTCTCGCGCAGCGCGGCCGGCCGCACGATGCTCACGAGCACCATCTACGCCCGCCCGGGCCGCCGTTCACCCGAGGCCGTGGTCGCCGAGACGCTCGCCCTGGCGCGGGCCACGGGATTCGACGAGACGCTCCGGGCCGGCACCGCCGTCCGGTTCGGCGACGACGTGCCGGGGCTGCCGGTCACGGTCGCCTGGGGCACCAGGGACATGATCCTCGTGCGCCGGCAGGGCGTGCGGGCCAAGCAGATCATTCCCCGGGCCCGGCTCGTGCGGCTGCCCGGCTGCGGCCACTGCCCGATGAACGACGACCCGGCGCTGGTCGCGCGGGTCATCCTCGACGGCAGCCGCTGAGCCCTTGCGCCGCCCGGCCAACGCCCCCGAACCGAGGGCGACCCCGGCGCCGACCAGGGCGCTTCCCACGGCCTGTGCGGCGCCGTAGGAGCCCGTGCCGACGAGGGGCGCGGTGCAGGCGGCCGCGACCGGGATGAGGCCGGAGAACAGCGTGGCGCGCTCCGCTCCGATCCGCTGCATGCCCATGTACCAGCACACGAACCCGACGACGGTGACGACCGCCGCCTGCCACAGCAGTGCGGCGGCCTCGGCGCTGTCGGGGCGGCGCAGCCACGCCGTGCCGTCCAGGAGCAGTCCGGCCACCGCGGCCTCGACGGCGGCGACCGCGCAGACGGTCGCGGACAGCAGCCGCGGCCCCAGGGGACGCAGCACCGGTACGGCGAGCACCGCGAAGCCGACCTCGCCGGCCAGCGCGCACACCGAGAAGGCGAGGCCCGCGCCGTCGGTTCGGCCCCACCCCTGGACGGCGAAGGCGCCCAGGGCCACGAGCAGCGCGCCCCGCAGGACCCGGCGCCGGGGCCGGCGTCCCTCCAGCAGCGGGACGAGGACGGCCACCAGCACGGGGGCGCAGCCCACGAGGACGCCGGGGACGGCCGGTTCCGCGGTGCGCTCGGCGGCGATGACGGCGAGGTTGAAGCCGACCATGCCCACGGCGGCGAGCAGTCCGAGCCGCGCCCACTGCCTCGGCCCCAGGGCGCGCAGCCGTGCCCCGGCGCCCTTCGCGGCCAGGGGAACCAGCAGCAGCGCGGCGAGGGCGTAGCGCAGTGCCTGGCCGCCCGCGTACGGGTAGTCGCCGAGGAGGCTGTTGGCGGTGAAGGACGCGCCGACGAGGACGCAGGCGAGCGCGGCGAGGAGGGAGCCGCGCGTGGTGGTGGCGTTCATGGGGACGACGCTAGGAACTGCCGCGGCCCGGTTTAAGGTCCAGTGCCATGACGTCATCGGGGACCAATCCGCAGCAGCGACCGCCCGGCGACCCCGTCGGGTCGGCTGCCTGGGAGCTGCTCCTGCCCGCCGTCTCGGCGCCGGCACGCACGCGTGGCCGTTCCCTCCAGGCGGCGCTCAGGGAGGCGGTCCGGTCCGGGCGGCTCGTGCCGGGGACGCGGCTGCCGTCGAGCCGGGACCTGGCCGCCGACCTCGGTGTGTCGCGCGGTCTGGTCACCGAGGCGTACGAACAGCTCACGGCGGAGGGCTATCTGCGCAGCGGGCGGGGTGCGGGCACCTGGGTCGGCGGTGCCGTGCGGGCGGCCCGGCCACGCGCGCGTGACCTGGCCCCGCGTGCTCCGGGCAGCCGGGCGGACTTCGTGGCGGGGACGCCCGACCTGTCGTTGTTCCCCCGCACCGCGTGGGCCACCGCCCACCGGGGCGTGCTGGCGGAGCTGGCGCACCAGGACCTCGGCTATCCCGACCCGCGCGGGCTGCCCCGGCTGCGGGCCGCCCTGGCCGAACTGCTGACGCGCCGCCGGGGTGTGGTCGCCGACCCGGAGCGGATCGTGGTCGTCTCCGGCGTGGCGCAGGCGACGACACTGCTCGGATTCGCGCTCCACGCGCGCGGGCTGCCGACCGTGGGCGTGGAGGACCCGGGGAGCCCGCAGCACGACGCCCTGTACGCGGCGGCGGGCGTGACCACCGTCCCGGTGCCGCTGGACGACGACGGGATCCTGCTCGGGCCGCTGCGCGACGCGGGCGTGCGTGCCGTGGTCACGACGCCCTCCCACCAGTTCCCCACCGGCATCGCCTACTCGGCACGGCGGCGCGCGGACCTGCTCGACTGGGCGCGTTCCGTCGACGGCTTCGTGCTGGAGGACGACTACGACGGCGACTTCCGCTACGACCGGGCGCCCGTGGGCGCGCTCCAGGGGCTCGACCCGGACCGCGTCGCCTACACGGGATCGGTCAGCAAGTCCCTCGCGCCCGGACTGCGCCTGGGCTGGTTGCTCGTGCCGGAGACGCTGGCCGACGAGATCGTCGAGCGCAAGCGGACCATGGACCTCGGCCATCCCACCGTCGATCAGGCGCTGTTCGCCCGGTTCGTGGAGCGCGGCGACTACGACCGTCAGCTGCGCCGCTGCCAGCGCGCCTACCGGGAGCGGCGCGACACGCTGGTCGCGGCGCTGGACGAGCACCTCCCCGGCACACAGGTGTCCGGGATCGCGGCCGGGCTGCACGTCATCGCCGCGCTGCCGCCCCGGTACGGCCCCCAGGAGCGTTTCCTCGCGCGCCTCGGCACGGCCGGTGTGAGCGTGCGGCCCCTGACGGACTACGCACACGCGCGTGCCGAGCCCGAGGACCAGGAGGTCGTGCGGCTGGTCCTGGGGTACGCGCACCTGTCGCCGGCCCGGATCCGCGACGGCGTACGGCTGATGGCCGAGGCCGCCCGACACTGAACCGGCCGACGGCCGAGGCCGCCCGCCCTTGAACCGGCCGATACCCGAGACCGCCCACCACCGAGCCCGCCGATACCCGAGGCCGCCCGCCCTTGAACCGGCTGATGTCCGAGGCCGTCCACCACCGAGCCCGCCGATACCTGAGGCCGACCGTCACCGAGCCGTGGATACCCGAGGCCGCCCGACATCGAGCCCGCTGACGGCCGGGGCCGCCCAGCACCGAGCCGCGCCGTCTCGCGCGCGGGCGCGGGTTCCCCCGTCACCGCGGCCAGTTGTTCACCTGCGGTTTGCGTGTGCGCTGCGGTGCCCCAGTAGTTGTGGCATCGCACACCGGCCGGATCCCGTCCTTGGAGGCGCAGCCATGTCTCACCGTCCGTTCCCCGGCCGCCGCAGCGTTCTGCGCGGCTCCCTGGCCGCGTCGGCCGCCCTCACCCTCCCCGCGGTCTCCGGGGCCGCGCCCGCCTTCGCCCTGTCCGGGCGCCCCGGGGCGGGCTGGGGTGTGCAGACGGGAGACGTGACCTCCGACTCCGGTCTGGTGTGGGTGCGTTCCGACCGTCCGGCCCGGATGATCGTGGAGACGTCCGCGACCGAGTCGTTCCGCAATCCGCGCAGATGGCACGGCCCGCTGCTCGGCCCGGACACCGACTTCACGGGGACGACCCGGCTGCGCGGGCTGCCGTCGGGCGAGCAGATCCACTACCGGGTGCTGCTCGCCGACCCGGACGACCCGCGCCGCACCGGCGAGCCGGTCACCGGCACCTTCCGCACCGTGTCCCACAAGCGCCGGGACGGGGTGCGGTTTCTGTGGTCCGGCGACCTCGCCGGGCAGGGCTGGGGCATCAACCCCGACTTCGGCGGCTACACGATCTACCGGGCGATGGCCGCTCTCGACCCGGACTTCTTCCTGTGCAGCGGCGACAACATCTACGCCGACGGACCGATCCCGGCCACCGCCGCCCTGCCGGACGGCAGCACCTGGCGGAACATCACGACCGAGGAGAAGTCCAAGGTCGCCGAGACCCTGGCCGAGTTCCGCGGCAACTTCCGCTACAACTTGCTCGACCACAACCTCCGCGCCTTCAACGCCCAGGTGCCGTCGGTCATCCAGTGGGACGACCACGAGGTCCGCAACAACTGGTACCCGGGGCAGACCATCCTGGACTCCGACTCCCGCTACACCGAGAAGCGCGTCGACGTGCTCGCCGGCCGGGCGCGGCGCGCGTTCAGCGAGTACTTCCCGATCTCCACGCTCCGGCCCGGCAGACGGGACGGCCGGGTGTACCGGGTGCTGCGGCAGGGCCCGCTGCTCGACGTGTTCGTGCTGGACATGCGCACGTACCGGAACGCCAACTCGCCCGACGACCAGACCGTGGACCCGCAGGGCATCCTCGGCCGGGAGCAGTTGGAGTGGCTGAAGCGGGAGCTGTCGCGCTCGCGGGCGGTGTGGAAGGTGATCGCCTCCGACATGCCGCTCGGCCTGGTCGTGCCCGACGCCACGGAGGGCAAGGCGAACATCGAGGCGGTGGCGCAGGGCGATCCGGGCGCCCCGCTCGGACGTGAGCTGCAGATCGCCGAGCTGCTGCGGTACGTCAAGCACCGGCGGATCACCGGCACGGTGTGGCTCACCGCCGACGTGCACCACACCTCGGCGCAGCACTACCAGCCGTCGCGGGCCGCGTTCACCGACTTCGAGCCGTTCTGGGAGTTCGTGTCGGGCCCGCTGAACGCGGGGGCCTTCCCGGCCAGCGCGCTCGACGGCACCTTCGGCCCGGAGCGGGTCTTCGTGAAGGCGCCGACCGCCTCGAACGTCTCCCCCGCCGGGGGCTACCAGTTCTTCGGCGAGGTCGACATCGACGGCCACAGCGGCGAGCTGACGGTCCGGCTGCGCGAGGCGGACGGCACCGTGCTGTTCACGCAGGTGCTCCAGCCGGGCCGGGTGGGCCAGTAACTCCCGTACGCTGTACGGCGGGTCGCGCGTCGGCGTCATCCCCCGGTGCGCGACCCGTGAACTGTTGAAAAGGGTATAAAGCGCACGGACCACGCTTTACCGTGCAGTCACAATACGTTCGTGATCACGCAACACCGTTCCTCCACAGTGGCTGCATGACTTCGAACATGCCTGATGTGACCCCTGCGAAACTCGCCGCCGCGTTCAGGGCCGCGTTCCGCACCCGATGGACACGGCGCCACGGCCACGCGCCCCCGACCGGCGATACCGGCGCCCGGCCGCTGCCCGAAGGGGAGCAGGCCGGGCCGTCGGGAACCCCGGACCCCGTGGTGGCGGAGAGCACCCTGTGGCGGATGCGAACCACCGTGAAGGACGAACCGGGCTCGCTGGCCGCCCTGTGCACGGTCCTGGCCGGGCTGCGGATCGACATCCTGAGCCTGCAGACCCACCCGCTGGCCGAGGGCACGGTCGACGAGTTCCTGCTGCGCGCCCCGGGCGCGCTGGAGGGCGCCGGGATCGCCGGGGCCGTCGGGCGGGCCGGCGGCGCCGACACCTGGATCGAGCGGGCCGACACGCACGATCTGGTGGACGCCCCGACCCGGGTGCTCGGCCTCGCCACCCGAACCGCGCTGGACGCGGCGGAACTGCCGCTCGCGCTGCGGCAGTTGCTGGGCCGGTGCACGATCCGGTCCCTGCCGGCCACGCCGGTGGGCGGCGGTCGCGGGCCGGAAGGGGTGCCCGTGGAAGGAGCTCTGGAGGACACCGTGATGCGGCTGCGGGCGCCGGAAGGCGGCGTGATCACCGTGGAGCGGCCGTATCTGCCGTTCACGCCGACGGAGTTCGCCCGGGCCCGGGCCCTGGTCGAGCTGGACGCCCGGCTCGGTCCGCGGGTGCCGGGCAGCCAGGATCTCCTGACGCTGCCGCAGGGCCACGACATCACCGTGCGGCGGGCCGACACCGGCGATCTGGCGGCCGCGGTGGCGATGCACGAGCGGTGCTCGCCGAGGACGTTGGGCATGCGCTACCACGGGCCCGTCGGTGACGCCGACCGCTACCTGAACCACCTGCTCAGTCCGCGGTTCGGGCGCACCCTCGCCGTGCAGACCGCCTCCGGGCGGATCGTCGGGCTCGGCCACCTGCTGTGGGACGGGGACGAGACCGAGGTGGCGCTGCTCGTCGAGGACGCCTGGCAGCGGCGCGGGATCGGGGCCGAGCTGCTGGAGCGGCTGGTCGCGATGGCCGCCGAGGCCGGGTGCGAGAGCGTGTACGCCGTGACGCAGTCGTCCAACACCGGGATGGTCGCGGCGATGCGGGGGCTGGGACTCCCCCTCGACTACCAGATCGAGGAGGGGACCCTGGTGATCACGGCGCGCCTCGCTCCGGGGGCGGAGCCGGAGCGCGCCGTGCGCGTCACGCGCATCGAGGCGCCGTAGCGGCCGGTGTCCGCCGGAGGACCCGGTCCAGGTCCGTCCGGCGGGGGGCTATCCGAGGGCCTGGTCCAGGTCCGTCCACAGGTCCTCCACGTCCTCCAGGCCCACCGACAGGCGCAGCAGACGGTCACTCACCCCGGCACCCCGCCGGTCGTCCGCGTCCACGATGCGGTGGCTGATCGACGCCGGGTGCTGGATGAGGGTGTCGACGCTGCCCAGGCTGACCGCCGGGGTGACCAACCGGACCCGGTCGATCACTTCGTGCGGGTCGCCGTCGACCTCGAAGGCGATCATCGCGCCGCCGATCCGCGGGTAGTGCACGCGGCCCACCCGGGGGTCGGCGGCGAGGCGGCGGGCGAGCTCGGCGGCGGTCGCGGAGGCGGCACGGACCCGGACCGGGAGGGTCGCCAGGCCGCGCAGCAGGAGATAGCCGGCGAGGGGGTGCAGGACGCCGCCCGTGGCGAAGCGCACCTGCCGCAACCGCCCGGCGAACTCCTCGTCGCAGGCCACCACTCCCGCCATGACGTCCCCGTGGCCGCCGAGGTACTTGGTCGCGCTGTGCAGCACCAGGCGGGCGCCCTGCTCCGCGGGACGCTGGAGCACGGGTGTGGCGAAGGTGTTGTCCGCGAGGAGGGGCACGGAGCCGCAGGAGTGGGCCAGGGCGCGCAGGTCGAGTTCGGCGAGGGTGGGGTTGGCCGGGGACTCGACCAGGACCAGGCCGGTGTCCGGGCGCAGGGCGTCGGTGACCCCCGCCGGATCGGTCCAGGTGACCTCCGTGCCGAGGAGTCCGGCGGTCAGCAGGTGGTCGCTGCACCCGTACAGGGGGCGTACGGCCACGATGTGGCGCAGGCCCAGGGAGGCCCGTACGAGAAGGACCGCCGTGAGCGCGGCCATGCCGCTGGCGAAGGCGACCGCGGCCCCGGTGTTCTCCAGGCGGGCCAGGGCGGTCTCGAAGCGGGCGACGGTCGGGTTGCCGAGCCGCCCGTACACCGGCGGTCCCTGCGGCTCGGCGCCGGTCGCGGCGAAGGCGTCGATACGGGCGGCCTCACCGCGGCTGTCGTAGGAGGGGTAGGTCGTCGACAGGTCGATGGGCGGGGCGTGCAGTCCCTGCCGGGCGAGGTCGTCGCGGCCGGCGTGGACGGCCTCGGTGGCCAGTGCTCTGAGCGGCGTACGGGAGGCGGTGGCGGTGCGCGCTGAGTCCATGCAGGCAAGAGTGAACACTGAACGGACTTAGCAGGGGGAAGCCCGTGCTACGTTCGGCCGATGGCCGAATC
Source organism: Streptomyces sp. NRRL B-24085 (assembly GCF_001282115.1). Lineage (GTDB taxonomy): Bacteria > Actinomycetota > Actinomycetes > Streptomycetales > Streptomycetaceae > Streptomyces. Next base: position 15,245 of record NZ_LJBR01000058.1, on the reverse strand, counting down.
TGTCGTACTGGACCCGGTGGACCTGCATCTGCTGCGGTTGTTGCAGAACGACGCCCGGACCACCTACCGCGATCTCGCCGCGCAGGTCGGGGTCGCCCCCTCCACCTGCCTGGACCGGGTGACCCGGCTGCGCCGCTCGGGCGTCATCCTCGGGCACCAGTTGCGGCTGGATCCGGCGAAGCTCGGCCGGGGTCTGGAGGCGCTGCTGTCGGTGCAGGTCAGACCGCATCGGCGGGAGCTGGTCGGGCCGTTCGTGGAGCGGATCCGGGCGCTGCCGGAATCGCGGACCGTGTTCCATCTGACCGGCCCCGACGACTACCTCGTGCACGTGGCCGTGGCGGACATGACCGACCTCCAGCGGCTGGTGCTGGACGAGTTCACGTCCCGGCGCGAGGTGGCCCGGGTGGAGACCCGGCTGATCTTCCAGCAGTGGGAGTGCGGGCCGCTCCTCCCGCCTGCCACGCCCACAGCGGAATCGGGGTGACTCCCGCGAGGTCCGCGTACGAGGATGGTCCGCATGTCTGAGACTCAGAGCCCGCTTCCCCGTCAGGTCGCCGACACCTACGTCGACGAGCTCATCGCCCTCGATCCGGTCACCGGCACCTACCTGGGTGTGAAGGAGAGTTCGAGCAAACTGCCCGACACGTCGCCGGCGGGCCAGGAGGCGCTGGCGGAGCTCCAGCGGGCCACCCTCGCCCGGCTCGACGAGGCCGAGCGACGGCCCGGCGCGGACAGCGACATCGAGCGCCGGTGCGGCCGGCTGCTGCGGGAGCGGCTGACCGCCGAACTCGCGGTGCACGAGGCCGACGAGGGGCTGCGCGCGGTCGGCAACATGGCGACGCCCGCGCACTCGGTCCGCGAGGTCTTCACCGTGACGCCCAACCGGACCGAGGAGGACTGGGCGGCGATCGCCGAGCGGCTGCGTGCCGTGCCCACGGCGTACGCGGGCTACCGCGAGTCCCTCGCCCTCGGTCTGGAGCGCAAGCTGTACGCGGCTCCGCGCCCGACGGCCACCTTCGTCGAGCAGCTCACCGAGTGGGCGGACACCGACGGCAACGGCCGTGGCTGGTTCGAGGACTTCGTCTCGGCTGGACCCGAGTCGCTGCGGGCCGAGCTGGACGAGGCCGCCCGCGCGGCGACCGCCTCCGTGGTGGAGCTGCGCGACTGGATGCGGGACGTGTACACGCCGGCCGTCGAGGGCGCCCCCAACACGGTGGGCCGGGAGCGGTACGCCCGCTGGGCCCGCTACTTCAACGGCACGGACCTCGACCTGGACGAGGCGTACGCGTACGGCTGGTCCGAGTACCACCGGCTGCTCGGCGAGATGCGGCAGGAGGCCGAGAAGATCCTGCCGGGCGCCGCGACGCCGTGGGTGGCGCTCGCGCACCTCGACGAGCACGGCAAGCACATCGAGGGCGTCGACGAGGTGCGCGACTGGCTCCAGGGCCTGATGGACCAGGCGATCGACGCGCTGGACGGCACCCACTTCGAACTCGCCGAACGGGTGCGGAAGGTGGAGTCCTGCATCGCCCCGCCCGGCAGCGCGGCCGCCCCGTACTACACGCCCCCGTCGGAGGACTTCTCGCGTCCCGGCCGCACCTGGCTGCCGACGATGGGCCAGACCCGTTTCCCGGTCTACGACCTCGTCTCGACCTGGTACCACGAGGGCGTCCCCGGCCATCACCTCCAGCTCGCGCAGTGGGCCCACGTCGCGAAGAACCTCTCCCGCTACCAGGCGGTGGTCGGCGGGGTCAGCGCCAACGCCGAGGGCTGGGCGCTGTACGCGGAGCGCTTGATGGACGAGCTGGGCTTCCTGACCGATCCTGAGCAGCGGCTCGGCTACCTCGACGCGCAGATGATGCGGGCCGCCCGGGTCATCGTCGACATCGGCATGCACCTGGAGCTGGAGATCCCGGCGGACTCCCCCTTCCACCCCGGTGAGCGCTGGACACCCGAGCTGGCGCAGGAGTTCTTCGGCGCGCACAGCAGCCGTCCGGCGGACTTCGTGGAGAGCGAGCTGACCCGCTACCTGACGATTCCCGGCCAGGCGATCGGCTACAAGCTCGGTGAGCGGGCCTGGCTGCTGGGCCGGGAGAAGGCCCGGGAGCGGCACGGCGACGCCTTCGACCTCAAGGCCTGGCACATGGCGGCACTGTCGCAGGGCTCCCTGGGCCTCGACGACCTGGTGGACGAGCTGGCCCGGCTGTGATGCCTACGGCGGACCGGTACGGGAAGCCGCCGGCCGCCTGACCGAGCGACCGGCCCGCCTCGACGCCCCCCACCGGGCGACGGGGCGGGCCGGTCGGTCAGGTCCGCACGGCAGCGACCGTCAGTCCTGGAGCCGGCGCAGCTGGACCAGACCCAGCCAGGTCTCCGGGCCTGGGCGCACGTTGGCGGCGCGTACCGCGTACCGGCCGGGGGCGAGCGAGACCTTCAGGTGGTCGGTGCCGGCCGAGTCGTTGCCGGGCCAGGCCGCGTCGAAGAGGACGACCGGGCCGGGTACCGTCCAGCTCACCTCGTCCTCCCAGGCCGCGGTGGCGAGGGCGGCCGGGACCTCGGCGAGGAGTTCGTCCTCGGAGTCGGCGGCGCACCACCGTACGAAGGTGTCGTGCTCGGCGAGATAGGAGGTCGAGGCGGGTTCGTCCCCGAGGACCAGGGCCGCCGCGTCGCCGACCGGCAACAGGCCCACCGAGCCCTCGACTTCACAGGCCCGGTCGTAGTCGGAGGCCGTCTCGTCGCCGTCGGCTCCCGCCCAGAACGGCAGCACCGTCTCGGGCACCGCTATGAGCGGACCGCCGCCCGACTCCACCCACTCCACCGCGCCCGGCTCCGCGTATCGCACCATGGGCCAGAACCTACACGCACCGGAACCTCAGGGTTGCACCTGCACAGGAACCCCACCGGAATCCCCAGGACTCAACAGCCGCAGTCCTCGGAGTCGGCCGGTGCGGTCAACACGTCGGCGGCGCGCCGCTCCTGCCCCTCCCAGGTCTCGAACACGAAGCCCTCCCGCACCCAGTACTCGAATCCGCCGAGCATCTCCTTGACCTGGTAGCCGAGTTCGGCGAGGGCCAGTGCGGCGCGCGTGGCGCCGTTGCAGCCCGGGCCCCAGCAGTACGTCACCACCGGCACCGATCTGTCCAGGAGCTGTTCGGCCTGCTCGGGGATGAGGGCGGTGGGCAGGTGGACCGCGCCCGGAACGTGGCCCTGGTCCCAGGCGGCGGTGGAACGGGAGTCGAGGACCGCGAAGCCGGGGTCACCGTCCGCGGCGAGCGCGGCGGCGACGTCGGAGACGTCGGCGTGGAAGACCAGACTGGCGCGGAAGTAGGCGGCGGCCTCGGCCGGAGCGGCGGGGGCGACGCGCAGGACAGGGTTCGAGAGGAGCGAGGCGGTTGTCGTCATGGCCAGAAATCTACGGCCGCCGATCCACCACCTGAAGGGCGATTCCACGGCGGTGACCTTGCCCGGCCGGGGATTCCCCTGCTATTCCTCGGGCATGACCGCGTATTCCCCGGACGCCACCGACTGGCGCATCCTCGACGTCCTCCAGCGGGAGGGCCGGGCCAGTTTCGCCGAGCTGGCCCGTGCCGTCTCGATGTCCGCGAGCGCGGTCACCGAGCGGGTGCGGCGGCTGGAGGAGGCGGGCGTAATCCAGGGGTACGCCGCCGTCGTGGACCCCGACCGGCTCGGCCTGCCGATCCTCGCGTTCGTCCGCCTCCGGTACCCCAACGGCAACTACAAGCCCTTCCACGACCTGGTCTCCGTGACGCCCGAGATCCTGGAGGCGCACCACGTGACCGGCGACGACTGCTTCGTCATCAAGGTCGCCGCCCGCTCCATGCGGCACCTGGAGGAGGTGTCGGGCAGGATCGGCACCCTGGGCTCGGTGACCACGAGCGTCGTCTACTCCTCCCCGCTCCCCCGGCGGCCCGTGGGGCGCTGACCTCAGACTCCGCCGCGCTGTCTCAGCGCCGACCCCGACCGGCCCTTCACGACCTCCAGTTGGGCGTGGATGCGGCGGCGCAGATCGGCGACATGGCTCACGATGCCCACGCTGCGGTCGCGTTCCCGCAGGGAGTCCAGGACGTCGAGGACCTCGTCCAGGGTCTGGTCGTCGAGGCTGCCGAAGCCCTCGTCGATGAAGAGGGTGTCGAGCCGGACCCCGCCCGCCTCGTCGGTGACGACGTCCGCGAGGCCGAGGGCCAGGGCGAGGGACGCGAAGAAGGTCTCGCCGCCCGACAGCGTGGCCGTGTCCCGCTCACGCCCCGTCCAGGCGTCGACGACGTGCAGCCCGAGTCCGCTGCGGCCGCGGCCGGTGCGGTCGTCGGAGTGGACGAGGGTGTAACGGCCCGACGACATCCGTTGCAGACGTGCGGTCGCGGCGGCCGCCACCTGCTCCAGGCGGGCCGCGAGCACATAGGACTCCAGGCGCATCTTGCGTTCGTTGTCCGCGGAGGTGCCCGCGGCGAGCGCGGACAGGCGGGCCACCCGGTCGTACTCGTCGCGCAGCGGCGCCAGACGCCTGAGGCCGGTGGCCGTGCGGGCGGAGAGCCGGTCGAGTTCCGCGCAGCGCCGGGCGGCCGCGTCGAGCGCGGAGGCGGCCTCGCGGACCCGGCGGCCCGCGTCGGCGGCGGCCCGCTCGGCCGCGAGGACGTCGGCGGGCGGCCGCCGGGCCGCCTCGGCGGTCTCGGACTCGGCGAGCACGGCCCGTACGGCGGCCTCCTCGGTCTGCCAGGCGTCCAGCCGGTGCTGGAGGTCGCGGTGGGCCGCCTCGTCGAGGAGGGCGGCGGCCGCGGCCTGCGGGGTCTCGAAGCCGGCCCGGAAGGCGGCGTCGGCGAGGCGGGCGTCGGCGTCCTTGAGCCGCTGGGCGGTGTCCTCGGCGGCACGCGCGGTGTCGGCGGCGTCGGTGAGCAGCGCGGCCTGCCGTTCGAGCTGGGCGGCGCGGGCGGCCACACTGTCGGCGGCACCGCGCGCTTCGGCCAACTCCGCTTCCAGGGTGATGCGTTGCCGGTCCAGGGCGTCCCGGCGGGCGCCGCGGGAGGCGGTGCGCACGGCGGCCTCCTGCTGGGCGGTCAGGCGTCGTTCGCGCTCCCGCTCGGCCTGCCGTAGCTGTTCCGTCGCGGTGTGCAGGGCCGAGGCGAGGGTGCGGACCCGGGCGTACTCGCGCTCCAGCTCGTCCACCTGGGCGGCGAGGTCCTCGGTGGAGGTGTCGCCGGCCTCGCCCTGGGCGGCGGCCAGCGCCCGCTGGACGAAGGCGAGGCGCCGCTCGGCCTCGGCCCGCTGCTCGTCGGCGTGCTGCGAGGTGGCGAGCGCCCGCTCCTCGGTCTCCCGGTCGACGTGCCCGGCGTCCTTGCGGGCGGGGGCGGGATGCTCGGTGGCGCCGCAGACCGCGCAGGGCTCACCGTCGGTGAGCTGTGCGGCCAGCTCGGCGGCGATGCCGTTCAGCCGCCGCTCCTTGACGTCCAGCCAGTCGGCGCGGGCCCTCTGCGCCCGGTCCGTCGCGTCGATGACCTGCTGCTGGGCGTCGTCGGTGTCCCGGGCGAACTGGTCGCGCTGGCGTGCGGCGGCGAGCCGCCTGCGGGCGGGCTCCCGCTGCACGTCGAGCTGTTCGGCCCGGTTGACCGCCTCCTGGGCCGAATCGACGGCGTGCTGGAGACCCGCGCGGGTCTCCTCCCAGCCGGCCAGCCACGCCTCGGCCTCCTGGAGGACGTCCTCGTCGGAGCGCTCCTCGTCGTCCAGGTCGGCGCGTTCGCGGACGAGTTCGGTCAGCTGCCGCTCGGCGCGCCGGGCCGCGTCCAGGCCGCCCAGTTCCTCGGCCGCCCGGCGCGCGGCGCTCGCGAGTCCGGCGGCGCCCGCCCCGGCGAAGGTCTCCGGCAGCAGCCCCCGCGCGCGTGTCTCGGCCTCGGCCGCCCTGCGGTGCTCGGCCTCGGCCGCCTCCCGCAGCTCCAGCGCGGGCGCCACCGCCTCCGCCTTGCGGGCCCGCTCCATCCGGGCCTGCGCCTGGTGGTAGCCATCCGCCCGCTCCGCGAGCAGCGCGGCCCGCTCACGTGCCTGGGTGAACCGGCGCTGAAGCCGGTCCAGTTCGCGTACGTCGGCCAGGGCGCGCTCGGCGGCGGCCTGGGCGGACTCGGCGGCACCCAGTCCGCAGTGGGCGATCGTCACCTGCTCGCGGGCGGTGCTGCGGGCGACGGCGGCCGCGCCCAGGACGGCCTCGGCCAGACCCGGCTCACCGGGTGCGAGCTCGGGCAGCTCCATGGCGCCGCCGGCCGCCTGCTGCATGCGGTGCGCGTCGGCCAGCAGCGCCGCGTCCCCTTCACGGACCTGTGCTTCGGCGGCCCGGCGGCGCTCGGCCAGCCGCTTCTCGACCTCGGCGAACCGGTGGGTGTCGAAGAGGCGTCCGAGCAGTCTGCCGCGCGCCTCGGCGTCGGCCCGCAGGAAGCGCGCGAAGTCACCCTGGGGCAACAGCACGACCTGGCAGAACTGTTCGCGGCTCATGCCGAGGAGCTGGGTGATCTCCTCGCCGATCTCCTGGTGGGACCGGCTCAGGTCCTTCCAGGCCCCGGCGGACCCGTCGTACTCGCGCAGCCAGCTCTGCGCCTTGTCGAGTGTCGTACCGCTGCCGCGCTTCTTGGGGCGCTCCCACGGGGGTTGCCGGGTGATCTCCAACCGGCGCCCCGCCACGGTCAGTTCGAGACGGATCTCCGTGCGGGTGCCGGGGGCGGCGTGATCGCTGCGCAGGGCCGTGCCCTGGCCGCTCTGCCGGGCCCCGGGCACGGAGCCGTAGAGCGCGTAGCAGACGGCGTCGAGCACGGAGGTCTTTCCGGCGCCCGTGGGCCCGTGCAGGAGGAACAGCCCGGCTGCCGACAGCTCGTCGAAGTCGACCGTCTGGGAACCGCCGAACGGTCCGAACGCGGTGATGTCCAGCCGGTGCAGCCTCACCGGGCCACCTCCCGCACGGCCTCGTCCGCGCGCACGGCGTCCAACGCGTCCCGCAGCACGGCCTGTTCCCGCTCGTCGGGCCCGGCGCCCCGCACGTGTGCCACGAAGTCCTCGGCGATCTCCTGGTCGCTGCGCCCGGCCAGCCGCCTGGCGTACGACACGTCGGGGTCGTCCGGCGCCCGTTCGGGATCGAACACCAGGCTGAGGGTGTGCGGGAAGCGCTCGCAGAGACGGGCCATGGGTTCGGCCGGGCGGACCGGGTCGGTGAGGGTCGCCTCGATCCAGGCATCCTCCTGCGGCACGAGCCGCGGGTCGGCGAGCAGCTCCTCCAGCGTCCCGCGGATCCGGGCCAGCGACCGCGGCACCGGGCAGTCGACGCGCTCGGCGGTGACCGCGCCCTCGGCGTCCAGGTCGACGAGCCACATGCTCTTGCGGTGGTCGGTCTCCGAGAAGGAGTACGGCAGCGGGGAGCCGGAGTAGCGCACGCGCTCGGTGATGGTCTGGCTGCCGTGCAGGTGCCCGAGGGCCGCGTAGTCGACGCCGTCGAAGACACCGGCGGGCACCGCGGCCACTCCTCCCACCGTGATGTCCCGCTCGCTGTCGCTGGCCTCGCCGCCGGTGACGAAGGCATGGGCGAGGACGACCGACCGGGTCCCCGGCGCGCGCGTCGCGAGGTCGGCGCGGACCCGGTCCATGGCGGCGGCGAGCACGGCCTCGTGGCCCGCCTTCCGCACTCCGAACTCGTCCTTCACCAGGGCGGGTTCGAGATAGGGCAGCCCGTAGAAGGCGACGTCGCCATGGGAGTCGGAGAGCACCACGGGAGTTCCGCAGGCCGCGGGCTCGGTCCGCAGATGGATGCCGGCGCGCCCGATGAGTCCCGCGCCGACGCCGAGGCGGCGGGCGGAGTCGTGGTTGCCGGAGATCATCACCGTCGGCACGCCGAGGTCGGCGAGCCGGTGCAGGGCGTCGTCGAACAGCTCGACCGCGGCGAGCGGCGGCACCGCACGGTCGTACACGTCCCCCGACACGACCACCGCGTCCACGGCGTGCTCGCGCACGGTGGTGACGAGGTGACCGATGAACTCGGCCTGGGCCCCGAGCATGTTGACCCGGTGGAACGCGCGGCCGAGATGCCAGTCGGAGGTGTGCAATATTTTCATGACATCCCCCCGACCAACACGATTGCCCCTATTGCACCTCTGGTCCCAATGCGAACCAACCCGGGGTTCGCGGTCACCGCTCGCCACGCTAACGCATGTCACCCCTGATCCCTCACTCACCTCGGAGCACCGTGATGACGGTTCGCTTCAAGGACCGGGCGTCACCGCCCGCTGGACGGGGGATTTTGCCGCGGGGGCTCATGAGGCCTTCCCACCGGTGCACGCGGCTCCCGGCTCCGGAGTCTGCCCACCCTGGACGTACTTGGTGAGGAACTCGGCCACCCGCGGATCGGATTCCCGCTCCACATCGAGACGGTGGCCCCAGGCGGTCAGTGAGATGGGCGACGACTGACCCGGATACGGACTCATCAGCGTGTAAGGCGTCCGGGCCACCTTGGCGGCAAGGGCCTTGACGTCCGGTGCGGTGGCCTTGGCGTTGTAGGTGACCCAGACCGCGCCGTGCTCCAACGAGTGGACGGCGTTCTCGTTCCGGACCGGCGCGCGGTAGACGTCGCCGTCACAGTTCTGCCAGACAGGTGCATGATCGCCGCCCGCGGGCGGGGTCATGGGGTAGTCGACCTTTGTCTCGACATGGGTACGCCCCAGCTTCGACCACGTCTTCTCGCCCCGGACAGGCGCTTCGGCAGCCTTTTCCTTGTCGTGGGCGGCATCGACGAGATACCAGCCGCCGCCTGTGACCGCAGCGAGGATCACAGCAGACACGGTGACGGTGATGACGCGCGCACGATGCTCACGTGCCTTTTCGGCTCGGCGTTTCTCCTCTATGTGTGCACGACGGGCCGCGGCCCTGTTCCGGGAATTGGCGGTACTCATGGTGAAGGTCCTTCGCCGGCGGCGTCCTGGGGATTCGCGGCATTCGTCGCCCGCCGGAGTACGGGTGCCTCCGGCAGGCGACGGACGAGCCTGTCGCCCTTGAGGGCTCAGCCCTCGTCGAGCACGTTCTCGGCGTAGGGACGCAGCGGCGGTTCCGCCGTGGTGCGAGGTCCGCCGAGACCTCGTGTATAGGGCGTCATCACGTACGTGAAGTAGTTCTTCTCGAAGGACTTCATGTCGATGCCGGGCATGACGAAGCCGGGCATCCCTTCCCGGTCGCACACGGACGCCGGAACACGTTCGGGTACGGCCGCGCCCCGATGCTTGATCGCATCCTGCACGAGTGCGTACACGACCGAATCAGCCGACAGCATGTGGTGCTCCATCATCCGGCCGGGGCACACCTTCTGCAGACCGATGTTGGCCGCGCCTGCCAGGTTCGTCGCCACGCCGGCGGGCTGCACGAGCTGGTCGGCCTCACCGTAGATCACCGTGTAGGACGGCCCCTCGGGAAGCGACTTCTTGTGCAGGGCCCGGAGGAAGCGGGAGCCCTCGCCGTTCTGCCAGAGAGCCGGCTGGCAACTCGGCTGAGCCATGCACAGTCCCTTGTTCAGCAAGGTCCCCTGGAACGGTGTGCCCATGCTGATCACGTCGTCGACCTTGCCGGCCATGTCGGGCCAGAAATGCAGGGCCCAGATCGGCAGCACCCCGCCGATGCTGTGCGAGAGCGTCGTGACCTTCGAGTGGTGGCGTGCGGCCATGGTGCGAATGCCGTGAATCACGAACTCGACGTTGGTCTGTTCGTCCCCGTGCTGGTGCTCCGGGAAGTCGATCATGCAGACGGGATGCCCCTGGGCGGGCAGGAGCTTCCAGTAGCTCCAGGAGAAGTCCTCCCGCGGGTCGGTACCGAACCCGGTGATCAGCAGGACGGGCCGCTGCGTGACCTTCTTGGGCGTTCGACAGACGAGCGACTTGTCCAGTTCCTTGGTCGGCGTGACAAGCGCGGGGCCGCCGGCGTCGGACAGCGTCTGGCGGGCGGGCCCCGGTTCGTGGGAGGACTGGGCCGAGGCTGAGGGCTGGATGAAGACGAACAGCAGGGACAGGAATGCGGTCAGGGCACTGCCCAGCCGCAAGGCGCTGCGCCATTGGGGTCTCACGGTCTTCTCCTCCGGTCGGAAGGTGATGGCGGTGGGGGCGATGCGGGTGTCTCAGGGGCGTCAGTCAGGCGCGGTGGCCGGGTGGTCATAGGTGGTCGAGGTCATCAGTGGTCGAGGTCACGTGCGGTCCACTGGGCGAAGGACTCGGACTCGTCCTTGCGGTCTCTGAGATAGCGGCGGACCAAGCCCTCCACGAAGTCCGGAAGTTCGGCTGCGGATGTCTTCAGCCCTCGGGGCTTTCTGCCGAACTCACTGCTCTGGCCCTGTGCCAGGGCCAGGCCGCCACCGAGATGGACCTGGAAGCCCTCGCTCTGCCGACCCGACGCGTCGGTGACGAGCTGACCCTTGAGACCGATGTCGGCGACCTGGGTGCGGGCGCAGGCATTCGGACAGCCGTTCACGTTGATGCTCAGGTCGACCGGCGCGTCGGGGAGTCGCCGTTCCAATTCCTCGACGAGCCGGGCGGCTCGCTGCTTGGTCTCGACGATGGCCAGCTTGCAGAACTCGATGCCGGTACAGGCCATGGTGTTGCGCCGCCACGGTGACGGGTGGGCCTCGAGTCCCAGGCCGTGGAGGTCGCGTACCAACCTGTCCGGCTCCGCCACGTCGAGAACCAGGAGCTTCTGATAAGGCGTGAGCCTGATCCGGTTCGTTCCGTGTGCCTCCATGAGATCGGCGAGTGCTGCCAGACGGGTGCCGGACAGCCGGCCGACCACGGGCGCGGCACCTACGTAGTACAGATCGTCCTTCTGCCGGTGAACCCCCATGTGGTCGATGGGAGCGCCGGGCAACCGCGGGGCCGGTCCATCGGTCAGAGCGCGCCCGAGGTACTCCTGCTCCAGTACCTCGCGGAACCGCTGCACCCCCCAGTCAGCGACGAGATACTTCAGGCGTGCCCGGTTGCGCAGCCTGCGGTAGCCGTAGTCCCGGAACAGCCGGGTCACCGCCAGCCAGGTGTCCGGCACCTCCGCCAGTGGCACCCACGCACCGACCCGGTCGGCGAGCCGTGGCGCCGTGGACAGACCGCCGCCCACCCACAGGTCGAACCCGGGGCCCAGCTCGGGGTGGTCGGCCCCCAGGAAGGCGATGTCATTGGTCTCATAGGGGACATCCGGCAGCCAGGAGATCACCGACTTGAACTTGCGCGGCAGGTTCGACAGCGTCGGGTCGCCGACGTAGGAGTCGACGATCGAGCGGATCGCCGGCGTGGGATCCAGCACCTCGTCCCGGGAGACGCCCGCCACCGGACTGCCCAGCACGACCCGCGGGCAGTCTCCGCATGCCTCGGTGGTGGAAAGACCGACGGCTTCCAGGCGCCGCCATATCTCCGGCATGTCCTCGATGCGCACCCAGTGGAACTGGACGTTCTGCCGGTCGGTCAGGTCGGCGGTGTCCCGGGCGAAGTCCCTCGACAGCTCCGCGACCGTCCGCAGCTGCTGAAGATCCAGTTGGCCGCCGTCGATCCGGACGCGGAGCATGAAGTACTCGTCGTCGAGCTCCTCGGGCGGCAGTACCGCGGTGCGCCCGCCGTCGATGCCCGGACGGCGCTGGGTGTAGAGGCCCCACCACCGGAACCTGCCCCGCAGATCCTCCGGGTCGATCCCGGCGAACCCCGTGCGGGCATAGACGTGCTCGATCCGTTCGCGCACTCGAAGGGGGTCCTCGTCCTTCTTCATCCGCTCGTTGGCGTTGAGCGGGGTCCGGGAGCCCTTGGCCCACTGTCCTTCGTCACGAGGCTGTGCCGCACGGCTGCCCGGGGCACGGCCTTTCGCCGCAGATGTCATCGGTCGTCCTCTCTCGGTCCGCGCGCATGCCGACGCGGGTGCGGGCGGTGCGTCACGAGGCCCTCAGAACCCCGGAGACCGGGGTGATCAGCCCCTCCGGCAACCAGTCGGCGCGGGCCGTGCCGTGATGTCCGCCTGTGCCGCTGCTTCCGGGAATGCGCGCCACCGACGCGGCGTACAGGAGAACCGGGGACCGGTGCGTGGTCTCGTCGCGCGCACTCAGCCAGGACTCGTAGCCGGCCGCCGTGGGAGCGGCGCTCGGCCAGAGCCGCGCCAGATCCGCGACGTACCGCATCGGCTGGTCCGAGCGCGGTGCGTACCGCAGCGGAAGAACCTGTCCGGCCGCGGGCTGAAGGAGCGGCGTGGTCAGCAGCCACGGCGCCAGATAGGCGCCACGCGCCTTGGAGCGCCCCGCGGCCACGTCCCGGAGCGCGGAGTCCGCGCCCTGCCAGCCCGAGACGATCACCAGCGGGTGGCCGGCCCGGGGAGTGGCCGAGATGGAGATGCCCTCCCTGTCGGCCGCGGCACGGATCACTGCGGCGGCCGCAGTGCCCCGCGGCGACTCGTCCGCGACCAGTGCGAGAGCGCGCTCCCCACGCTGGGCCACGAACTTCACCGTCGCGCGCAGGGCCTCGGTGTCCGCGGTCGAGAGCCGGTCCGCGGGGCATGTCGTGAGAGGTCGGGCCACACCGGCCGCAAGGGCCCCGAGGGCGCTGCTCGCGCACTCGGGACCGTCCGCGCCGCGCAACGCGGGCAGCGCTCTGCCCGTGTCGTCACCCGTGTCCACCGTCAGCGAGCCCGAGAGCCCGCCCGCGGAGACCCACAGACTGCTGCGGCCCGCGGGCAGCGTCACACCGGCCCAGGTGTGCCTGCTGCCCGGCCTTGGCTCGCCCGGCGTGAGCCGGTCGCGCGTGGTGCCGACCGACACCTCGTCGGCGTCCACCGCCACCAGGTTGAAGCCGGGACGGTTCGGCACCACCAGGACCGGAACCTGACGGGCTCCGAGCTGCACCGAACCCCGCACCGGCACCCCGGCCTCAGCCGTATCCTTCGACGAGCCGCCGGGGCGGACTGCCATGCCCGCGAGCGCGGCGCAGACCAGCACGGTGACGAAGAAGACCGCGCTCGTCGACCTGCGCCGCAGCCGTCCATTGCGCAGCAGCATCACGCCGGCGAACAGACCGGCTACCAGGACCAGCGTGCCGAGCAGCACGCCGGCCACCGGTGCGCCGTACGGTGCTGCCGTGCTCACCGCAGGACTTTGTCGCTGACGACGAACAGGACTCCGTGCGCCCGGGCGTTCCCGTACGAACCGTGCGGCCAGGACTGCCGGTTGAGATTGACGCAGGGCTGTCGCGTCACTTCGTCGCGGAACGTGCGGTCCAGCGCGGGCTTTCCGTTCTCGGCGAGCGTGAACATGCACACCCGGTGGTCACCACCGCCGCCGAAGGAACCGGCGATGAAGTAGTTGGAGGTCGCGAACCGCTTGACGGACTTGGTCTCGCGGTAGGTGCCCTGCGCGTCCCGCGCGAAGTTGTCCATCGCCCCCCAGTGCGGACCGCCGTCCGTGGTGTCCCGGATGGGCACCGCGCCGGCGAGCTCCGGGCAGTCGCTCTCGGCACCGCCCGCGGTGACCTCCTTCAGCTGGTCGACGGAACAGCGCACCTTCTTCCCGGCCTTGAGGAGCTTTCGGATGTCGAGCACGTAGACCATGCCCGTCGTCTTGTCGAGGGGCGTGCCGTACGGCGTCGACTGACCCATGACGGTGTGGAACAGGTATCGGTCGTCCGGACTGACCGCCAGCCAGCTGGAGTTGTCACCGCCGCCCGTGACCGATGCGTCCGAGGTGAACGTACGGTAGGCGGTGGTGTCGTCGAAGACCTCTCGCCACTGGGGCTTCGGCGCGGTGATGTCGGGCGTGTAGAAGACCGCCCCGCCGGACATGGAGGAGACGAAGGCGCCCCGTTGGTGGCGTCCGTTGGTCATGGCGGTCTCCATCAGGACACGCGACTCGCCGAATGCGGGATGGTCCTCCTGCGCGGCACGCGGCCCGTCGTGCACCTTGCTGACGGAGAGCAGCTTCGGATCGTCACGGTCACCGATGTCGAAGACGCGCACGCTCTGCCTGGCGACCTTCTCACCGCCCTCGGGCAATGGCTCGCCGGGCGGCGGGACACTGCGCGACTCCGTGAAGTCACTGGCCACCAGGATGTCGAGGTCCTCGCGCAGGGCGAGGCCGTGTGGGTTCGCGCACGTCGCCTTTGAGATCACCGGGCTGTTGGCGCACTGTTCCGGATCCTCGGCCTCCTTGTTGGCGGCCGGGATCTCGGCAATGGTCCGGCCGTCGGTGCCGATCCGGACGATCTCGCCCGGAGATCCAGCAGCACCGTTGCCCTCGCGCACCTCGCCATTGGTGTAGGTGCACGGGCCCGCCACGTTGGGACCGCCGAGCATGGTGGCGTAGGCCGTTCCGTCGCTGAGGACCTGATAGGCGTCCGGCAGAGTCCCGCACGGAGTGTCGGTGGGGGCGTTGACACCGCTCAGCCGGACGGCCGGCAGCGCGCTCGTGTCGAAGACGAAGGTGGTGTCCGACATGATTCCGCTGGCGTAGAGCCGATCACCCTTGTGCCAGGTGTACTGCATGTGGTGCGGTTCGTTGCCCTTGCCGGGCCCCATGGTCACCGTGTTGACGACCTTGCCGTAATGGCGGGAACCCGGTGTCGCGTCGATGACCGCGAGGAAGTCGGGCGCCGAGGGGTCGTCAGGGCCGCTCCAGGCGAGCAGCCACTCGCGGCCCGCGCCTCCGGCCGCCTTGGTCAGGTGGTTGGTCGCGGTGTAGGTGATGCCGTCGGACGCGGTGAACCGTGACGTGCTGGTGGTGACCCGCCCGTCGGTGGTCCTCTCGTCGTCGGCCTGACCGGCTCCGGTCATGAGACCTGTGGTCAGTCCGGCTGCCACGAGACAGACCGTCAATCGCCCGACGGGCCTGCCGCGCCGGGATCCGATAGCTCTCATGCGTGCACATGCCCCTCTCGTGGACCTGCTCGGAACTGCTTGATCGGCCTGTCAGGGATGAAGGCGTAAAGAGGTGGATCGCTTTGCTTCCGCACCGTCCCAGACAGCGCTGACTGGGGACTGATGATCGGCTGGCGCCGTGCTGACGGCCGCGTCGTAGCGCTCCAGCAGCACTCGGGCGACCTCGGGGGCGGGGCCCAGCACCTCGGCCAGGACGTCCGCGTCGGCGGCGCCGCGTGCGATGCGGTCGGGCAGGAACCCGGGGGCGAGGACGTACGGTGCCACGGCCACCTTCGCGCAGCCCAGGGACCGCAGTTCCCGTACCGCGTCCTGGGTGCGGGGCAGGGCCGCGGAGG
>NZ_LJBR01000579.1 GCF_001282115.1 Streptomyces sp. NRRL B-24085 | reverse complement strand
CCGCCGCGGTCGGCCGGGCCTGGCCCCCGGGTGGCTCCCGGCCGGCGACACGGATCTGACAGCGGGAGAGCACACGTCTGCCTGCGCGGTAGAAGCCCTCCAGCCCCCGTCCCGTCAACTGCCCCTGTTCCGTGGAGATGGCGAGGCCCGGAAGCGCCACGCAGATGATGACGGAGTGGGCCGGGGGGAGTTCGGCCAACCCCCTGGGAGCCGAGAAGGTGTTCTGTGGGGGCGGGCCGGGCGGGACGAACGAAGGTGGACGGGAAGAACGGCTCCCCGTCGGAGGCGGAGACCAGCCCTGCCTGGTCGCGAGGCCTTCCCCCGGCAGGCGCGCGCTGCGCGGTGTGGACGGACGGCTCACAGGCGCTGCCGGCGGAGACGGCTCACGGTCCCATGACGGTGAAGGCATGGTGGCTTTCCTGGCCTCTCCCGGGGTCGGGTTCCCGTGGTGTTCCGAGGCCGTCGAGGTGTGCTGGGTACTGGTCGGGAACCTCGGCTCAGGCCCGCCGATGTCCGTGGCGCGCACCGCCGGGCCGGTGGTTCCTCTCCACCCCGTCGCCGGCGCGCCGAGGGCGGGGCGTCCGTCGTCGGTGGAAGGCGGAGTCGGCTGATGCAAGGGGTGCTTCCTCTGCGCTCTGCGCGGCTCTGGGGTGTCAGCCGCTCGGTGCGGGGCTCCTGAAGGACATGGGCGGTACGGCGGTGGGGTCCGGTTGGCGGTTCCGCCACTCAGGTGAACGGGACGGGCCTGTTCAGGGTCACGCCCCCGGGCCCGGAATCCGACCGAACGGCGGCGGCCCGGAGCAGCTACCCGGCGCCACAGGCGTGACCACCCGCGCGCGACCCCCTTCCAGCGGTCGCTCATCCCTCCTCCTCGGTGGCACCGCCTCCGGACCTTGTGCCCTCCGGTCGACGAGCGACGTCCTTGCCCGTGGTGCGGCGGACGGCACCGGGACGTGTACCGCGGGCAGATCGGGAGCGAGGGCGGGATTCCTCGGCGCAGGGTTCGTGCCCCTCCGCACTCATGGGTCGGGAGCCGGCGTCGGTGCGAGCGCCGGGACGTACGCGCTTGCGCCGGCGGGAGGCTGTGGCGGGTTGCGGCGTCGGCAGAAGCGGATCGGCATTGGACGGGGGTTGCGTCAGCGCGTCCTTGGTGTCGGACGGGCACGGCAGCGACGTGTCTCCGGCGCCGGACGGGCAAAGCGGTGACGCGTTTCCGCTGTCGGACGAGCAAGGCGGCGACACGTCTCCGGCTTCGGTGACCCCCTGACTCCGGACAGGACCAGGCAGAGATGCCCCCTGACCTCCGTCAGCGCCAAGCGGAGACGCTGCCTGGCTCCTGTCAGAACCGGGCGTGTCCGGCCACGTCATGTCCTCGGCCGTATCCGTGTCCGCGTCCACGGACTGATCGGCCTCCGACCGCGCCCATCCATTACGGTCCTCGCGGCTCTCGCGCTCCGCGCGCAGACAGCGGCGGATGGCTTCCGGATCGAGCCCCTCGTTGCAGGCCTGGTGCAGAAGTCGGGCGAAGAGATAGCTGGGATCTGCGCCGAGAGCCATGGCCAGCGCCTCCCTGGCCTCGATCTCGTCACCCGCGGACCAGGCGACCCAGCCGGCGAGAGTGAGCGGTGCCGCCGCATGCTCGCCGTAAGGTCCGACGCACCGGCGGGCCAACGCGCGCCACAGACGCAGGGCGGGCCCTGCCTCCTCCGCTTCCATCCACTCGGCCGCACGGTCCCGGGTGGTGCGGTCCTGCAGACCGAGGATGAGGTGCGCCGCGTCGTCGTGCCCGAGCAGTTCGTCGTCGCGCAGGTCGGCCCGGAGTGGGCCCGTCACAGGTGATGCCTCGGCGAAGCGTGCCATGGTGCGCCTGGCCAGGCGCAGCGTCTCCTCGGCCACGGCCGCCTGGCCCACCTCGTCGAGCATCCTGGGGACCAGGGCCATGCCGGCGGTGTCCAAAGCGACCTCCTGTTCCAGCGCGGCCGCCGTCTCCCAGGGCTGCAGCCTGGCCCGCAGCTCGCGCAGTGTGCCGCGCACCTGGAGTCCGGCGTACGTGGCCGCTGCGGCGAGCACCGATGTGCCAGGCAGCCCCATGGGAAGTCCCTCCGCGGGGCAGCAATCCTGGCTCGGACAGCAGTACGACCAGTAGCGGCCGTCGGAAATGCACAACGCCTCGATCACAGGGACGTCGAGTCGGCCGCACTCCGTGCGCAGCAGCCCGGCGAGCGGGGCGAGCCGCTCCGTGATCTGCTTGCCCGTCTCACCGGGTCCCGGCTCCTGACAGATGTAGGCGACCATCTGCTCGGGGCGCGCCCCCCTGCGCTCGCTGCCGGTGATCAGGCCGTGCGCGAGCTGCCGGGCCACTGCCGGCCAGTCGTCCTTGTTCGCGGGAATGCCCAGCCGGGCCCGTCCTCCGAACCGGCCGCGGCCTCCCCGATCGTGCAGCGCGACCAGGACGATGCTGTCCTCGGGCCGGTATCCGAGCAGGTAGGGAAGGGCGTCGGCCAGTTCGCCCGGCGTCCTCAGAGTGACCTGGTGTTCGGTGCCATGCGCCTCGAATCCGACCCGGTCGCCGATCCCCGAGCCACCGTGGCTGTCCGAGCTGTGGCTGTCCGAGCTGTGGCTGTCCGGCCCGTGGTTGTCCCGCCCGCTGCTGTTACGCCCTTCGCTGTTCCTCCCGCCGTACCCTCCGCCGGCACTGCTGCTGCACCCTTCTCCGTTCCTCCCGCGGTTCCCCCCGTAGTTGTTCGGTCCGTCGCTGTTCCCCCCGCTGCCGTTCCGTCCGCCGCCGCGAACGCCGCCGTGCCGTTCGCTGTCGTTCCGTCCGCTGTTGTTGCTGTTTGCGGCGGGTCCCGTCATTTCGCTGTGGTTCGTCATGCGCAGACGATCTCGCGGATCTCAGCGTTCCGCTTGGGCCTGTGGATAAGTCCGATCAGGGCCACGACAAGCCACGACGTGCCCCGTCCCGTCGTCCACAGCCGGGCCGCCGAGCCGCCCCGTTGTCGGCGGCGTCCTGTTGTATTGGGGGCATGACGCACATGAGCAAGACGGAGCTGCGCGAGGCTGCCGACGGGATCCTCGTCCGGCTTGTCGGGGACAGCACCGGGTCGGCGCGGCTGCGCGAGGACCAGTGGCGGGCGATCGAGGCGCTGGTCGCCGACAAGCGCCGGGCCCTGGTCGTACAGCGCACGGGGTGGGGCAAGTCCGCGGTGTACTTCGTGGCGACCGCGCTGCTGCGCGAGCGAGGCGCCGGGCCGACCGTGATCGTCTCTCCGCTGCTCGCGCTCATGCGCAACCAGGTCGAGGCCGCCGCCCGAGCCGGCATCCACGCCCGGACCATCAACTCCTCGAACCCCGAGGAGTGGGAGACCATCCGCGCCGAGGTCGCCGCGGGGACGGTGGACGTGCTGCTCGTGAGCCCCGAGCGGCTCAACAACCCGGACTTCCGCGACAACGTCCTGCCCGAGCTGTCCGCCGCCACCGGCCTCCTCGTCGTCGACGAGGCGCACTGCATCTCCGACTGGGGCCACGACTTCCGCCCCGACTACCGCCGGTTGCGCACCATGCTCACCGAGCTGCCCGCCGGGGTGCCGGTGCTGGCCACCACCGCCACGGCCAATGCCCGGGTCACCGCTGACGTGGCGGAGCAGTTGGGCACCGGCACCGGCTCGGACGCGCTGGTCCTGCGCGGTCCGCTCGACCGCGAGAGCCTGAGCCTCGGCGTGCTGCAACTGCCCGACGCGGCTCACCGGCTGGCGTGGCTCGCTGACCACCTGGACGACCTGCCGGGTTCCGGCATCATCTACACCTTGACGGTGGCCGCGGCCGAGGAGATCACCGCCTTCCTGCGACAGTGCGGGCACACCGTCGCCTCGTACACCGGCAAGACGGAGAACGCCGAGCGCCAGCAGGCCGAGGAAGCCCTCCTGGCGAACAAGGTCAAGGCGCTGGTGGCCACCTCCGCGCTCGGCATGGGGTTCGACAAGCCCGACCTCGGCTTCGTCGTCCATGTCGGCTCGCCCTCCTCCCCCATCGCCTACTACCAGCAGGTCGGCCGCGCCGGACGAGGCGTCGAGCACGCCGAGGTGCTGCTCCTGCCCGGCCGCGAGGACGAGGCGATCTGGTCCTACTTCGCATCCGTCGCGTTCCCGCCCGAGGAAGCCGTACGACGCACCCTGGACGCCCTCGCCCACGCGGACCGTCCCCTGTCGCTGCCCGCGCTCGAACCGCTGGTGGAGCTGAACCGCACGCGCCTGGAGATCATGCTCAAGGTGCTCGACGTGGACGGCGCGGTCCACCGGGTCAAGGGCGGCTGGATCGCCACGGGAGCGCCCTGGTCGTACGACTCCGAGCGCTACGCCTGGGTCGCCAAGCAGCGCGCCGCCGAGCAGCAGGCCATGCGCGACTACGCCACCACCACAAGCTGCCGAATGGAGTTCCTGAGGCGGCAGTTGGACGACGAGCAGGCGGCTCCCTGCGGCCGCTGCGACAACTGCGCCGGCCCGCGATTCACCACCGACATCTCCCCGGGCGCCCTGGACACGGCCGGTGGCTCGCTCGCCCGCGCGGGTGTCGTGGTGGAACCCCGCCGCATGTGGCCCACGGGCCTCCCGGCCATCGGCGTCGACCTGAAGGGCCGTATCCCGCCCGGCGAACAGGCTTGGCCGGGCCGGGCTCTCGGCCGGCTGTCGGACATCGGCTGGGGCAACCGTCTCCGGCCGCTGCTCGCGCCCCAGACTCCGGACGCTCCCGTCCCCGACGACGTGGCGAACGCCGTCGTGACCGTGTTGGCCGACTGGGCGAAGTCGCCCGACGGCTGGGCCTCCGGCGCCCCGGACGCACCGGCCCGACCTGTCGGGGTGGTGACCGTTCCCTCCCGCAGCCGGCCCCAGTTGGTGCACTCGCTGGGAAGTCGGATCTCCACCGTCGGACGCCTCCCCTTCCTGGGGTCCCTCGCGTACACGGACCACTCCGACGATCTTTCCCTGCCCCGTTCCAACAGCGCTCAGCGGCTGCGGGCCCTGCACGGGGCACTCGTCGTGCCCGAGCCTCTGCGGGAGGCGTTGCAGGCGGCGGAGGGTCCCGTACTGCTCGTCGACGACATGACCGAGACCGGCTGGACCCTCGCGGTCGCCGCCCGGCTGCTGTTGCGGTCAGGCGCCCAGGGGGTGTTGCCTCTGGTGCTGGCGGTACGCGGTTGAGCGGGCGCCGCAGACGTCAGTGCTCCGCGCGTGGCCCGATGTCGGTCAACGGTCACCGGGCTCGGAGGACTCAGGCGTCGCCCGGCAAAACACTGGGTAGGGATATATGCCACGAAGCGTCTGATTCGGGTCGGCGAGCCCAATTGCTCGTTGCCGCAACCAAGTTCGACAGGAAGAATTGAGGTCCGCTCCCCGCACGGCCTCGTCCGTTGACCGGTAGGGCTCTGCTGCGGTGCGCGCTCCCCCGAATCCGACCCCGCCCGCCGTATGGGCGCGTAGCCGAAGGGAGGACCGTGACCTTCGGATTCGCTCCGTCCTCCGCGGCGTCCACGTCGTCAGCCGACCTGTCCGCCGCATCCGCCAACCCTCTGGCCCGTCTGCTCGAACCCGCCGAGTGGGCCGAGGCCGGCATCCCGCTGCTGCGCAACCCGCGCGAGGTCGTCAGCGGACTGCACTCGCGGCACCGTCCCAAACCGGCGACCGCGATCGTGGCGGTCCTCGACCCGGACGAACGGCTGCGGGCGAGCGCCTCGTTCACGCGTCGCCCGGCACCGGCTGACGGCTGGATGTTCCGGAACACGCTGTTGGCCCAGCTGCGCCGGGTGATCCCGCACGACCTGCGGCGCCGCACCCCCGTGCGGACCGCCGTGCTGCTCTACTGCCGTGAGGGCGACGCGCGTTGGACGGAGGAGGACGGTGCGTGGATGTGGGGGCTGCGTGACGCCTGCACGCTGCACGGGCTGCGCTGCGGGGCGTACATCACGCTGACGCGCGACGGATGGCAGGTGCTCGGCGAGGGACGCGGCGGACGGCGGCCGAACGCGGACTCGGAGCCGGAACCCTTCGCCACGTCCGAGTCACCGCCCATGCTGCCGCGCACCGGTGGCGCAGCCTCGGAGGTCCTGCGCCGCGTGGCGGCTCGCTGAGGTCAGGTCCCAGTCACCGGTTCTTCGGCCGTACGTCGGTGACGTACGGCCCCCGGCGTGCTGATGACGCACGGCACCTCGCGTGTCGGGCACGGGCGTCCCCGAGATGACGTTTGCGGCGGGCACACTCCGCTGGATCGGGAACGGCGGGTAAAGTCCGGGTCTTCGGCCGTCCGTTCAGACGCGGGCATGCCGAAGGACTCGCCGTGCAGGTGCCGCGCGAGCGGCACCTTTCCTCACCCCCCGGGTCCTTCCGGACCCACTGAAACCGGCTCAGACGCCTGCGCCCAGCACCGAGTTGATCAGTTGCGGGTCACCGCAGACGATCAGCAGGGCACCGGCCCGGGCGTGGGCCAGAGGCAGCGCCTCGGCGACAGCCGCGGCGGAACCCCCGTTGACGGCGACGACGACCACCGGACGGGACACGGCACGCGAGGCGGCGGTGGCGTCCGCGTAGAACACGTCGTCACCGGCGTCGTGCTGGGCCCAGTAGGCGGCCTCGCCGAAGGACAGCTCATGAGCGGCCCAGGGATGCTGGTCGCCGGTGGTGATCACCAGCACCTCACCG
Source organism: Streptomyces sp. NRRL B-24085 (assembly GCF_001282115.1). Classification (GTDB taxonomy): domain Bacteria; phylum Actinomycetota; class Actinomycetes; order Streptomycetales; family Streptomycetaceae; genus Streptomyces. The sequence goes on along the minus strand of NZ_LJBR01000579.1, from coordinate 243 downwards.
GGGGCACGGCCCGACTCCAGCAGGAGATCGACGGCTTCCTCGGCAGCGTCGAGCGCACCGGTGGCCGAGGCCGGGATGAGCTGGATCTGCGGGGCCGCCGAAGCCGGGACCGGAGCAGGGGAAGAGGTGGCTGCGGGGCCCGGCACTGCGGGCTTGGCCACGGCCACGTCGTGAGGCGTCCGCTGCACCGGCGGCGCGGGCCGCAGGGGGCCGGGGCGACCGGGGCGTGGCGGAGCCACGGGG
>NZ_LJBR01000578.1 GCF_001282115.1 Streptomyces sp. NRRL B-24085 | reverse complement strand
GATCATCGGGTACCAGGAGAACACCAGGAAACACAGCACGGCTCCGATGAGGAAGCCGTGGGCCGTCAGGTTGCGCCTGAGGCTGTTGGCGAAGGAGCCGCCGCGGGTCGATGGGCCCGCCGCGCGCGGCTCGGGAGGGCGGGCGGGTCCCGCCTTGCTCGGGGTCAGGCTCGGGGCCGACATCGTCGCTCCTCGGTGCTGGGCTGCTGGATCTGCTGCCGGGCGGGGCCGCCCTTCGGCCGCCCCGCCCGTGCCGGTCACTGGTTGGCCAGGACCTGGTTGACCTGCGACTCGGCGGTGGCAAGCAGCTTGTCGACGTCGGCGTTCTTGTTGGTGAGGATGCCGGACATGACGTTGTCGAGGACCTTGTAGATCTCCTGCGCCTTCGGCGGCTCGGCCTTGCCCGGCACCGGGTTGTCCATGAACGTCTTGAAGTTGGCGACCGGCATGGTGGCGTTCGCCTGGCGCGCGGCGTCGTCCTTGGTCTTGGACTCGTTCAGCCAGAAGTTGGGCTGCGGCACACCGACCGGGAGCTTGTCGGCCTTGGTCCGCTCCCAGTTGAACTGGCCCTTGCCGACGGTGAGGTTCTTGAAGTTGAGCCAGGCGATCGCGGCCTTGATCTTGTCGCCGGAGATGCCCTGCTTGATCATGTAGTTGTTGCCGCCGGCGAGGGTGCTCTGTCCGCCGGGGATCGGGCCCATGCCGAAGTTCTCGTACTTGGCGCCGAGTTGTTGGACCATGTACGCGATGTCGTCCGGGGCGGCGAGGTACATGCCGAGCTTGTCGGTGGCGATCTGCTTCTGGAGGTCGCCCCACTTCAGCAACTGGGTCTTGCCCATGCTGTCGTCCTCCCAGCGCATGGCGTGGAGGTTCTCGGCGACCTGCTTGCCGAGGGTGTCGTTGAAGGCGGCCTTCTTGCCGCTCGCGTCGACGATGTTCCCGCCCCGGCTGTAGAGCTGGGCGGTGAAGTGCCAGCCGCCGGTGTTGCCGGCACTGTACTCACCGAATCCCGCGATGCCGTCGCCCAGTCCGGCGATCTTCTTGGCGGCGGAACGGACCTCGTCCCAGGTGCGCGGCGGGCTGTCGGGGTCGAGGCCGGCCTGCTTGAACAGCTTGCGGTTGATGAGCAGGCCCATCGTGTAGTTGCTGGTGGGCAGACCGTAGAGCCTGCCGTCCTTCTTGAGCTGGCCGAGCACGTTGGGGTCGATGTCCTTGAGTGCCGGCACCGACTTGTCGTTGACGTAGGCGCTGATGTCGGCGGCGCCGTTCTCGGAGAGCACCTGGTCCAGGTCGGTGAAGTAGGTGTAGAAGACGTCCGGTTGCGACTTGGCCTTCAGCATCGCGGTGAACCGGGCGGGCTCCAGGCACTGGCCGGGAGTGGAACGTCCCTCGATGGTGACGTTGGGATACGTCTTGTTGAACTCGGCGACGTCCTCCTTCCACTCCCTCAGCTCGGCCGCCTTCGCGGTCGGAGGCATGCAGTCGATGGTGATGGTCACCTTCGTCTTGGGGTCCAGCGGGGCGGACGGGTCGCTCGCTCCGTTCCCTTTGGAGTCGTCGCCGTCGTCGCTGCTGCTGGTGCCGCAGGCGGCCAGGGCGGTCAGGGTGAGCGCGGAGATGAGGGCGACCGCGCTGGCGCGACGCGTACGACGGAACCGGGCAACTCTCATGGGTGGGTCCCCTTCGGGCATGACGTGGAGGAGGCCCCACCGACTGTGCTCGGATGCGTTGTGGGGCGGGCCACACTCAACCACCACTGACAAGACAGCGCAAGATTATGCGTCAGATTTGTAATTGCGCGACATTCCAACGTCGCCTGAGCGTCAGGCATGCAAGGCGAACCTGCGCCGCGATCACTGCCGCGGGACGGACGGCGTATGGAGCCTGGTGGCTCGGCGTGCAGCCGTAACGGCCGCAAAGCGGAGGAGAAGCGACCGGCTGGACTCAGCCACGCGTTGGCCTGCTTCGCACGTGAGGACTGACGGCTGGGCGTCCCAACGCGCTTGGCCAAATTCCCCGTCCGTGGTGACGGTTGCTTGCGCGAGGGCTTGTGAACGTCGCAGCTGCTGGTCCTCAGGGCGCTCAAGGAGCACGGATTTCTTGTCAGCCCGAGCTTGACGCATGCGGTGCCAAGGCCAGCGACTTCCTGCTGGAGCCGGGCCGATACGGCAGACAGGGCCGTCCCGCCATCGTGGCCCGCTGGGCAGCCACTTCGGTCCGCAACCTGCAGGTGCCCGAACCGCCGGACGGCGGCTCTACGAGCGGGGTGTATGCAGGCGGGGACTGCGGATCATGCAGAGCCTGTGGCCGAACTCGTCAAGAACCCGAGGGTCATAAACAGATGCGCCCCGGATGCCGCCCGGTCGCTGACACGGACGCAGGTGCCGGGGACGAATCACCGGCCCAAGTGCCGTGGGGCCGAGCCCTGGGCCAGTCCGTCCAGGATGCCGCCGCAAACGGTCACACGCGCAGCGGATCCGGGTTGGCTGTTTCGGCGGACCGGTTTGGAGCACGACATGCATCAGCCGACATCTTCCCGCAGATGGAACGGCTTGCCGCAGGCCAACTGGGCTGGTGGTCCCGGGAGCCATGCGGCCTGCGGCCGCAGTCCCGGCACAGTCCGCTCGGCCGAGCGGACCGAACAACCCCCACCACCAAGTCCTGCATCCGGCGCCCGATTCGGCGGCAGTGCTCGCGCTGACCGGCACGCTCACCGCACAGGACACAGTCTCGCAGCCCACCGCTGTCTCCGCCGAGGACAGGAGCGGCATGGACCGGCCCCCGCGCGGACACGGCCTGAGGGAGATCGGGGACAGCGACCGCGACGGGCATGATCATCGATCACCGACCGCCGTCCGTCATCCACGACAGACGAACTGATGTCGGCCTGGATGAAGGTTGATCTGTCCGAGGAACGCGATCATGTGTGCAGGCGGGTGCCCCGCGCTTCACTGGCCGTGGACCCCTGTGCATGGGTGGTTCGGCGGTGAAGCGCGGGGCCGTGCGGGACGCTCCCGGTCACGAGGTCCGGTACGCCTCCACTTCACTGAGCTGCGCGGCCGGCCAGCCGGTGTTGGCGCTCACCGAAAGCCGCAGGTACCGCAAACTGGTGCCGGGCAGGGTGACGGTGGCCGTGTTGCCGGTCGCCGGGTCGAAGCGGTAGCCCTGCGCGCCGACGACGGTGCTGTAGGTGCTGCCGTCGGTGCTGCCCAGTACGGTGACGGTCTGGGTGCGGGCCTGCCAGGCGCTCTGCGGAGGCAGCTTCAGCACCAGCCTGCGCACGGGCTCGGCCGCTCCGAGGTCCACCGTCCAGGACTGCGGGAACGCGTTGTTGCTGGACTCCCAGTAGCTGTTGGCGTCGCCGTCGACCGCCTTGCCGGGCGTGTAGACGTCCTGGGAGCCGGTCGCGGTGGCCGGGCGGCCCTTGGCGAGGTTGCGGTTCGGGTCCGGCTCGGGATTGCCCTGCCCCGGCTGCGGCCAGGTCGAGCAGTCCGACCAGGTGCTGCTCCAGCCGGAGTTGCCGCCGCCGTCGGTGAGGGCGAAGGTGCCGGAGTTCACCGGGTAGGGGCAGTTGTAGACGCCTGCCGAGCCCACCGAGGTGGCGGTGACGTTGCGGAAGGTCGCGGCGCCCTGGGCCTCCGCCTGCACGACGACCGTGCCGGTGTTGCGGACGGTCGCGCCGTCCACGGTGACGTTGCGGACCGGGTAGCCCTGTCCCCCGCCGGACACGAACTCGAAGGCGCTGTACGGGCTGTCGGTGATCGTGGTGTTGGTGATGCTGACGGTCGCGTTGATCGCACTGTCGTAGGAGTCGACCCGCAACGCCCCCATGGGATGGTTCCAGTTGGGGTTCATGGCGCCGGTGCGCACGAGGGTGTTGCCGTCGACCGTGATGGTGCCGGCCAGCGGGAAGAACGGGTCGAGGAACTTCTGGTTGGAGATCGCGATGCCGCTGCCGAGGGCGTTGGTGTCGGAGACCAGGTTGTTCCGCACGGCGATGTCGGTGCCGCCGTAAATCGCGATGCCGTTGGCGAGGTTCGGCTGGGTGATGGTGTTGTTCTCGAAGCTGCTGTTGGTGTCGGGGGCGTAGAGCGACCACATGGCGAGGGCGTCGTCGCCCTGGTTGCGCAGGAAGTTGTTCCGCACGCGCACGCCCCGGGCGTTGCCGTTGAGGTTGAGGCCGTCGGCCGTCATGTCGAGGAAGCGGCTGTTCTCCACGACGAGGTTGTCGTTGTTGCCCGTCAGCCAGAGACCGACCTTGAGGTGCTGGAGCCACATCCCGGAGACCGAGCTCCCCGGGCCCAGGGAGCCGTTAACGAAGTTGTCCGGGTTGGAGTCGACCCGCTCGGTGACCTCGCCGACGACCGCGAAGTCCTTGATGTGGACGCCTCCGGCGGAACTCGACTGGTCGATGAACCGGGAGGAGTGCACGATCGAGTGCCAGTTCCCGGCGCCCTGGAGGGTGACGTTCTGGACGCCGCCCAGGGCGGACGTGAGCCGGTAGTCGCCCGGCGGGATCCACACCACTCCGTCCTGGGCGGCGGAGATCGCGTCCCGGAAGGCCTGGGTGGAGTCGCCGTTGCCGGTGGGGTCGGCGCCCTTGGAGGTGACGGACACGGACCCGGCGGGCTGGCCGGCGGCCGCCGCGACCTGCTCGAAGTCGGCCACGTCGAGGGTGACCTGGGCGCCGGTGGACTCGAAGGCGACCTTGTCGCCCGCCTGGACGTTCTGGCCCAGCAGGAGGCGGGCGTTGTCGAAGAAGTGGTGGGTCTTGGCGCCGGGGATCCAACCGGTGTCGATGTAGGAGTACTTGGAGGTCACCGGCAGCGTCTTCGCGAGTCTGGTGCCGTTGACGTAGACGTTCAGGGTGCCCGACTGGCCGTCCGAGACGCTGTAGGCGACGTTCACGGCGTTGGCGGCGCGCGGCACGGTGAACTCCACGCGCTGGCCCGAGCCGAGCCGGACCGCCTGCCGCCCGGACGCCTCCGAGGCGAGCGTGCCCTGGGTGTAATCGGGGCCGATCCTGGTGCCGGTCGTGGTGGCGGACTCGGCCTCGACCGAGGTGAAGGGCAGAGTGGCGCCCGCGGCCGCGTGGGCGGGCACGGAGGCGAGGGCGATGAGGGTGCCGGCTGCCAGGGCGACGGCCGTGCCGAGGGATGTCAGAGCGGCCGGCGTGGGCTTGGCTGGCCGAGTTGCAGCGGTTGGCTGCCATGTCATGTGCCTGACATGACGAGGTTGAGGGCGGCGTTGCATGTGCTGGTCCCTTCGAGGTGGGGGTACGGAACACGCACACCCGCTGAGGTGGGGG
>NZ_LJBR01000577.1 GCF_001282115.1 Streptomyces sp. NRRL B-24085 | reverse complement strand
GCGCCGTGGGCGCCGTTGGTTCACGGCTGTGGGGGCGGCGGCCAGGGGTCGCGGGCGGACGAGTCGAAGCCTGGAGTCGCGCGGGATACGGGACGTCACGGGTGCAGTCTTCCGGTTGACGGTCCGAAAACCCAAACGGAATGCCGCCGCGGGACCCGGGCGGGTCCCGCGGCGGGGCCGCGCGGAGGGGCATACGCCGAGATCAGGCCAGTGGTACGGGCTTAAACGGAAGCTGCGGGACCGGGGCGCCCGGAGGTCACATCAGCGGGGTGAGGAAACGGCGCAGTGCCTCTTCGTAGGCGCTCGGGTCGGCGTTCCACATCGCCGCGTGCGGGGCCTGACGGACCGTGTGGAGGGCGATCCGGTCAGGGTGGGCGTCGGCGAGACGCTGGGAGAGCTCCCAGGGGGCGATGGTGTCGTCCGGCCCGTGGAGGATCAGGGTCGGCGGCTGGGGGCGGGCCGGGACCGCGTCGTCGGTTCGGTCCCCGTGGTAGTCGTCGGGGACGGTGCGGTCGGCGTACAGGCCGAAGCGGTCGCTGGGCAGGCCGGTGCGGCCCTGCGCGGCGCGCACCGCGAGCGGGAGGAGGACGCCTGGCGTGTGGCGGGCCGCGGCGAGGGCACGCAGGGTCAGCTCCCAGCTGAGGACCGGGGAGTCCAGGACGAGCCCCTTGACGCGGTCGCGCAGCCCGGAGCGGGCGGCGGCGTGCAGGGCCATGGTGGCGCCGGTGGACCAGCCGTGCAGCACGAGTTGGCGGGCGCCGTTGCTGACGGCGTACCGCATCGCCGCGTCCAGGTCGCGCCACTCGGTCTCGCCGAAGTGGTTCAGGCCGTCCGGCGGGCGGGGGGCGCCGACGTCGCCGCGGTGGACCGGCGCGAGGACCGGGAAGCGGTGGCGGTGCAGGAACTCCATGACGTTCAGGGCGTGTTCGCGGGTCGTGCCGAGGCCGTGGACGGCGATGACCCAGGTGTCCCGGACGCCGGGGACGAACCACGCGGGCAGGGCGCCCAGTTCACCCGGGATCTCGACGTCGGTGTGGTCGAGGCCGAGGGCCGACCCCGGGTCGCCGACGTACGCGTTCGGGGTGAGCCACACCTTGTCGCCGGGTGCCAGGGTGCCGTGGGTGACGCGTTCCAGTCGGCGGACGACGGTGTCGGCGGAGTGCGGTTCCGCGGCGAGGACGGGCCCCACGACGGCGTGGGAGGCGTCGCCTGCCAGGCCGTAGGTGCCGGGGCGGAGGGTGGCGAGGTCGCGGGTGAGGGTGATGCGGCCGGCGGCGGTGGAGTGGACGGTGAGCCGGGGTTCGCCGGGCAGGGGGCGGCCCGCGGGCGCCTTCAGTCCGGCGTCGCTGGCGATCCGCCCGGCGACGATTCCGGCGGCGCCGGCGGCCAGGGCTGCGGTGACGGCGGCGGCCGTCGCTTTGACAGTGCGCACGCCTTTCAGTGTCGCGGGGGATGTTGGTTGGGGCCAGTGGGCGGGTGCGGGG
>NZ_LJBR01000576.1 GCF_001282115.1 Streptomyces sp. NRRL B-24085 | reverse complement strand
CGGCGGCCGCCGCGTCGGCCGGACTGCACGGCGCCGACCTGCGGCGGGGGCCGGTGCCCGCGCTGGCCCGGCAGTACGCCACCGTGACCGCCGAGGTCCGGGTGACCGCCGACCCCCGGCTGACCCGCCCCCGGATCACCGGGGACCACGTGGCCCCGACCGCCGTCGTCGTCGAGGCCGATGTCCGGCGGGTGGAGACCGAGGACGGGGCAGTGGTGGCGACACGGGCGCCGGTGCTGCTGATCGTCGACGCGCGTGCGGGCACCGGATCGCGAGCGGAGGTGGCGGCCACCGGCCGTTCGGGGAACGGTGGGGCCACGCCCGCCGCCGAAGGATCCGCTCGGTCGCCCTGGCTCGGGTTGTTGCCGTCCACGCGGGTGCGGGTCACCGCGCGTGCCGCGCCGGCGTCGTTCGGGGGCGACCGGGTCGCGGCCGTCCTGCGGGTGCGGGACCGGGCAGGCCCCGAGGTCGTCGGAGAGGCGTCGGGGACGCAGAGGTTCGCGGGGCGGTTGCGGGCGGGGCTGCGGGAGGCCACCGACGGGCTGCCGGCGGACGCGCGGGCCCTGTTGCCGGGGCTGGTCGTCGGGGACACCGCGCGGATCACGCCCGAGCTGGACGAGGCGTTCAAGGAGACCGACCTCGCGCACACGCTCGCCGTCTCGGGCAGCAACCTCACGATCCTGCTCGCCCTGCTCATCGGGCCGCCCGGACTCGCCCCACTCGTGGAACGACGAGGCCTGGCGCCCCGCCTCGGGGTGTCCCTGCGGGCGACCGCGCTGCTCGGCGGCGGGCTCACCCTGGGGTTCGTCGTGGTGTGCCGACCGGACCCGAGCGTGCTGCGGGCCGCTGCCTGCGGAGCCGTCGCCCTGCTCGCCCTCGCGACCGGACGCCGTAGATCCCTGATCCCGGCGCTGGCGACGGCCGTCCTGCTGCTGGTGCTGTACGTCCCGTGGCTGGCCCGCAGTTACGGCTTCCTGCTCTCCGTGCTGGCCACCGGGGCCCTGCTCACGCTCGCGCCGCGCTGGAGCCTGGCGTTGCGCAGGCGCCGGGTGCCGCCGCGACTCGCGGAGGCGTTGGCCGCCGCCGCTGCCGCGCAGGCCCTGTGCGCGCCCGTGGTCGCCGTGCTGTCGGCGCGGGTGAGCCTGGTGGCGGTGCCGTGCAACCTGCTCGTGGAGTTCGCGGTCGCCCCGGCCACGGTGCTGGGCTTCGCGGCGCTGGCGACGGCACCCGTGGCGATGCCGGTGGCCGAGGGTCTGGCCTGGTGCGCGAGCTGGCCCGCCGGATGGATCGCGGACGTCGCCCGGACGGGGGCGTCGCTGCCCGGCGGGGGAGTGGACTGGCCGGGCAGTTGGGCGG
>NZ_LJBR01000575.1 GCF_001282115.1 Streptomyces sp. NRRL B-24085 | reverse complement strand
GCCCGGCATCGACGGCGGCAAGACCGCGATCCTGGAGCCGGAGGAGCTGGACGACAAGTACTTCATGCTGCGGGTGCGGATCGACGGCGGACGCCTCACCACCCGGCAGCTCCGCGTGATCGGCGAGATCTCCGAGGAGTTCGCGCGCGGCAGCGCCGACATCACCGACCGGCAGAACATCCAGCTCCACTGGATCCGCATCGAGGACGTCCCGGAGATCTGGAACCGCCTGGAGGCGGTCGGCCTCTCCACCACCGAGGCCTGCGGCGACTGCCCGCGCGTCGTCATCGGCTCGCCGGTCGCCGGCATCGCCGAGGACGAGATCATCGACGGCTCCTGGGCGATCGAGGAGATCCACGAGCGGTACATCGGCAGCAAGGAGTTCTCCAACCTGCCCCGCAAGTTCAAGACCGCGATCTCCGGCTCCCCGCTGCTCGACGTGGTCCACGAGATCAACGACATCGCCTTCGTCGGTGTCGAGCACCCCGAGCACGGGCCCGGTTTCGACCTGTGGGTGGGCGGCGGCCTGTCCACCAACCCGAAGCTCGGTGTGCGGCTCGGCGCCTGGGTGCCGCTGGCGGAAGTGCCCGAGGTGTGGGCCGGCGTGGTCGGCATCTTCCGCGACTGGGGCTACCGCCGGCTGCGCAACCGCGCCCGTCTGAAGTTCCTCGTCGCCGACTGGGGCCCGGAGAAGTTCCGCCAGGTCCTGGAGGACGACTACCTGAAGCGCAAGCTGGTCGACGGTCCCGCGCCCGCCGAGCCCTCGGGCCGCTGGCGCGACCACGTCGGCGTGCACCGCCAGAACGACGGCCTCTTCTACGTCGGTTTCGCCCCGCGCGTCGGCCGCGTCGACGGCGCCACCCTGACGAAGATCGCCGAGGTCGCCGAGGCGCACGGCTCGGGGCGGGTCCGGACCACCGTCGAGCAGAAGATGATCATCCTCGACGTCGAGGAGGCGCAGGTCCAGCCACTGGTCGAGGCCCTGGAGGCGCTGGACCTGACGGCCAAGCCCTCCCCCTTCAGGCGCGGCACCATGGCCTGCACCGGCATCGAGTACTGCAAGCTCGCCATCGTCGAGACCAAGGCGCGCGGCTCGCAGCTGATCGACGAACTCGAGCGCCGCATCCCGGACTTCGACGAGCCGCTCACCATCAACCTCAACGGCTGCCCGAACGCCTGCGCCCGTATCCAGGTGGCGGACATCGGTCTCAAGGGCCAGCTCGTCCTCAACGACCGGGGCGAGCAGGTCGAGGGCTACCAGGTGCACCTGGGCGGCGCGCTCGGCCTGGAGGCCGGGTTCGGCCGCAAGGTGCGCGGTCTGA
>NZ_LJBR01000574.1 GCF_001282115.1 Streptomyces sp. NRRL B-24085 | reverse complement strand
TCCCCCAGGGGCTGCCGCCCCTTCGACCCCGCTGCCAGGGGCTCCGCCCCCGGACCCCCGCTCCTCAGACGCCGCAGGGGCTGTACATGGCTGCTACTGGTCCGAGGAGAAGCGGACCGCTCCCGCCGGGATCCTCGCGTCGCACCAGATCCTCATGCCGTCCAGCAGTTCGTTGTCGGCGCCGATGACCGCGCCGTCGCCGATGACCGTGCCGGTGAGGACCGAGCGCTCGCCCACGCGGGCCCTCGTGCCGATCAGCGAGTCGGTGATGACGGCGCCCGGTTCGATGACCGCGCCCGGCAGGATCGTCGAGCCGGAGACGCGGGCGCCCTCCGCGACGTACGCGCCCTCGCCGACCACCGTGCCGGCCGTCAGCTTGGCGTCGGGGGCGACCCGTGCCGTGGGCAGGATCAGGCGGTCGCCGCAGCGGCCGGGGACCGCGGGTGAGGGGGCCCGGCCGAGGACCAGGTCGGCCGAGCCGCGCACGAAGGCGGCGGGCGTGCCGAGGTCCAGCCAGTACGTCGAGTCCACCATGCCCTGGAGGTGGGCCCCGGCCGCCAGGAGGCCGGGGAAGGTCTCGCGTTCGACCGAGACCGGTCGGCCCCGCGGGATGGTGTCGATGACCGAGCGGCGGAAGACGTACGCCCCGGCGTTGATCTGGTCGGTGACGATCTCCTCGGGGCTCTGGGGCTTCTCCAGGAAGGCGAGGACCCGGCCCGTGTCGTCGGTCGGGACCAGTCCGTAGGCCCGGGGGTCCGTCACCTTCGTGAGGTGCAGGGAGACGTCGGCGCCCGTGGTCTCGTGGGTGCGCACCAGGGCTCTGATGTCCAGGCCGGTCAGGATGTCGCCGTTGAAGATCAGGACCGGGTCGTCTGGGCCGGAGTGCAGACGGGCGGCCACGTTGCGGATCGCGCCGCCCGTGCCGAGGGGCTCCTCCTCGGTGACGTACTCGAGGTGGAGCCCCAGGGCCGAACCGTCGCCGAAGTGCGGTTCGAAGACCTCCGCGAGGTAGCTCGTCGCCAGGACGATGTGGTCGACGCCCGCCGCCCGCGCTCTCGCCAGCTGGTGCGTGAGGAAGGGGACGCCGGCCGCACGGACCATGGGCTTGGGGGTGTGGACCGTGAGGGGTCGCAGCCTCGTGCCCTTGCCGCCGACCAGGAGGATCGCTTCTGTCACCTGTCGTCTCCGCTTCCTGCCGGGACCGGCCCGAACTGTCTTTCGACCGGCCAGTTTATGCAGACCGTGGTGCGGCACCCTCGGAGACCGTGCGGCATGCGCGCCTGCCCCCCGACGGCGGTGAAACGGGTGGTACGAGCTCTCCCCGGCCCTCAGCGACCGTCAACGACCCTGGAGACGGGCGGCTGTCGTGCGGGTGGACCCGAGCTTGCGGTAGAGCTGCCGTCCGGGGCACTCCGTGGCGAAGCCGTCCCGGTGGCCGGAGATCACGTTCAGTCGTACCTTCTTACCCTTCGGATAGAGGTTGCCACCGCCGGACTTCAGATACGTCTTGCCCTTGGGGTTGGCGCCGTGGAGACCGAGCTTCCAGGCGGCCAGCCGTGCGACGGCCTTCGTCACGGCGGCGGGCGGCTTCTTGGAGCCGTAGCTGCCGAGGACGGCGATCCCCATGCTGTTGGAGTTGAACCCGAGGGTGTGGGCGCCGAGAACCGGCTTCGCCACCCCGCCCGCCCGGCCCTCGTAGATGTTTCCGCACTTGTCGACGAGGAAGTTGTAGCCGACGTCGCGCCAGCCCATGCTCTTGACGTGGTAGCGGTAGATACCGCGAATGAGCGAGGGCACCTGGGTGCAGCGGTAGCCGTTGCCGGACGCCGTGTGGTGCACGAAGGCCGCCTTGACCTTCTTGGTGTAGACGAAGCCCCGCTCGCGCAGGCTCTCGTCGGCCCCCCAGCCGCGCCGGGTGACGATGCGCGGGCGCGGCCCGATGTACGGCTTCGCGCGCTGCCGGTCCGTCAACTCCCCCGCACGCAGGGCGAACAGTTCCTGTTCGGTCTGCTGCCGGTCCAGCGCCGGGATCTCGGTGGCGCCGAGGTCGGCGAGATCGGCGTTGGCGGCGGAGGCGTCCATCCGGGCGAGGGCCTCGGCGGGTTCGGCGGTGGGCGCGGAGCGGGGTGCGAGGGCGCGGTGGGGTGCGCCGGCCGCGCTCTCCGGGCGGGCGGGCGCCGGTGCGCTCTCCCCCGGGTCCACGAGTTCCAGACGCAGCCCCGTCGGCAGCGGGCCGGTCGTGGTCGCCGTACGGGAGCCGCGGGCCGTGTCCTCGGTCCTGCGGTCGGCCTCGGCGCGGACCCGTACCTCCACCCCGTCGGAGTCGCCCACCCACAGGGGCGCGGTGGCGCCGCGGACGCGGCCGGAGGTGCGCTCGGCCGTGCCGGGGTCGGCGGCGTCGTCGTTGTGGGTCTCCAGGTCCTGCCAGCCGGACCAGGTGTCGGTGCCGGCCGCACGGGTGCGGACCTGGACGCTGCCGTGCAGTACGGCGTCCGGGTCGTCCCAGACCACCCCCACGAGGGAGAAGTGGCGTACGTCCCGGCGGGGCAGGCCCTGTTCGGCCGCCGGGGCCAGGGTGCGGTCACCGGAGGCCAGGGGCGCGAGGGGCAGCGACTGGGTGGCCCCGAGGGCTTCCGCGCCCGGCGCCGGTCTCACGGCTGCCGGGGACACCGGTCTCGCCGCGGCGGCGGGCGAGGTGAGGGGAAGGGCGAGGGCGGCCGCGCAGGTGACGCCGACCGAGGAAGCAAGAAGTCCACGCATGCCCCCGATCCTGGACATAGGCATATAAATCTGTCCATCGGGGAACTGACGGACCGTCGGGAGCCGTTGCGCCGAACCGGTGGCCCCGCGCGGAGGTGTCCGGCCGCGCGCCCGCGTACGCTTTCGCGGGTGAACGCCACCGATCGCACCCCTGCCGACCTGCTGCGTTCCGCGCTCGCCGCGGACCCCGGACGCCCCCTGGTGACCTTCTACGACGACGCCACGGGCGAACGCGTCGAACTGTCCGTGGCCACCTTCGCCAATTGGGTGGCCAAGACCTCGAACCTCCTCCAGGGCGACCTCGCCGCCGCGCCCGGCGACCGGGTGGCGCTGCTGCTGCCCGCGCACTGGCAGACGGCGGTGTGGCTGCTGGCGTGCGCGTCGGTGGGCGTGGTCGCGGACGTGGGCGGGGACCCGGCCGCGGCCGACGTCGTAGTGAGCGGGCCGGACACCCTGGAGGCGGCCCGGGCCTGCTCCGGGGAGCGGGTCGCGCTGGCGTTGCGGCCGCTGGGCGGACGGTTCCCGCAGCCGCCGGACGGGTTCGTCGACTACGCCGTGGAGGTGCCGGGCCAGGGCGACCGGTTCGCGCCGTTCGCCCCGGTGGATCCCGAGGAGCCGGCGCTGGTCGTGGCGGGACGGGAGTTCAGCGGCGCCGAGCTCGTGGAGCGGGCCCGGGCCGAGGGGACGCGGGACCGGGTGCTGTCGGGACTGCCGTACGACACGTGGGACGGGCTGAACGCCGGGCTGTACGGGCCGCTCGCCAACGGGGGGTCCGTCGTGCTGTGCCGGAATCTGGACCGCCTGGGCGAGGAGGCCCTCGCCCAGCGGATCGAGAGCGAGCGGGTGACCGCCGTACGCCGCTGAACGGGGCGGGCGAGCCCCTTCGTGAGGCTGTGCCGACACCGGGCGCCGGCTGCGACGGGACGGGGTCGCACGGGTCCGGTCGTGCCGCACGGGCAGGGCGCCGACGCTCCGGTGGCGCCGCGCCGGAGCCGACCGCGCTGATCCGCCGGGCCGGGGTTCCGGGCCGGGATCGTGGTCCGGGTGGCTGAGGCGGGCCGGACCACCGGAGGGCGCCGGACGCACCCTTCACCCGGACGGCTCAGCACCGGGCGCCCCCAGGAGCCGGTCCACGCCATGGTCGTAGGAGCAGACAGGAGCTGTGCGCCTACGCCGTGAGGGGGCACCCGTCGTGACCGACAGCGCAGGCACCCTCGGGCCCGGCGCCGGGTCGTCGGCGAGCGGGGAGGGGCTCATACGGCGGCGCCGGCGCAGGCGGGTCCGGTGCGGCGGGCTCGTCGTCGCCGTGGTCGCCGCCGCGGCCGGCGGCACCGGGTGGGCCCTGTACGCCAAGCTCGACGGGAACATCACCGCGGACGAGGCGGCCGCCGCCGAACTCGCCCGGTACGAGAAGGACCGGCCGACCTCGCTCGTCAAGGACGCGCAGAACATCCTGCTGATCGGGTCCGACTCGCGGTCGGGCGACGGGAACGGGCGGTACGGCCGGGACTCCGGGACCGAGCGGTCGGACACCACGATCCTGCTGCACCTGGCCGCCGGGCGGCGCACCGCGACGGCCGTGTCCCTGCCGCGGGACCTGATGGTGGACGTGCCGGCCTGCCTGGGGCGGGACGGGACCCGCAGCGCGCCCATGTTCGCGATGTTCAACTACGCCTTCCAGAAGGGCGGTTCGGCCTGCACGATCCGGACCGTCGAGAAACTCACGAACATTCGCGTGGATCATCACGTGGTCGTCGACTTCCACGGCTTCAAGGACATGGTGGACGCCGTCGACGGGGTCGCGGTCTGCCTCGCCGAACCGATCGACGACAAGGCCGCCAAGCTGCGGCTCCCGGCGGGGCGGGTGACGCTCGACGGCGAGGAGGCGCTCGGTTACGTGCGCGCCCGCAAGTCCCTCGGCAACGGCAGCGACACCGACCGGATGGACCGCCAGCAGCGCTTTCTCGGGGCACTCGTCAACAAGGTGCAGAGCAATGACGTACTGCTGAATCCGGTGAAGCTCTATCCCGTGCTGGACGCGGCGACTTCCTCGCTCACCACCGACCCCGGTCTGGCAAGTCTGCGCGGGCTGTACGAACTCGTGCGCGGCCTGCGGCACATCCCGGCCGGGCGGGTGCAATTCCTTACCGTGCCGCGGGAGTCCTACGTGTACGACGCCAATCGTGATCAACTCGTCGAACCCGAGGCCCGGCGCCTTTTCGAACAGTTGCGCAAGGATGCGCCGGTGAAGGTGACGGAGAAAGCCCCGGGGGTTTCCGAGGATTCCCGGGACGAAGAAGCCCGCGGACAATCCGAGAACGGCGAAGGGGTGCCCGCGTTCCGCGGCAACACCGCCGCCGAGGACACCTGCGAGTAAAGCGTTCGCCAAGGTGGCGAAGCGGTGTCCGGGTAAATGGGCGGATTGCCCGGTTGTAGGGACGTGGAATGCGTCACCGCCGTAACCTGTCGGCGAATCGGACGGCTAGTGTGAGCGATCCGGTGCATCCGGCCGACGGAGGATTCAGCAACCGTGGACGCACAAGGCCGTGGGCGGGCGGGCGAAATCGACCCCGCCGACCAGTGGGTGCTCAACCCGCACACCGGTGAATACGAACTGCGACTGACCCCTTCCGCACCGCAGTCAGGTGTTCCCGGCCCCCGTGGATCCGCCCCCTCGTCCCCCAGGAC
>NZ_LJBR01000573.1 GCF_001282115.1 Streptomyces sp. NRRL B-24085 | reverse complement strand
CCCCCAGGCCCCGCCGCCGCGCCCCACCACCAGACCGGTGCGGGTGAACGCCGTCCGTACGCCCGCCTCCCGCGCCGGCGCGGCCGCTTCCTCCCACTCCACGCACAGCTCGGGCAGAAACCCCTCCCCGGGCGGTGAGCTCTCGTCGACGACCCGGTCGCCGGTCTCGCCGTAGTAGCCCATCGCGCTGCCGTTCACGAAGACCTTCGGCGGCTCGTCCAGGGAGGCGACGGCCCGGGCGAGGGCGCTCGTGCCGTTCACCCGGCTGTCGCGGATCCGCTTCTTGTACGCCTCCGTCCAGCGCCGCGAGCCGACCCCCGCCCCGGCGAGGTTGACCACGGCGTCGCACCCGGCGAGGCCGGCCGTGTCGACCCGTCCGGCCTCGGGGTCCCAGCGGACCTCGCCGTCCCGGGGCTCCCGGCGCACCAGGCGCACCACCTCGTGCCCGTCCGCGGTGAGGGACCGCACCAGGGCCGAGCCGATCAGTCCGGAAGCCCCGGCCACCGCGATTCTTGAAAGTTGCATGAACTCATCCTGCCTGGTGGGTGCGTAAGAGCGATGTCTGGTTCCGGTACCCCGACCGTAGGCTTACGGTCATGCCCGAGCTGTCCATACGCCTGGCCCTTCCCGACGACGAGGAGGAGCTGGGCCGCCTCGACCGCGCCGAGTGGTCGCCGCTGCACGAGGTCCTGCCCGAACAGCGGCCGCCCTACCGGCCGTTCTTCGACGAGCGTCACCTCCCCGACGACTGCCTGGTCGCCGAGGCCGGCCGCCGCATCCTGGGGTACGTCCGTCTCGGTTCCCCGACCGGGCTCGAAGCGAACGCCCATGTGCGCCAGATCCAGGGCTTCGTCGTCAGCGCCGGGGCCCGCGGCTGCGGTGTCGGGAGGGCCCTGATCCGGGCGGTCACCGAGGAGGCCCGCCGCCGCGGCGCCCGCCGCCTCACCCTGCGCGTCCTCGGCCACAACACGCCCGCCCGCCGGCTCTACGAGTCCGAGGGCTTCGCCGTCGAGGGCGTGCTGCCCGGGGAGTTCCTGCTGGCGGGGGAGTACGTCGACGACGTGCTCATGGGGCGCCGTCTCTGAGGACCTGGCAGGCAACGAACAGTGGGATCAGGAAGAACACGGGCACGGGAGCCTCCTGGAGCCGTGCGGGACCGGACCGGTGCCGTGCGGGACCGTGGCTCCATCATCCGGGAGACCGCCCGCTACGAGGTGACCAGCTCGCCCGTGTCCACCGGTGAGGTGGCGTCCGCCGCCTTCTCGGCGTCCCCCGCGACCTCGTCCGCGGTCAGGACGTAGCCCGTCTCGTCGTCGGAGGTCGAACGGGCGAAGACCACGCCGTAGACCTTGCCGGAGGTGGTGAGCAGGGGGCCGCCGGAGTTGCCGGGGCGCACGGTCGAGCGGATGGAGTAGATCTCGCGGGTGACGGTGGCGTCGCTGTAGATGTTCTGCCCGGTCGCCTTCACCCGGCCCGCCACCGTGGCCGCCTGGAGGTTCAGGTCGCCGTCCTGCGGATAGCCCGCGACCACCGCGGAGTCGCCCCGCGAGGCACCGTCGTCGAAGCGCAGCACCGGTGCGCGCAGGTCAGGGACGTACAGCACGGCCACGTCCCGGTCCGGATCGAACAGCACCACCCGTGCCTCGTACGTCCGGCCGACCCCGCCGACCCGGACGCCCGGCTCGTCGATGCCGGCGACCACGTGGGCGTTGGTCATCACGTGCTGCGGCGCGTAGACGAAACCGCTGCCCTCGCGGCCCTGGGTGCCGGAGGCGCCCTCGATCTTGACGGTGCTGAGCTTGGCGGCGTCGGTGGCGGCGGCCGTGACGCTGTCGCCGGTGGGCCTCGCGACCTCGGCCGTCGACTCGTTCTCGAACGGGTTGAAGACCTGCGGGAAGCCCGCCTCGGTGAGCGCGGAGGTGGCCCGGGAGAACCAGGACGGCGTGGTCTCCGGCATGGCGTCCTGGACGGTGCCGAGCAGGGCGGAGTCCCGGATGGCCGAGGTGACCAGCGGGGACGAGGAGGCACCGAGCACGCTGGCGGCGACCCAGGCGACGACGAGCACGGCCACGGAGTTGGCGGCGGCCCCGCCGACGCCGTCGGCGACCCTGAGCGGGCCCTGGTCCAGCTCCCGGCGCAGCCTGAGCGCGAGGCGTCCCGCCAGCTCGTGCCCCACGGCGGCCGGGACCAGCACGGTCAGCACCGCGGTCACCGTCGCCTCCGTGCTCCCCGGTGTCACCAGGTCCATCATCCACGGCAGCACCCACACGCCCACGACCGCGCCGCCGACGAAACCGGCGAACGAGACGCAGCCGGCCACCAGGCCGCGCCGGTAGCCGGAGGCCGCGTAGGCGGCGATCACCAGCAACAGCAGGATGTCGAGCACGTCCACGGAGCCGCCCTTCTCTCTCGGAACCTTCAGTACGCAGGCGAGTCGTCCAGTGATCAGCCGGCACACGCGCGGTCCACCTGGAAAAACGTCGCGGACCAGGACGATGGTTCCACCGGGTGGCACAGCACACATCGCGGGCGGGGCGGATCCGTCCCACAGTGGGAACCATGCGTGTCCGAAGAGCCCGGGGGATGCGAAAGCGGCGCCCGACCCGAATACGCAACGCGAGCGGAGCAGTCCAGGCTCTGCTGAACCGCCTGCCCTCCCTGAAGAGACCCACGGCGGCCCCGCCCACCGCCGCTACGGCCCGTACAGGTCTGAAGGCCCCCTCCGATTC
>NZ_LJBR01000572.1 GCF_001282115.1 Streptomyces sp. NRRL B-24085 | reverse complement strand
GCCCACCAGCGGCTTCGGGTGCGCCGCGCACCTTCGTGGCCTGACGGGTCGGTGGCGGGGCGGCCTGCGCGGCGCACCCGAAGCCGCTGGTGGGCTCTGTGGGTTACTGCGCTTGCCGTTCACGGTTGGGAGCGGTGGAGGAGCAGTGCGGGTGGTGGAGAACGGGGCTTCGGGGGCGGGGAGGTACGCGCACCTTCGTGGCCTGACGGGCCGGTGGCAGGGGGGCCTGCGCGGCGCACCCGAAGCCGTCGGCGGGCTCCGAGGGCTATTGCGCTTGCCGTTCACGGTCGGGGGCGTGGAGGAGCGGCGCGGGTGGTGGAGAACGGGACTCCGGGGCCGGGAAGGCGCCGCGCACCTTCGTAGCCTGACCGGTTGACGGCGGGGGCGGTCTGCGCGGCCCTGCCGCCGTCGGCGGGCTCCGAGGGCTACTGCGCTTCCACGGCCACCGCTTCGGTGGGGATGGGCTCCGTGTCGGGTTCCGCTTCGGCCGGCGGCTTGCGGTCCGGGTCCGGGACGGTCTCCTCGTCGGCCGGGGTCGTCCGCTCCGGCAGCAGTGCCAGCACCGCCTGCCGGTCCGCCTCGCTCGTCGCGTCGTCGTACGGGTCCGGGGTCGCCGGCACCTGGAGGCGGTGCACCGGCCCCGTCCCGAGGCGGGCGTACCCCCGGCCGGGCGGAACGTCGGTCACCGGGGTCGTGTGCGGAGGCGCCCCGAGGAAGGCCTCCAACTGGTCCGGCGTCGCGGGCCCCAGCACGACACGCGCGCGCGTGTGCTGCCGTACCGCGTCGCTCAGCGCCTCCGCGCCGTCGAACTGGTCGGCCACCACCACCGTGACGTTCGCCGCGCGTCCGTGCCGCAGGGGGACCTGGAGCAGGGACTGCGGATCCTTGCGGCCCTCCGCGGCCGCCAAGTGGGTGAAGACGCTCGGACGGTCGAGGAGGATCCACAGCGGGCGCTTGGTGTCCTCGGGCGGCGGGTGGCCGGCCTGGCGGGCGCGGTTGGCCGCGATCAGACGGCGCTCCGTCTCGGTCGCCGCCCACTCCAGGCTCGCGAGCGTCCCCGCCAGCCCGCACTCGACCGCGAGGACCCCGTCCCGCCCGGTCAGGCACGCGTACTCGCCGGTGCCGCCGCCCTCGACGATGACGACATCGCCGTACTGGAGGGCCTGGAGCGCGATGGAACGCAGCAGGGTCGAGGTGCCGCTGCCCGGCTGGCCCATGACCAGCAGGTGCGGTTCGGTGGAGCGGATGCCGGTGCGCCAGACGACCGGCGGGACGTCGCGCTGCGCCTCGCCGTAGCCGAGCGGCAGCGTGCGCTGGACCTGGGTGGGGTCGGTGAAGCCGAGGACGGTCTCGCCCGGGGCGGTGACGAAACGCTGGGCGGCGATGTCGGTGGGGAGCGGGGCGAGGACGGTGAGTGTGAGTTCGTTGCCCTCCTCGTCCCAGGCGAAGTGGTACTCGCGGCCGCGGCCCGACTTGGCGTGCAGCAACTGCTCGATGCGGGCCCGGGACTCGGCCTCGCCGTCGGTGAAGTACGCCGGGTAGCGGACCAGCAGATGGGTGATGCGGCCGGTGGCGTCGAATTCGTACGCGGGGAACGCCTTCTCCCACTCGCCGCCGTGGGTGTACAGCGGGGCCGGGTCCTCGGCCGCGGAGAAGTACGGGACGAGCGCTTCGTACAGCGCCTGGAGGCGCTGGGTCTGCGACTCGTCGGGTCCGTCCGGCTCCGGCGGCTTGCGGTCCCGGCCCTGCCGGGCTGCCGCCGCCATCAGGCTGATGACGGCGAGCAGCGGGCCGTACGGCACGAGCGCCACGACCAGGACCACCGAGGCCACCAGGAACAGCAGCGGTCCGCGCTTGTCCTTGGGGGTCTCGGCCCATCTGCGCCGCCCGGCCGAGGCCAGCCGGCGCAGACCACGGGTCATGGTGATCAACGGGTGGAGGACGTCGGTGGCGCTGTCGGCCGCCGTTCGGGCCAGCTCCCGGCTCCGGGCGATCTGGGCGCTGCCTGTGCTCAGGATGCGGGGGAGGGGGCGGCGGGCCACTGCTGTCTCCTGGTGGTGCGTACGGACGGGAG
>NZ_LJBR01000571.1 GCF_001282115.1 Streptomyces sp. NRRL B-24085 | reverse complement strand
AGCGGGAACGTTTCGCTCGTCCCCTCTGCATCGCCTTGCCTCTGCCATGCCCCGTGTCCCACCACGGGTGTGACGCGAAAGGACGACGTGCGCCGTGTCCCTGCTTCCGCTCGAAGGGCCCCGGCTCCGCTCCCGGTCGGCGTCCCGGCCCCCGCTCCCGCCGGTTCCCGCCGCTCGCTGTCCCGTCTCACCCGCCGCCTGCTCACCGTGCTCCCCCTCCTGCTCATCGGCGTCTGGGCGGTGCTGGACTGGCGTGCCCTGTCCGCGGGCACCGCGCGACTGGCCTCGGCCGACCCGGGCTGGCTGCTCGTCGGGTTCCTCTTCACCTGCCTGGGCTGGCTCTCCGCCTCCGTCGTACGGCAGGGCGCGCTGCCCGAGCGGCTGCCGCCGGGGCTGCTGGTGGCCTCGCAGTTCGCCGCCGGTGCCGCCAACCACGTACTGCCGGCGAGCCTCGGCGCCCACGCCGTCACCCTGCGCTTCCTCCAGGGGCAGGGCGTGCCGCTGGCCCGGGCCACCGCCTCGCTCGCCCTGTACTCGCTGGTCAGGCCGATCGCCAAGACCCTCGTGCTGATCGGTTTCGTGGTCGCGCTGCCCGATCTGCTGCGGCTCGGCGATCTCGTCCCGGACCGGCGCATGCTGTTCCTGCCCCTGGTGGCCGCGGGACTCGGACTCGCTGCCACCCTCCTGCTGGTGACCCTGGTCCGCCCGCTGCGCCGACCGGCGGTCGGGTTCGTGCGCACCGCCCTCACCGACGCCCGCAGGCTGCACACCATGCCCAGCCGGATCCTCGCCCTGTGGGGCGGCGCGGCCGCCGCGCCGCTGCTCCAGGCGAGCGTGATCCACGCGGTCGGCGCCTCGCTGGGGGTGACGCTGTCCTGGGCGCAGGTCGCGTTCGCGTACCTCGCCGCGAGCAGTGCGGTGGGCTCCGTGCCCGCGCCCGGCGGCATCGGGCCGGTGGACGCGGCCATGGTCTTCACCCTCGCCGTCTACGGCGTCCCGGTGAGCGTCGGGACCGCGACTCTGATCGGCTACCGCGTCCTGACGGTGTGGCTGCCCCTGCTGCCCGGGGTGCTGTGCATGTCGGCACTGGTGCACCGGAAGGTCCTGTGAGCAGAGCAGTGCCCCCTTGAGGGTGCCGCGCGCGTGCCCGGGCGCACGCCCGCCGGTCCCTCCTCCTCGACCGCCTCCGGTTCCCCGGTGATCACGCGGGCGTCGGTCCCGCCGGTCCCGGACGACTGGACGGCCGTCCGACGCGGCCGGTCCCGCTCCGGCGACCGTAGAGCCGCTCGTCCAGGTGGGCGGCGACCGCGGCGGGCGTCGGGTGGTCCCGGACCAGGGTGGCCGGGAGCCGCAGCCCGGTCCGGAGACCGAGCCGGTGCCCCAGGGCCATCGCTCCCGTGGAGGTGAGCCCGAGATCGGCGAAGGCGGCCTGGGGATCGATCGCGGCGGCATCGGTGACAGGCGCCTCACGGCTGGGAGGCGAAGGGGCGATCGCGCGCGGGACACCGGGGACGGCCGGGACAGAAGCGAGACCGGCCCCGCCGACTCCGCCGGCACCGCCGAGGCCGCCGGCCTCGCCCGACCCGGCGGAGTCGGCGGGGC
>NZ_LJBR01000570.1 GCF_001282115.1 Streptomyces sp. NRRL B-24085 | reverse complement strand
GGCGTCGTCGGTCACGACCGGTCATGGTCGGGGGAGGGCTGCCGGTCCGGCAACTGCTTTTCGCGGCTACCAGCGGGCCGGGGGCGGCGCCGTCAGCTCGTCGGCCAGCCGCGACAGCCGGTCCCGGAACCGCCGCCGGCCCCTCGGGGCGGGGACCGCGTTCTCCCCGGCCGCCGCGCTCACCAGGTGCTGCACGGTGTCCAGATCGAGATCCGTGCCCTCCGGCACGGCCAGCGACTCGTGCGCCATCGCGGCGAGTTCGCCCTCGTCGGGGCCGAGGGAGAGGACCGTGGCGCCGGCCCGCCGGGCGTCGTGCACATGCTCCAGAAGCGGGGCGCCCGGCCGGTCCGGCGACACCACGAGCAGGGTCTCGCCGCGCCGGGCCGCCGCGAGTCGGCCCGGTCCCACCGACAGATGCGCGGGGTCGGAGGGCCGCGCGTCGTGCCGTACGAGGGTGGGGGCCAGCTCCGGTGTGCCCGACCAGGCCGCCTCGTCGACCAGATGGGCCGCCAGGTGCCACGGTTCGTACTCCGGGGTGCCGACCAGGAGCAGTCCGCCGCCGTGCGACACCACCGACCCGCGCAGGACGCCCGCGAAACGGCGCGTGGCCCCCAACCACTCGGTCCCGGCGAGCACTTCGCGCAGCAGCGCGACTCGTACGGCGTCCATGGGGCCGCATCCTGCCGCAAGAACCCGTGCCCGGCCCGGGGTTCACCCCGGATTCGCCCGAACCGGTCAGGTCCGGACGCCCGCACGGGGCCCGGACCCCCGCCCCACGCCCGTCCGGCGGGTGTCCGTGACGCGGCTCACCCGAGCGGCGACGCGGCTCACCCGACCGGCCGGGGCGGGCGGGGCGGACGTAAAGTCGGCGCCATGACCTCTACCGACAGTGCTGCACAGAAGGCTCCCGCCAAGGACCCCTGGGACCTTCCCGACGTCTCCGGGCTCGTCGTCGGCGTGCTCGGCGGGACCGGGCCGCAGGGCAAGGGCCTCGCCTACCGGCTCGCCCGCGCCGGGCAGAAGGTGATCATCGGCTCGCGGGCCGCCGACCGTGCGCAGGCCGCCGCCGACGAACTCGGGCACGGGGTCGAGGGCGCCGACAACGCCGAGACCGCGCGCCGCAGCGACATCGTGATCGTCGCGGTGCCGTGGGAAGGGCACGGCAAGACCCTGGAGTCGCTGCGCGAGGAGCTCACCGGCAAGCTCGTCGTCGACTGCGTCAACCCGCTCGGCTTCGACAAGAAGGGCGCCTACGCGCTGAAGCCGGAGGAGGGCAGCGCTGCCGAACAGGCGGCGGCCCTGCTCCCGGACTCGCGGGTCACCGCTGCCTTCCACCACCTGTCGGCCGTGCTGCTCCAGGACCCGGAGGTCCAGGAGATCGACACCGACGTCATGGTGCTCGGCGAGGAGCGGGCCGACGTGGAGACCGTGCAGGCGCTGGCCGGCCGCATCCCCGGCATGCGCGGCATCTTCGCGGGCCGGCTGCGCAACGCCCACCAGGTGGAGGCCCTGGTCGCCAACCTGATCTCGGTCAACCGGCGGTACAAGGCGCACGCGGGGCTGCGGGTCACGGACGTCTGAGCCGATGGGGGACACTGGTCGTCACAGCGCAGCAGTGTCCCCCCGAAGTGCCCCCGAAGTGTCCCCCCGACAGGAGCCATGGAAATGCCCCGCCTCGCCCTCTACGCCCTCGTCGTCTGCCTCCTCGCGGTCGCGGCGGCGGTCGTCTCCTTCGCGCAGGGCAGTTGGCTGGGGGTCGTGTGGGTGCTGCTGGCGGGGCTGTCGTCCAACATGTGCTGGTACTACGTCAAGCGCGGCCGGGTCGGGAAGTCCGTCACCCGCTGACCGTGCAGAAATCGCTCGTCTGCCAGAACCGGTACAGGTCCTGGCCGCAGTACGTCTCGAGCTCGTGGATGCCGAGCGAGGCCAGAATCGAGTCGATCACGTCGAAGAAGGCGTGGTTGACCGCCGGCACCCACAGCAGCGCGAACACGAACAGCAGGCCGAACGGCGCGAAGGGCTCCACCTGGCGCTTGACCTGGTAGGACAGCCAGGGCTCGATGACGCCGTAGCCGTCCAGGCCCGGGACCGGCAGGAAGTTCAGCAGGGCCGCCGAGACCTGGAGCAGGGCGAGGAAGGCCAGCGCGAAGCGGAACTCCAGGGGTACGCCGTCGAGGGCGCCCAGCCAGAACGGGGCCGTGCAGGCGGCCGCGAACAGGACGTTGGTGAGCGGGCCCGCCGCGGAGATCAGGCTGTGCCGCCAGCGGCCGCGGATCCGGTCGCGCTCGATGAAGACCGCGCCGCCGGGGAGACCGATGCCGCCCATGATCACGAAGATGACGGGGAGCACGATGCTGAGCAGGGCGTGGGTGTACTTCAGCGGGTTCAGCGTGAGGTAGCCCTTCGCGCCGATCGTGATGTCGCCGCTGTGCAGGGCGGTGCGGGCGTGGGCGTACTCGTGCAGGCACAGGGAGACGATCCAGGCGCCGGTCACGAACAGGAACACGGCGATGCCGGACTGCTCGGAGAAGCCCGTCCAGGTGGCCCAGCCCGTCACCGCCGTCACGGCACAGATCCCGATGAAGACCGGGCTGATCCGCCGGTCGCTGTGGCGGGTGGTGGCGGTGGTCATGGGGCTCCCTGGACTGGACAGGCACGCGGTGGGACGGCCCGACGGTACCGGGCAGAGGGGAGAACGTATTGGGGTGGGGT
>NZ_LJBR01000057.1 GCF_001282115.1 Streptomyces sp. NRRL B-24085 | reverse complement strand
GCCGGGACGGGCATCCGCCGCGTGCCGGTGACGGACGGCGAGGCCGTCGGGAACCCGCTGCGTCTCGACCCGACGGCCTGCGGAGACCTCGATCGGACCTCCCGCGGAGAGCGGACACCCGGGATCGGTCGATCCGGAGGCCGTCGTACGAGTTCTGTCAGGTCCGCCCGATGCGGGACCCCCGTCAGGGCCTAAGGGATGCTGGGGCCGACCCGGCCCGGCCAGACCCCCGTCTCCAGCAGTGCGGCGATCGCCGCCGTGTAGGGCTCGATGTCGAGGCCCTGCTCGGCGAGCCACGCGTCCGAGTAGTACTTGTCCAGGTACCGGTCGCCGGGGTCGCAGAGGAGGGTGACGACGCTCCCCCGGCGTCCCTCGGCCACCATCTCGGCGATGATCTTCAGCGCGCTCCACAGGCCGGTGCCCGTCGAACCGCCCGCGCGGCGGCCGATGGCCCGCTCCAGGGCGCGCACGGCGGCGACACTGGCCGCGTCCGGGACCTTCATCATGCGGTCGATCGCCCCGGGCACGAAGCTGGGTTCCATGCGGGGCCGGCCGATGCCCTCGATGCGTGAGCCGCAGTCGCACGTGACGTCCGGATCGCCGGTGCTCCAGCCCTCGAAGAAACAGGAGTTCTCCGGATCGGCCACACAGATGCGGGTGTCGTGCTGCATGTAGTGGACGTACCGCGCGATGGTCGCCGAGGTGCCGCCGGTGCCGGCCGTGGCGACGATCCAGGCGGGCTCCGGGAAACGCTCCAACTCCAGTTGCCGGAAGATGGATTCGGCGATGTTGTTGTTTCCCCGCCAGTCCGTGGCGCGTTCCGCGTAGGTGAACTGGTCCATGTAGTGGCCGCCCGTCTCCACCGCGAGGCGGGCGGACTCCTCGTACATGGTGCGCGGGTCGTCCACGAAGTGGCACCGGCCGCCGTGGAACTCGATGAGGCGGATCTTCTCGGCGCTCGTCGTGCGCGGCATGACCGCGATGAAGGGCACGCCGATCAGCTTGGCGAAGTAGGCCTCGGACACGGCGGTGGAGCCGCTGGACGCCTCGATCACCGGGCGGCCGGGCCGGATCCAGCCATTGCACAGGCCGTAGAGGAACAGCGAGCGCGCGAGCCGGTGTTTGAGGCTGCCGGTGGGGTGGGTCGACTCGTCCTTGAGGTACAGGTCGATGCCCCATCTCTCCGGGAGCGGGAAGCGCAGGAGGTGGGTGTCGGCCGAACGGTTGGCGTCGGCCTGCACCTTGCGGACGGCTTCTTTCAGCCAGCCGCGGTAGGCGGTGTCGCTGTGGTCGATGTCGAGGGTGTCGCCGGGTCGGGTCTGCTGGGGGGTGCTCACGGCGGGGCTCCTAACACTTCGCGCCGACGGCGCGTCGCGCGGCCGACGGCTCGATCATAGACACCTTCCGCACGCTTCTCACCTGCATAAACACACCTTTGAGAGCCTCAAAGACACCCTGGGGGCACCCCCGCGCACGGGGGCGGGGGCGCATTCGGACGAGTGCTCCGGGCGCTTCCGGCGAGATGTCATGCGTACTGGTGCTCGACGCTCGTGGCGGGCAGACTGCACCGGGCGGGACGGACGTCTCGGACGGGGGCGCGCACACTGGATCACGACAGAGATGCCGGCTCTCGGCCCACGCGGGAGCACGGGCCGGCACACCGACGCGCACAAGGGGGCGGGGCGGCAATGGCGGAGCCGGAGTTCACGGCGACGGGCGTGCGGATCGGGAAGCGGCTGCGATCGCTCACCCGGGCCGGTCAGGTCCGGATCAACGACGGCAGACTGGAACTGCTCACCAGCTACGGCAGCGAGATCGACAGCGCGCCGGTACAGGCGGTGCGCGCCTCCAAGCCGTGGTTCGCCTCGGACGACCGGGCCCTCGCCGACCTCAACGGCAACCGGTACCTGCTGACCCTGGGCGAGCACGATCCCGCTCCGGGCGAGCCGGGGCCGCCCGCGGCACGCCGGTTCATCGAGGCCGTCCGCAGGGCTGCGGGGCGTAGCGAATAGGTCACCGCGAGTTGCGGTGACGCGCCTCCTGCGTCACGCTGGTCTCACATCACTCTGGGTTTACCGGCGATCACGCTGCAAACCAGCCCGCCGGGCACGACAGCAGGCGGCCGTTTCACGCAGGCACCTGCTGGATCGATCCGAACTCCGTGTTCTTCCGGACCTCACGTCGGGGAGTCGCAGCCGTGATCAGTCACCCAAGCAGGCATTGCACGGTGGAGCTCCAGGCTCTGCCCTCGCGGATCGGCCAGGTCCGCAGAATCCTTTCTGCGCAGTTGCGCTACTGGCACATGGATCCCCTCATAGACCGGGCCGTACTCGGTGTGACGGAGCTGTTGACCAACGTCCACCGCCATGCCCAGCCGGACAAGACGTGCACCGTGGAGATCGAGCTGCTGCTCGACCGGCTCATGGTCTCGGTGCACGACCACGACCCGCGTCTGCCGGTCGTGGCCGACATCAAGGACACCGAGCCGCTTGCCACGTGCGGGCGAGGGCTCGCGATGGTCGCCGCGGTCAGCGAGAGCTGGGGCGTACGGCCGGACGGTGACGCGGGCAAGTTCGTGTGGTTCTCCCTGCCGACGCCCGCCGCCGCGCGGCCGCAGCGGCGCACCGTCCTCGACAAGAGCGCGCTGCGGTTCACCGAGGTGCGGGCCGAAGGCCGCAGGCCCGAACACGCTCCCGCCCGGTCCGCCGTTGCCGGCTGACCGGGCGGTGACGGCTTCTCCTCCTGCACGTCGTCCCGCGGAGTGCGCGCGGCCCGGTGCCGGGGCGAGGCTCGTGGTCGGCCCGCCGGCCCCGCCCCGCCCGCCGCCGGGTTGGGCACGTCGACTCAGCCGCCCCGGATGGGTGCTCGACCGTTTCCCTCGATGGGGCTCCCCCGCGCTCGGCGTCCCCGTCGGCGAGCGCTTCCGGTTCCGTGTCGGCCGGCGCGTCGGCTCGGGGACCGTCGGCGGCTCCTCGCCCGATCGCTCGCCGCCCAGGCGGGCGGCGCGGGAGTGCGCCGGCTTGTGAGGCTTCCGTGGCAGGGCGGCCGTACGAGGCGTTCCCCAACGGGGCTTCGCACGACCGCCGTTGCGACGTCTCCCACCGGTGTGCCCCTCCGACGCCCTCCCGGCCCACGAACCGGATCGGCATCCGGCGGTAGGCCCTGGCTCGTTTCACTCGGTCGCGATCGCTCGCAGTACGTCGAGACGGGCCGCGCGGTGCGACGGGCGCAGACCCGCGAGGGCTCCCGCGGTCAGGCCCACCAGGGCGACGATCGCCAGTCGCAGGGGTGGCAGTGCGAAGGCGAAGGTGCTGTCGCTGGTGCCGTCCGAGGCCCTGACCAGGACCCAGCCCAGGAAGACGCCGAGGCCGAGTCCGCCGACCGTGCCGAAGGCGGCGACCAGGACCGACTCCCAGCGGACCATGGCGCGCAGCTGGGAACGGGTCTGGCCCACCGCCCTGAGCAGGCCCAGTTCGCGGGTGCGCTCGTGGATCGCCAGGGTCAGCGTGTTGGCGATGCCCAGCAGCGCGATGAGGACCGCGAGGGCGAGCAGCGCGTAGACCAGTGTCAGCATCATGTCGATGCCGCCCGCCGAGGACTGCGCGTACTCGTCACGGGTCTGCACCTCGGGACGGCCGTAGCGCGCCGCCGCCTTCTCCACCGCCGCCTTGCCCGCGTCGGCGCTCACCCCGTCCCTGAAGGAGACCGCTACGAGGGTGTCCGCGTCCTGGGTGCGGTGCGGGGCCCAGGCCGCCCGGGTGATGACGTAGTCCCCCGCCAGCTCCGACCGGCCGTAGACCGCGCGGACCGTGAAGGGGTGCTTCTCCCCGTCGGTGAAGGCGAGCCGGACCTCGTCCCCGGTCGTGAGGCCCCGCTTCTCGGCCTCCGCCCGGGTGACGGCGATGCCGTCGGTGCCGAGGTCGCTCAGGGAGCCGTGCACGGTGCCCAGGTCGAAGGTGCGCTCCAGGGCCAGCGGATCGGTGACGGTCAACGCCCGGCCCTCGCCGTCGACTTCGGCGACTCCGCGGCCGAGGCCGACAGCGGTGTCCACCTCGGGGAGGGACTCGAGCGCTCCGGCGAGCCGGGGGCTCAGGCCGCTGCCGCCCGCGCCGAACGACGGGGTGCTGACGGCGACATCGCCCGCGAAGGACCGGGAGACCGTCTGGTCCATGGTGGCCTTCAGGGACGCCCCGAACACCGTGAACAGCGAGACCACGGCCACGCCGATCATCAGCGCGCTCGCGGTGGCGGCCGTCCGCCTCGGGCTGCGCAGTGCGTTGCGCCGGGCGAGGGAGCCGGTGACACCGCGGAGCCGGTCGAGGGGGCCGCCGAGGACACGTACGGCTGTGGTGGCGGCGACCGGGCCGAGGACCACGAACGCGACGAGGGCCAGGACCGCGCCGGTTCCCGCGAGCAGGAGGGACGGTGACACCAGGACGCCGGTGAGGGTGACGGCCACCGCGAGCGCGGCCAGACCGGCTCCGGTGACGGCGCGGACGCGGGAGGCGCCCGACTGGTCGACGGCCGTCTCGCGCAGTGCGGCGAGGGGCGCGGTGCGTCCGGCGCGTACGGCGGGCAGCAGCGCGGAGCCCAGGCAGACCACGACGCCGACCGCCAGGGGCAGCAGCATCGACAGCGCGCTGATCACCAAGTCGCCCTCGGGGAAGGGGAATCCGATCGCCGGGAACAGGCTCTGGAGGCCGGCCGCGATCCCGATGCCGCCCGCGATGCCCGTGGCGGAGGCGGTGACGGCCACCACGCTCGCCTCGGTCAGGGTCGACGTGGTGACCTGGCGGCGGGAGGCGCCGAGAGCCCGCAACAAGGCGTTCTCACGCGTGCGTTGGGCGACGACGATGGCGAAGGTGTTGTGGATGGAGAAGGTGGCGACCAGGAGGGCCACGCCCGAGAACACCAGCAGGAAGGTCGTGAAGAGGGTCAGGAACTGACTGGAGATCATGTCGGTGTTCTCCGCGGCCGACTCCTGGCCGGTGATCGCCTCAACCCCCTTGGGCAGCACGGGAGTCAGCCGGTCGACGAGTTCGCGCTGACTCACACCGGGCCCCGCGCGCACCTTGATGCCCGACGCCTCACCGGGCCTGGCCGTGAGGTACTTCTCGGCGTCGGCCCGGGTCATGCCGGTGAAAGTCACCTGGGCCATGCCGTCCTCGCCGCCGAAGGTCGCGAGACCGACGACGGTCACCTCGACGGGGTCGGGCGTCCGCAGGATCGTCGTGTCCCCGATCCTCAGGCCGCCCTTCTCGGCGGCGCCGCGGTTGACGACGACCTCGCCCGACCGCTCCGGGGCACGTCCCTCGGCGAGCCGGTACGGGTTGAGCCGCGGGTCGTCGATCCAGTTGCCCGCGAGGGTGGGCGGCCCCTGCCCTCCGACGGGCTCGCCGTCCGCGCCGACGAGCTGGCCCGCGCCCTGGATGTCGGGGGCGGCGGCCGCGACGCCGGGTACCTGCTCGACGGTCCTGACCAGGGCGGTGGCGACCGGCTCGCGCACCCCCTCGCTCTCCCCCGGCGTGGTGATGGCCTCGGCGCCGCGCACCACGGCGTCGGTTCCGCTGGTCGCGTTGCCGAACATGGTGTCGAAGCCGGCACGCAGGGTGTCGCCCATGACGAGGGTGCCGGCGAGGAAGGCGACGCCGAGGAACACGGCGAGGAAGGTTCCGGCGAAGCGCCGCTTGTGGGCGCGCAGGGCGGAGGCGCTCAGGCGGAGGGCGGCGTTCATGAGGGATCCTCCGTCAGAGGGCGCGAGGCGCTTTCCGGCCCCGGACCGGAATGGGTCGGCGTGTGCGAGAGCGTCTGCGTGCGTGAGAGCGCCTCGGTCCGCGAAGGCGTCTCGAAGGCCTTCATACGGTCCAGGACCCTGTCCGCGGTCGGTGCTTCCATCCGGTCCACCAGGCGCCCGTCGGCGAGGAAGACGACCTCGTCGGCGTGGGCGGCGGCGACCGGGTCGTGGGTGACCATGACGACCGTGCGGGCCGTGCGGCGCACGGTGCTGCCGAGGAGGCCGAGGATCTCCCCGCCGGAGCGGGAGTCGAGATTGCCGGTGGGCTCGTCGGCGAAGACGACGTCGGGGCGGCCCGCGAACGCCCGGGCCACGGCGACGCGTTGCTGCTGGCCTCCGGAGAGTTCGGCCGGCCGGTGGCCGAGCCGGTCGCGCAGGCCGACGACGTCGATCAGCGCGTCGATCCACTCCGGGTCGCCGCTGCCGCCGGCGAGGTCCAGCGGCAGCCGGATGTTCTCCTCGACGGTCAGCGTCGGCACCAGGTTGAACGCCTGGAAGACGAACCCGACGCGGTCCCGGCGCAGGAGGGTCAGACGGCGGTCGTCGAGGGAGCCGAGGTCGGTGTCACCGATGTAGGAGGCGCCCTCGGTGAGCGTGTCGAGGCCGGCCGCGCAGTGCATGAGGGTGGACTTGCCGGAGCCGGAGGGCCCCATGATCGCGGTGAAGCGGCCGGCCGGGAAGTCGACGCTCACCCCGTCCAGGGCCCGCACGCCGGTGTCGCCGCTGCCGTAGACCTTCACCGCGTCGACCACCCGGGCGGCCGGCGGCGTCCCGGTGGAGGGGGTCGGGACGGTCATGCCGCACCGCCCTTGCCCGCCGCACGGCCGAACTGCTCGTCCAGGACGGACAGCCGGCGCCAGTACTCGTCCTCGTCGATCTCGCCGGAGGCGAAGCGGCGGCCGAGCATGGCGATCGGCGAGTCGCCCGAGGGGCCCGGGCCGGGCGTGGCGCGCCACGGCCCGCGGCGGCCGCGCCAGGCGGTGCGGCGCAGGACGGTGACGACGCCGAGCACGACGGCCGCCCAGATCAGCGGGAAGAAGAGGATCCACGGGCCCGGACCACCGTCCCAGTGCGCGAGAGTCTGCATGTCGGTCATCTCCCTGGAGTTGCTGAAGGTGTCGTTCGGAGCTGCTTCGAGACTGGCTCCGGGGAGGGGGCCGGGTCGTCGTACGGCCAGCGGCAGTGTGTGTACCTCCCGGGGAGTACGTGGGCCTGTTCCGTCTGCTCCCCAGGGGCCTCGACTTCTGTAACTACTAGTATGTACAGTGCCGGTATGAGCACCCCGGAACGACTGATCGAGTCCACCCGTGAGCTGCTGTGGGAGCGCGGCTACGTGGGGACCAGCCCCAAGGCCATCCTGGAGCGCGCGGGTGCCGGACAGGGCAGCATGTACCACCACTTCAAGGGCAAGCCCGACCTCGCCCTGGCCGCGATCCGCAGGACCGCCGAGGAGCTGCGGGCCGCCGCGGAGGGCGTGCTCGGCGGGCCCGGGACGCCGTACGAGCGCATCGAGGCGTATCTGCGGCGCGAGCGGGACGTGCTGCGCGGCTGCCCGGTCGGCCGGCTCACGATGGATCCCGACGTCGTCGCCAGTGACGAACTGCGCGCGCCGGTCGACGAGACGATCGACTGGATCCGCGAGCGCATCGCCGGGATCGTCGAAGAGGGCAAGGAACAGGGCCAGTTCGCGGCCTCGCTGGACGGCGAGGAGATCGCGGCGACCGTGCTCGCGACGGTCCAGGGCGGCTATGTCCTCGCCCGCGCGTCCGGCTCGCCCGCCGCGTTCGACACCGGCGTGCGGGGCCTGCTCTCGCTGCTCGCCGGCTCGCAGCCGGGCCGCACGCCTTCCTGACCCGTCTCGCGGTCGCCGGGGCCGCGCGGGACGACACGACGGCCGACCGGGACACGCACGCCGCCCGGGAGGACCACCACGCCCGAGGAGACGCCGATGCACGCCATGCAGTACGAACTCACCCTGCCCGCCGACTACGACATGGGCGTCGTCCGCGCGCGCGTCGAGCGGGTCGGGCATCTGCTGGACGACTGGGAGGGGCTCGGCTTCAAGACGTACCTGATGCGCGAGCGCGGGGTGCACGGCTCGCCCGTCAACCAGTACGCGCCCTTCTACCTCTGGAACACGACGGAGGGCATGAACACCTTCCTCTGGGGAGGCGCCTTCCAGGGGCTCAGCGACGACTTCGGGCGGCCGACGGTGCGCCAGTGGACGGGCGTGGCGTACGAGCAGGGAGGCGCCGCGAACTCCACCGCGGACCCCGCCGGTGCCACCGCGGGCGCCGTCGTCTCCCCCGCCCGGTGGGCCGTGCGACGGCGGCAATCGGTGCCCGACGGCGTCGAGTTGGCCCGGGTGATGGCGGACGCGGTGGGTGAGACGGGGCGGCTGGCCGGGGAGGACGGCGCGGTGTGCGCGGCCGCGGTCGTGGACACCGCCCGCTGGGAGCTCGTGCACTTCTCGCTCTGGACGCACGAGTCGCCCAAGGCGGACGGCGAAGTGTTCGAGGTGCTGCACGTGTCGGCGCCGGGCCGGGAGCGCCTGCCGCGGGGGCGGCAGTGGTGAGGGCGGCAGCCGTCCGCACGGTGTCCGGTGACGTCCCCGCCGAACGGCTCGGGGTGTGCGACGCCCACGACCACCTGTTCTTCGCCAGTCCCCGGCTGCCCGGGCAGGAGCTGCGCAGCGTCTCCGCGGCGCGGGCGGAGCTGACCGCGTTCGCCGCGCAGGGCGGTGGCGCCGTGGTGCAGTGGACGCCGTACGGGCTGGGGCGGCGGGCCGCCGAACTGCCTGCCCTGTCGCGGGAGACCGGGGTGCGGATCGTCGCCGCGACCGGGCTGCACCAGGCGGTCCACTACGACGACGACACGCTCGCCGGGCTGCGCGGCAGGCTCGCCGAGGTGTTCGTGGCCGAACTGACCGAAGGCATCCGCGAGTCGGGGGTCCGGGCGGGCCTGATCAAGGTGGCGGGCGGTTTCCACGCCCTCGACGCGCACGCCCGCTGGACGATGTCGGCGGCGGCCGAGGCCCATCGTGCGACGGGGGCGCCGATCGCCGTCCACCTGGAGCTGGGCACCGGCGCGCTGGACGTACTGGACCTGCTGTGCGGGGAGTTGGGGGTGCCACCGGGGCGGGTGATCCTCGGGCACCTCAACCGCTCCCCCGACTTCACCGTGCACCGCCAGGCCGCGGCGTCGGGCTGCTGGCTCGCCTTCGACGGGCCGTCGCGCGCCAACCACGCCACGGACTGGCGCATGCCGGACGCCGTACGGAACCTGGCCGAGGCGGGTCACGGGGACCGACTGCTCCTGGGCGGCGACACCACGACCGCGGCCGCCCGGTCGGTCGACGGGGGCCCCGGGATGCCGTACCTGCTGCGCCGGGTGCGTCCGCGGCTCGCGGCCGAGCTGGGTGAGGACCTGGTACGACGCATCCTGGTCGACAACCCCGGTCGGGCCCTGGCCGTGGAGTGGAAGCGGCCCTGACTCCGCCGCTCAGCGGCAGAGGGCGTCGATGTCCTCGGAGGAAGCCGGGAATTCGGCCCGGGCGGCAGCGCCGATGTCACGGGTGGCGCGGCGCGGGGTGGTCGCGTGGCGCTCGGCGAGTGCGGTGAGCACCGGGTGCGGGCGGCCGTCGTTCGCTCGTGCTCCACGACCTCCATCGGGCTGTTCGACGAGCGGCCGCCCCGACCGCACGCACCACAGGGCGGCGAGGGCGGGCGGGAAGGCGTGGTCGTCCGCGGTCGCGTCGATCATGCCCGCAGGCTAGTCGCCGCCGCTGACAACGCCCCTCGGGCCACCGAGATGCAGACCGAAGCCGCTGGTTCCGGGCCCGGGGCGGGGGTCCCCGACGTGCCTGTCCCGACCGGTCTGTCCGTACGCCGGGCCGACCTGCACCGGCCGCTGGTCACGGCCCCGTGGAGCTTGACGGCGCCGCCCGGGGCCTGACCAGACTGACCTGACCGATCTGACACTGATGGGGAGAACATGCGAGTCGTCGTCATCGGCGGTAGCGGGCACATCGGCACCTTCCTGGTCCCCCGGCTGGTCCGTGCCGGTCATGAAGTGATCAACATCAGTCGTGGCACGCGCACCGCCTACGCCGACGCCCCGGAATGGCAGCAGGTGCGTCAGGTGGTCGCCGACCGGCAGCGGGAGGACGGCGAGGGCACCTTCGGCGACCGCGTGGCCGGGCTGCGGCCGGACGTCGTCGTCGACCTGGTCTGCTTCACCCTGGACTCGGCCACCGCGCTGGTCGAGCGGCTGCGCGGCGAGGCCGGGCACCTGCTGCACTGCGGCAGCGTGTGGCGGCACGGCCCCGCCGACCGGCTGCCGGTCTCCGAGACCACGGGCACCCCGCCCGTCGGGGAGTACGGCATCCAGAAGGACCGGATCGCCCGGATGCTGAAGGCGGAGACCGCCGCCGGGGGCCTGGTGACGACCTCTCTGCACCCCGGGCACATCGTCGGACCCGGCTGGCACCCGGTCGGTCCGCTGGGGAGCTTCGACCCCGCCGTCTGGTACGCGCTCTCGGCCGGACAGCCGCTGAAGATCCCCGGCAGCGGTGTCGAGCTGATGCACCACGTGCACGCGGACGACGTGGCACAGGCCTTCGAGCGGGCGGTCGGGCAGCGGGCCGCGGCGGCCGGAGAGGACTTCAACATCGTGGCCCCCACCGCGCTGAACGTCCGGGGGTACGCCCGGGTCGCGGCCGGGTGGTTCGGGCGGAGCGCGTCGCTGGAGCCGGTGACCTGGGAGGAGTTCCGCGGCGGCACGGACCCGGAACACGCCCGGGTGAGCTGGGAGCACCTGCACCGCAGCCAGTACCTCTCCATCGAGAAGGCCAGGATCCTCCTCGGTTACGCCCCGCGCTACGAACCGGAGGCCGCCGTACTGGAGTCGGTGCGGTGGCTGATCGACCACGGGGAGCTGAAGGTGGCGGGCCCGCTCGGCGTCTGAGCGCGCGCGTGCGGCTAGGCCCGGCCGGCGTCCAGGCGTTCCACCCGGGCCACGTTCTCGCGGTCCTCGGCGTCCTCGCTGGCCGCCGCGGCGAACCAGGCGTCGAGGATCTCCTTGAGGAGCGGCTCGGAGGTGAGGCGCAGGCTGAGCGCCAGGACGTTGGCGTCGTTCCAGCGGCGGGCGCCGTCCGCGGTGCGGGCGTCCGTGCACAGGGCGGCCCGTACGCCCGGGACCTTGTTCGCGGCGATGGAGGCGCCGGTGCCGGTCCAGCAGCACACGACGGCCTGGTCGGCCGTGCCCTCGGCCACGTCACGGGCCGCGGCCTCGGAGCAGACGGCCCACTGCGGGTCGGCGCCGGGACGCAGGGCGCCGTGTGCGACGACTTCGTGGCCGCGTGCCCGTAGCTCGGCGAGGAGGGTGCGCGCGACCGGTTCGTCCATGTCCGAGGAGACGGAGATCCGCATGTCACGAGCCTACTCGGCGGTGCGTCCAACGGACCACGGGTTCCAGGTAGACCACGTGCGGGCCGGCGAGATCCGGCAGCTCGGCCGGTGAGCCGACGAGGACGATCCGGTCGAACTCGGGGGCGCGCCCGCGTGCCGTCTCCGCGGCCACGAGCGCCTCGAAACGCTCGTGGAGCAGGGGCGCGGGCAGCGGCGGCGCCAGGTAGTGGACGCCGACCTGGCCGTCCTCGCCGTAGGTCACCAGACAGCGGGTGAGGTCGGCGGGCGACAGGCCGACGCCCGTCTCCTCGGCCAGCTCCACCGCGGCGTGGCGGCGCAGGGCGTGCTCGTCGAGCGGCTCAGGGCCGGTGGGCGGTTCCACCGATCCGCCGGGGAACTGCCAGCGGCCGGGCGCGGCCGTGGCCGAGGACATGCGGCCCACCACGACGCGTCCGTCCTCCGTCGGCTGCACCACGCTCACGAACAGGGACCGCAGGACGGTGGCGCCCGGGACGCGGCGCAGGGCGAAGTAGCGGTAGGTCGTCCGGGACCAGGAGACGACCAGGGTGTCCGGGGCCTGCCGGGAGAGCCCCGCGCAGACCGCCACCGGGCCGTCGAACAGGGCCGGGTTGGCCAGGACGGCCTCGCCCCACGCGCGGTCCATGGCCGTCCGCGCCTCGGGCGGGAGCACCGGGGCCGCCACCTCGACCAGGCGCAGTCCCCCGGCCTCCAGCAGTTCAGCCACGGGCCAGTGCCCCCAGTGGGTCGTCCAGCACCGGCTGCCACGCCAGCTCGGCCGCTCCGACGAGGCTGTTGTGGTCCAGGGTGCAGGCCAGGATGGGGACGCCGCCGCTCTGCCCCCACAGGCTGCGGTCGGCGACAACGGCCCGCAGACGCCCGGGGTCGGCGTCCAGGAGGGTGCGGTGGAGGCCGCCGAGGATGATCCGGTCCGGGTTGAGGATGTTGACCAGACCGGCGAGCCCGAGGCCCAGGCGGTCGATGAGCGACTCGGCCGCCCTGCGGACGGCGGGGTCGTCGTAGTGGTCGCGCACGAGGTCGTCGGCCTGCCGGAGCAGGGACTGTTCGGGACCGGGGTCGAGTCCCGCCGCCGTGAGCAGGGCCAGCGGGTCGGCCTCGACGTCCAGACAGCCGCGGCTGCCGCAGTGACAGGGACGGCCCTCGGGGTTCACGGTGAGGTGGCCGACCTCCAGGGCGAGGCCCGAACTGCCGGTGTGCAGCCGCCCGTCGAGCACCAGGGCGCCGCCCACGCCCCGGTGTCCGGTCGCCACGCACAGCAGGTCGCGGGCGCCGCGGCCGGCGCCGTGGCGGTGCTCGGCGAGTGCGGCGAGGTTGACGTCGTTGCCCGCGAAGGCCGGTCCGGTGAGGCCGGCGGCGCGCACGCACTCGCCGAAGATACGGCGGACGGGGGCTCCCGCCGGCCAGGCCAGGTGCAGGGGGTTGAGGGCCAGTCCGTCGGGTTCGGCGACCGCGGACGGCACGGCGAGTCCCGCGCCCACGCAGCGCCTGCCCGTCGAGCGCAGCAGGTCGGCGCCCGCCTCCACGACGGAGCCGAGGACCTTCGCCGGGTCGGCGTCGATGGTCTCGCTGCCGGGGGCGGTGGCGACGATACGGCCGCCCAGACCGACCAGGGCGGCCCGGAAGCCGTCGGCGTGCACCTGCGCGGCCAGCACGACGGGGCCGTCCTCGGCGACCGCGAGCCGGTGCGAGGGCCTGCCCTGCGAACCGGCGGCCGCGGTGGGCCGGGCGTCGACGCGGATCAGCCCGAGCGCCTCCAGTTCGGCGGCGACCGCGCCGGCCGTCGCCCGGGTGACCCCGAGTTCGGCGGTGAGCACGGCCCGGGTGGGCGCCCGTCCGGTGTGCACGAGCTCCAACGCGGGCCCGAGCGCACCGCGCCCCCGGTCCAGCCGCGCCCTCGAGGTGGTCCCTTCCCCCGCCGTCCGGGGGTCCGCCTTGCCGCTCATGAGGGCGAGTCTCCCATGATCCGCCGGCCGTCCCGCGCTAGCGGCCGCTGACCCGCAGCGTGATGTTCAGCCGTCCCGTCAGCCCCAACTCGGGCGGCGCGGTGCCCGGATGCACGCGGGGGACCCCGTGGTACGCGAGCCTCGACGGGCCGCCGAAGACGAACAGGTCGCCGCTGCGCAGCTCGACGTCCGTGTACGGCCTGGTCCGGGTCTCGGGGTTGCCGAAGCGGAAGACGCAGGTGTCGCCGAGGCTCAGGGAGACCACGGGCGCGTCCGACTTCTCGTCGCTGTCGCGGTGCATGCCCATGCGGGCGTCCCCGTCGTAGAAGTTGATCAGCGCGATGTCGTATCCGGAGGCGTCGGTGTCCAGGGCGTCCCGCACGGCCTCCCGGCCCAGCTCGCCCAGCCACGGCGGGAAGGGCTTGACCGGTGCCCCGTCGCCGTCGACGACCGTGCGGGCGTAGGCGTACGGGTACCAGTGCCAGCCCAGGCAGACCTGCCGCGCGGTCATCGTGCCGCCGCCCGGGGTGCGGACCGTGCGCAGCCCGGCGGGCGGGCGCGCCCACTGGCGGCAGGCCGCCAGCAGCTCGCGCTGCCGTGCCGGGGCCAGCCAGTCCGGTACGTGCACCGCGCCCGGCGCGACCTCCGTACGGGCTCGGGGGAACAGCTCGGCGTCCATGGGTTCCATCCTGCCCGAGGGGTCTGAGCTGCGGCTCCGATAGCCTGGACGCACGATGGACGACCGAATGACGACGCCCTGGGGCGAACTCGCCCTCACCCGTTTCCCCGAGGACCCGCGCGACCTGCTGCGCGCCTGGGACGCCTCCGACGAGTACCTGCTGGGGCATCTCGCGGACGAGGGGGTGGCGCTGTCCGGCACCGTCGTGGTGGTCGGGGACCGCTGGGGCGCCCTGGTCACCGCGCTGGCGGCGCACCGGCCGGTGCAGATCACGGACTCCTGGCTGAGCCAGGAGGCGACCCGCGCCAACCTGGCTCGCGCCGGTGTCGAGCCCGGCACCGTGCGGCTGCTCACCACGCAGGACCCGCCGCCCGACCGGATCGACGTCCTGCTGGTGCGCGTGCCGAAGAGCCTGGCCCTGCTGGAGGACCAGCTCTCGCGGCTGGCTCCGGCGGTGCACGAGGGCACGGTGGTCGTCGGCACCGGCATGGTGAAGGAGATCCACACCTCCACGCTCCAGCTGTTCGAGCGGATCCTCGGCCCGACCCGCACCTCGCTGGCGCGGAAGAAGGCCCGGCTCGTCTTCTGCACGCCCGAGCCGTCGCTCGAACGGCCCGCCAACCCGTGGCCGTACGGCTACACGCTCCCGGACGGCATCGGTGCCGTCTCCGGGCGGCCCGTCGTCAACCACGCGGGCGTCTTCTGCGCGGACCGGCTCGACATCGGCACCCGGTTCTTCCTCCAGCACCTGCCGGACGGCCGCGGCCACCGGCGGATCGTGGACCTGGGCTGCGGCAACGGAATCGTCGGTACGGCCATGGCTCTCGCCAACCCCGAGGCCGAGGTGCTGTTCGTCGACGAGTCCTTCCAGGCCGTGGCCTCGGCGGAGGGGACGTACAAGGCGAACGGGGTGCCGGGGCAGGCGGAGTTCCGGGTCGGGGACGGTCTGGCGGGGGTCGCGGCGGACAGCGTCGACCTCGTCCTGAACAACCCGCCCTTCCACTCCCACCAGGCCACGACCGACGCGACGGCCTGGCGGATGTTCTCGGGTGCGCGCAGGACGCTACGGCCCGGTGGCGAGCTGTGGGTGGTCGGGAACCGGCACCTCGGGTACCACGTGAAGCTGCGGAAACTGTTCGGCGACAGTCAACTGGTCGCGAGCGACCGCAAGTTCGTGGTGCTCAAGGCGGTAAAAAGGTCGAGTGACTGAATCCCCGGATTCCCCTGCCTCCCCGGCTTCCCCGGCTTCCCCGGCTTCCTCGGCGAGGGACTTCTACGACTCACTCGCTCCGGACTACCACCGGATCTTCCCGGACTGGGACGCGAGCATGGCCCGGCAGGCGGCTGCGCTGGGCGCGCTCCTCGGGCCGGGTCCGCGCCGGGTGCTGGACTGCTCGTGCGGGATCGGGACCCAGGCGATCGGGCTGGCGCTGGCCGGACACCGGGTCGTCGGCAGCGATCTCAGTCCCGTCGCGGTCATGCGTGCCGCGGCGGAGGCGGCGTCGCGCGGCGCCCGGCTGCCGGCGGCCGCCGCGGACATGCGACGGCTGCCGTTCGCGGCGTCGGTCTTCGACGCGGTCGTCTGCGCCGACAACTCGCTGGCCCACCTGCTGACGGCCCCGGACGTGGCGGCGGCCCTGGCGGGCATGCGGCGGGTGCTGCGGGACGGGGGCCTGTTGCTGCTCACGCTCAGGGATTACGACGAGCTCCGGAGGACCCGGCCGGGAGCCGCTCCCCCGCAGGTCTCGGAGGGCCCCGACGGCCGGGTGATCACCTTCCAGTTGTGGCACTGGCACCCGGACGGCGAGCGCTACGACCAGGAGTACTTCCAGCTCCTGTCCGGCGGCGGGGACGACTGGGCGGTCCGCGTCCGCCGTACGACGTCGTGGGCGCTGACCCGCGCGCGGCTCACGGAGTTCGTGACCGCCGCCGGTTTCGCCGACGTGCGCTGGCACGATCCGGCGTCCAGTGGGTTCTACCAGCCCGTCCTCACCGCGCGAGCAGCGTGATGATCCGCCGGGCGGCCCCGGTCATGGCGTCCCTTCCGCTCCTCAGGTAGGTGCGCGGGTCCACCGCGTCGGGGTGGGCCGCGAGGTGGTCCCGGAGCGCGCCGGTCAGGGCGAGGTTGAGCGCGGTGCCGACGTTGACCTTGGCGATGCCGCCCGCGACGGCCGCGGTGAGTTCCTCGTCGCGGACACCGGAGGAGCCGTGCAGCACGAGAGGGACGTCCAGGGCGCCGGACAGGCGCTTGAGGAGGTCGTGGTCGAGCGTGGCGGTGCGCTCGGTCATCGCGTGGGCGCTGCCGACGGCCACGGCGAGGGCGTCCACACCGGAGTCGGTGACGAAGGCGCGGGCCTCGGCGGGGTCGGTGCGGGCGCCGGGGGCGTGGGCGTCGAGCGGGGGTGCGCCGTTCTTGCCGCCGACCTCGCCCAACTCCGCCTCGATCCAGAGCCCTTGGGAGTGCGCCCAGTCGGCCGCGGCCCGGGTCGCGGCGAGGTTCTCGGCGTAGGGCAGGTGGGCCGCGTCGTACATGACGGAGCTGCATCCCGCGTCGGCCGCCTGGCGCAGCAGGTCGTCGCTCTTGACGTGGTCGAGGTGCAGTGCGACGGGTACGGCGGCGCGTTCGGCCGCGGCGACGGCGGCCCGGGCGAGCGGGTGGAGGCGGCCCTGGCGGAACTTGACGGCGTTCTCGCTGACCTGGAGGACGACCGGCGAGTCCAGGGACTCGGCGGCGGCGACGACGGCCTCGACGTGTTCCAGGGTGATGATGTTGAAGGCGGCGACCGCGGAACGGGTGCCGGCGGCACGGGTGACGAGCTCGCCGGTGGTGACCAGGGGCACGACGTCTCCTAGGGGCGGGCGAGGATCACCGAGCGGGTGAGGTGGCGGGGCCGGTCCGGGTCGAGGCCGCGGGCCGCGGCGACGGCGACCGCGAGGCGCTGCACGCGGACCAGTTCGGCGAGGGGGTCCAGGGTGCCCGGCACCCACAGTGCGCCGGTATCCCGCACCTGTTCGGCCAGGCCCTCGGGAGCCTCGCCGAGCATCCAGGTGGCAGTGCCGCGGGTGGTGACGCTGATGGGGCCGTGCCGGTACTCCATCGCCGGGTAGGCCTCGGTCCAGGCGAGACAGGCCTCGCGCATCTTCAGTCCGGCCTCGTGGGCCAGTCCCACCGTCCAGCCGCGGCCGAGGAAGGTGAACTGCGTGCAGTCGACGAGCCCTTCGGGAAGGGGCGTCGAGAGCGCGGTGCGGGCGTCGGCGACCACGGCGTCGGTGTGCAGGCCCAGGTGGGCGCGGAGCAGGGTGAGGGCGGTGGTCGCGAACCGGGTCTGGACGACGGAGCGTTCGTCGGCGAAGTCGAGGACGACGACCTCGTCGGCTGCGGTCATGACGGGGGTGTCCGGGTCGGCGGTGACCGCGGTGGTGCGGGTGCTGCCCTTCAACCGCCCGAGCAGGTCGAGTACTTCGGTGGTGGTGCCGGAGCGGGTGAGGGCGAGGACCCGGTCGTACGCGCGGCCGGCCGGGAACTCGGAGGCGGCGAAGGCGTCGGTCTCGCCCTGCCCCGCGTGCTCCCTGAGCACCGCGGCCGCCTGCGCCATGAAGTACGAGGTGCCGCATCCGACGATCGCGACCCGCTCCCCGGCCGCCGGAAGCGCGCCGGAGTGGCGTGGCGCCTCGCTCGCGGCCCGGGTCCAGCACGCGGGCTGGCTGGTCAGCTCGTCCTCGACATGAGTCATGCCGTACCCCTCGGTCGCTGTGATTGTTCTTGCAAGATATAGCCATGTTTCGAGCACAATCAAGCATCTGCACGGAGGAAGGGTGCGCTAGGGTCGCCGGGAGGGCGAGGGACGGAGGGTGCGGATGTCGCGGGACGCCCGTTGGAAGGCGCTGCTGGAACTGCTCGTCGAGCGGGGCCGGCTGGACGTCGAGGAGGCGGCCGCCGACCTGGAGGTCTCGGCGGCGACCATCCGCCGTGACTTCGACCAGCTCGCCGAGCAGCAGATGCTGGTGCGCACCCGGGGCGGGGCGGTCGTGCACGGCGTCTCGTACGAGCTGCCCCTGCGGTACAAGACGGCCCGCCACGCCTCCGAGAAGCAGCGCATCGCGAAGGCGGTCGGGGAACTGATCGCGCCCGGCGAGGCCGTCGGACTGACCGGCGGCACGACCACCACCGAGGTGGCCAGGGCCCTCGCCGTGCGCGGAGACCTCTCCGGCGGCTCCCCTGGCCTGACGATCGTCACCAACGCGCTCAACATCGCCAATGAGCTGGCGGTACGCCCCCAGTTCAAGATCGTGCTGACCGGCGGGGTCGCGCGTCCGCAGTCGTACGAGCTCGTCGGGCCGCTCGCGGACGGGGTGCTCGGTCAGGTGACGCTCGACGTGGCGGT
Organism: Streptomyces sp. NRRL B-24085; assembly: GCF_001282115.1. Lineage (GTDB taxonomy): Bacteria > Actinomycetota > Actinomycetes > Streptomycetales > Streptomycetaceae > Streptomyces. The sequence goes on along the minus strand of NZ_LJBR01000057.1, from coordinate 36,188 downwards.
CCTGGGGGTCGTCGCGTTCGACGTCACGCACGGTGCCGCCGCCCACGACGAGGCGGAGGCCGCGATCAACCGGCTGCTGTGCGAGCGGGCCGAACGGGTCGTCGTGGCCGCCGACTCCAGCAAGCTGGGGCAGCGGGCGTTCGCCCGGATCTGCGCCGCCGGGCAGGTCGGCACCCTGGTCACGGACTCGGCGGCGGCCCCCGAGACGATCCGGCGGTTCGAGGAGGCGGGGCTGCGGGTCCTCACGGTGTGAGGACGGTTCCCCTGACACCCGCGGCGGAACCTGCCTAGGCTGATCGGCAGGAGGCTGCGATGAACGGATCAGCCAGGGATCACCTGGGCTACCTGCCGATCGCCGAGCACGGCCTGATCGGCGACCTGCGCAGTGTGGCGCTGGTCGGGACCGACGGCACGATCGACTGGTACTGCTGCCCGTCCTTCGACGCGCCGAGCGTGTTCGCGTCGATCCTGGACGCGGAGCGCGGGGGCAGCTTCGAGCTGGCGGCGGCCGTGCCGGCCCGGACCAAGCAGTTCTACTTCCCGGACACCAACGTCCTGATCACCCGGTTCTACACCGAGGACGGGGTGGGCGAGGTCCAGGACTTCATGCCGGTCGACGGCGACGCGGTGGAGACCGAGCGGCACCGGCTGATCCGGCGGGTGGTGTGCGTGCGCGGTTCGATCCCGTTCCGCACACGCGTGGCGCCGCGCTTCGACTACGGCGCCCAGCCGCACACCCTGCGCATGGTCGGCGACGTGGCGGTCTTCGAGTCCCCGAAGCTGTCCCTGGGACTGACCGCGACGGTGGCGCTGGAGACCGAAGGCCCGGACGTACGGGCGGACTTCAAGCTCGCCGAGGGCGAGTCGGCGGTGTTCGCGCTCGACCAGGTCGGCGGCGAGGTGACCCCGCGCCGGTGCGCGCGCACCGAGGCCGAGGAGCAGTTCAACAGCACGGTCGCCTACTGGCGGCACTGGCTGTCCGCCTCCAAGTACCGAGGCCGCTGGCGGGAGATGGTGCACCGCTCCGCCCTCACCCTCAAGCTGCTCACCTACGCACCCACCGGTGCCATCGTGGCCGCGCCGACCACCAGCCTGCCCGAACAGCTCGGCGGCGAGCGCAACTGGGACTACCGGTACGTGTGGGTGCGCGACGCGGCCTTCTGCGTGTACGCGCTGCTGCGGCTCGGCTTCACCAGCGAGGCCGAGCAGTTCATGGACTTCCTGATCCGGCACGTCAGTCCGGAGGGCCACGGCCCCTCGGGCCCGCTCCAGATCATGTACGGCATCGACGGCCGCACCGATCTGGCGGAGCGTGAACTGACCCATCTGGAGGGGCATCGGGGCTCGGCGCCGGTCCGGGTCGGCAACGCGGCCGCCGACCAGCTCCAGCTCGACATCTACGGCGCGCTGATCGACTCGATCTACCTCTACGACAAGTGGGCCAAGCCGATCTCCAGCGGCCAGTGGGACGACGTGTGCACGCTGGTGGAGTGGGTGTGCGAGCACTGGGACCAGCCCGACGAGGGGATCTGGGAGACCCGCGGCGGCCGCAAGAACTTCCTGTACTCACGCCTGATGTGCTGGGTGGCGATCGAGCGGGCGATCCGCATGGCCAACCGGCGCGGTCTGCCCGCCGACCTGAACCGGTGGCGGGAGTGCCGGGACACGATCTACCGGCGGATCATGGACCGCGGCTGGTCGGAGGCGCGGCAGGCCTTCGTCCAGCACGAGGACGGCGATGTGCTCGACGCCGCCGTGCTGATGATGCCGCTGACCAAGTTCATCGCGCCGACCGACCCGAAGTGGCTGTCCACGCTGGACGCGCTGACCGAGGAGCTGGTGTCGGACTCCCTCGTCTACCGCTACGACCCGATGGCGAGCCCCGACGGGCTGCGCGGCGACGAGGGCACCTTCTCGATCTGCTCGTTCTGGTACGTCGAGGCCATGGTGCACGCCGGCCGGATCGACGAGGCACGCCTGGCCTTCGAGAAGATGCTCACCTACGCCAACCATCTGGGTCTGTACGCCGAGGAGATCAGCAACACCGGCGAGCAGCAGGGCAACTTCCCGCAGGCGTTCACCCACCTCGCCCTGATCAGCGCGGCGTTCAACCTGGACCGGGCCCTCGGCTGAGCACCCGGAATAGCCGCCACCTGGTCCCACGTTGCCGTCAGCATGACGACGAACGCGCCCCGGCCCGAGGTCCTGCGCTACACCGCCTTCTCCAGCAGCCCCGAGGGCGGCAACCCCGCCGGCGTCGTGCTGGACGCCACCGCGCTGTCCGACGGCGACATGCTGGCCGTCGCCGCCGAGCTCGGGTACTCGGAGTCCGCGTTCCTCACCGCCCCGCCCGAGGGGCTGGAGGGACCGGAGGGGCGGACGTTCCGTATCCGCTACTTCAGCCCCAAGGCCGAGGTGCCGTTCTGCGGGCACGCCACCGTCGCGACCGCCCTCGCGCTGGCCGAGCGGATCGGCCCGGGAGAGCTGGTGTTCGCCACCCCTGCCGGGACCGTGCCGGTGTCGGTGGCGGAGGAGGACGGGACCTTGCGGGCCACGCTCACCAGCGTGGAGCCACACGTCGACGAGGTCTCCGACGCGGACCTCGCGGAGGCGCTGGCTGCGCTCGACTGGCCGGCCGGCGATCTCGACCCGGCGTTCCCGCCCCGGGTCGCGTTCGCCGGTGCCCGCCACCTCGTCCTGGCGGCGGCGACCCGCGCGCGTCTCGCGGAGCTGGCGTACGACTTCGCCCGGCTCGAAGCCCTGATGCACCGGTTGGACCTGACCACGGTCCAGTTGGTGTGGCGGGAGTCGGCCACCGTCTTCCACGTCCGTGACCCGTTCCCGGTCGGCGGTGTCGTCGAGGACCCGGCGACCGGTGCCGCGGCCGCGGCGTTCGGCGCATACGCGCGTGACCTCGGCCTGGTCCCCGAGGACGCGGTCCTCACCCTCCACCAGGGCGAGGACCTGGGCCGCCCGGGCGAACTCACGGTGACCCTGCGCCCCGGCGACCCCAGGGTGCGGGTCGCCGGCACGGGAGCCCGCATCGGCTGACGGTCAGTGGCCGTGGTCGGCGGAGGAGTCGTGGGGCCAGTCCGCGGGTGCGGCGCCCATGTACGACCCGTACACCCCGCACCTCGGCTGGCCCGTAGGACACCGTGTTCACCGGACCGTCCCCGCGAACCCACCATGCCCCTGCGCCCCGGCGACCCCCGCGTGCGGGTCGCCGGCACGGGAGCCCGCATCGGCTGACCGTCAGTGGCCGTGGTCGGCGGAGGAGTCGTGGGGGGCCTCCTGGGCGGGGGCGGCGACCGCTTCTCCCGCCCTGACGGTGAACGCGGCGGTGTGCACCTTGCCCTCGTGCTTGAAGTCGAGGAAGAGCCGGTAGCTGCCGCTGCTGGGCGCTGTCGCCGTGAAGGAGATGTCCGGCCCGGCGGGGGTGGTGCCCGGCTCGCCGTTCGGGTGGACGTGGAGGTAGGCGAGGTCGCCGGAGCGCAGGGCGACCAGGTGGCCGTAGGCGCCGAGGTAGGGCTGGAGGTCGGTGACCGGCCGGCCCTCCCGGGAGACCGTCAGCTTCAGTTCGCGGGCGGCGCCGGGGCGCAGCGCTCCGCCGAGCTTCACCTGGTAGCCGTCAGTGGTGGCGGTGGTGTTCGGCGCCGGCAGCTCCCGCGGCGCGTAGCTGCCGGACACGGCCAGGTCCGCGCCGAGGGTGAGGTTCTCGGCGCCCTTCTTGTCGGGGGTGAAGTCGGCGAAGACCCGGTAACCGCCCGCCCGGGGCAGGGAGACGGGGATGCTCCAGGTTCCGTCGGCGGCCCGCGTGGGGTGCAGATGACGGTAGGTGTTCAGGTCGCGTGAGGCGACGATCAGGTGGAGTTCCTTGTCGTGCTCCCGGCGGAAGGCAGTGACCGGGCGGCCGTCGTCGCCCCGGACGGTGAAACGGAGGTCGGCGGTGCGTCCGGCCTGGAGGCGGGGGGTTCGCAGATCGAGCGTGTAGCCGCCCTCGGAGATCTGGAGTCCACCGGCCGGGGCCGATTCCTGCCCGGAGTGCCCCGCGTGTCCCGACCCCCGTGCGGCCGGCGGTGACTGTGCGGTGTCCGCGCCGCTCGCGTGCGTGTCGTGGCGGGCGGGCGGCTCGTCGTCGACGACAGGGTCCATGCCCTGGCCCACGCCGTAGGCGGTGCCGAACGTCGCTGCCAGCGCGGCGGCGAACGCGGTGATCTTCAGTCCAGCGTGCATGACCGGCTCCTCCGGCTCGACAGGGTTCCCTCTGCACTTCACCATACCCCTGGGGGGTATCAAGTCAAGCCGCTCGATCGCTTGCTCTGGATACCTACCCGGGGTATACAGGAGACGCGTCACAGCATACCCCCGCCCCGTATCCACGAGGAGCAGCCCGATGACCACCACCGCAGCGGCCGAGACCGAGCTCGCCATCGGCGGCATGACCTGCGCCTCGTGTGCGGCGCGCATCGAGAAGAAGCTCAACCGGATGGACGGGGTCACCGCCACCGTCAACTACGCCACCGAGAAGGCCCGGGTCACCCACACCGCGGACGTCTCGGTCCAGGATCTGATAGCCACGGTCGAGAAGACGGGGTACACCGCCCAGGAACCGGCGCCACCCGAGCCGGCCGCCCCCGACGCGGACGAGCCCGACGAACTGCGGTCCCTGCGCGAGCGGTTGGTGACCGCCGTGGTGCTGGCGGTGCCCGTCGTCGCGATGGCGATGGTCCCGGCGCTCCAGTTCGAGTACTGGCAGTGGCTGTCGCTGACGCTGGCGGCGCCCGTGGTGACGTACGCCGGGTGGCCCTTCCACAAGGCGGCGTTCACCAACGCCCGGCATGGCGCGGCGACCATGGACACGCTGATCTCGGTCGGTACGACGGCCGCCTTCGGCTGGTCGCTGTGGGCGCTGTTCCTCGGGACCGCGGGCACACCGGGCATGAAGCACCCCTTCGAGCTGACGATCGCCCGCGGTGACGGCACCGGCAACCTGTACCTGGAGGCCGCGGCCGGGGTCACGGCGTTCATCCTGGCCGGCCGGTACTTCGAGGCCCGCTCCAAGCGCAAGGCGGGCGCGGCCCTGAAGGCGCTGCTGGAGCTCGGCGCGAAGAACGTGACCGTGCTGCACGCGGGCGGTCACGAAGAGACCGTGCCTGTCGGCGAGTTGAAGGTGGGCGACCGCTTCCTCGTCCGTCCCGGCGAGAAGATCGCCACCGACGGGACCGTCGTCGAGGGCTCCTCCGCCGTGGACGCCTCGATGCTCACCGGCGAGTCGGTACCGGTGGAGGTCACCCCCGGAGACTCCGTCACCGGCGCCACCCTCAACGCGGGCGGACGGCTCGTCGTCGAGGCGACCCGGGTCGGCGCGGACACCCAACTCGCCAGGATGGCCAAGCTGGTCGAGGACGCCCAGAACGGCAAGGCGGCCGCGCAGCGGCTCGCGGACCGGATCTCCGGGGTGTTCGTGCCGGTGGTGATCGCGCTCGCGCTCGGCACCTTGGGCTTCTGGCTCGGCAACGGCGCCGGTACGGCCGCCGCGTTCACCGCCGCCGTCGCCGTACTGATCATCGCGTGCCCGTGCGCCCTGGGTCTCGCCACGCCCACCGCGCTGCTGGTCGGCACCGGGCGCGGAGCTCAACTCGGCATCCTGATCAAGGGCCCTGAGGTCCTGGAGTCCACTCGCCGGGTCGACACCGTCGTCCTGGACAAGACCGGCACCGTCACCACCGGCCGTATGACCCTGCTGGCCGTGCACACCGTCCCCGGCACCGACGAGGCCGACGTCCTGCGGCTGGCGGGCGCCCTGGAGCATGCCTCCGAGCATCCGGTGGCCCGCGCGGTCGCCGACGCGGCGCTGGAGAAGCTGGGTTCCCTGCCCGCGCCGGAGGACTTCGCGAACGTCCCGGGGCTCGGCGTACAGGGCATCGTCGACAGGCGCGCCGTCCTCGTCGGACGCGAGCGGCTGCTCGCGGACTGGGCGATCGAGCTGCCGGAGGAGCTGCGGCTCAGGAGGGCCGCCGCGGAGTCGTCCGGCCGTACGGTCATCACGGTCGCCTGGGACGGGGAGGCACGGGCCGTGCTCGAGGTCGCCGACGCGGTCAAGGACACCAGCCGCGAGGCCGTCACCCGGCTGCGGGGTCTCGGGCTCACGCCGATCCTGCTGACCGGTGACAACCGGGCCGTGGCCGAGTCCGTCGCCCGGGAGGTCGGCATCGCCGCCGAGCACGTGATCGCCGAGGTCCTGCCGCAGGACAAGGTCGACGTCGTCAAGCGCCTTCAGGCCGAGGGCCGTTCGGTCGCGATGGTCGGTGACGGCGTCAACGACGCGGCGGCGCTGGCCCGGGCCGACCTGGGACTGGCCATGGGCACCGGCACGGACGCCGCGATCGAGGCCGGTGACCTGACCCTCGTCCGGGGCGACCTGCGGGCCGCGGCGGACGCGATCCGCCTCGCCCGCCGGACCCTGGGCACGATCCGGTCCAACCTGTTCTGGGCGTTCGCGTACAACGTGGCCGCGCTGCCGCTGGCGGCGGCCGGACTGCTCAACCCGATGCTCGCGGGGGCGGCGATGGCGTTCTCGTCGGTGTTCGTGGTCGGCAACTCGCTGCGGCTGCGGTCGTTCAGGGCGGCCCACTGACCTGGCGGGCAGGGGAGCTCATCCCCTGCCCGCGCTCATCTCGTCAGCCGAACGCCTTCACCGCCTGGTAGTAGGTCCAGGCGGTGCTGTCGCACGCGGACTTCGTCCCGCCGCCGTACTTGGCGCAGACCCGCTTGAGGTCCTCGTAGAAGGCGCTGTCGAGGCGGGACTTGTTGGCGCTGAAGGCGCCCGCGGCCTTGTAGTTGCGGTAGCCGAAGTCGTGGCGGGCGCAGGACATCGAGAAGGGGAAGCCGAAGGGGTTGTCCGGCGAGGAGGAGCAGTAGTCGGTCGACCAGTCGAAGGCGTAGGCGCTCCAGGGGGCCCGGTCGGCGCGGGCGGCGGCCCACGTGGTGTAACTGGAGGCGCTGGTCTGCGTCCAGCTAGCGAGGACCTGGGACTTGTCGGCGGGGGCGGCGTCGGCGGTGGCTGCGGTGGCGACGACGGTGACGAGGGCCAGCGTCGAGGCGCTCAGTGCGGTGGCGAGTCTGCGGTGCATTCCACACCTCCATGAGACCGCGGCCCGCCCGTCGGGCCGCAGGTCCATGTCAAGATGATGGGCTTCGCGGATGTCGCCTACACTCCGTGCGCTCAAATGCCCGCTGAACTCCGGGGATTGAGGGTGAGCCGGACTGGACGGCCGTCAGCGCCGACACGCGCGGCGGCGAGTCGGACTCTCCCGACCTGCGCAGCACCCGTGGACCGTCCACGCCCCCTTGCAACTCCCCCCCCCGCGTGCAGGGGTGTCACAGGCCGCCGTACGGCACTGTCGTCCCCGGCAGGTTGTACTCGTCGCGTCTGCCGCACATCCCGAAGCCGCCGAGCCGGGTCGGCGCGGCCTCGTGGGCGGTGGCCTCGCCCAGGTACGCCGGTTCGCCGGACGCGAGCGCGTCGAGCTGGGCGCCGGTGCGCTCGGCGGTGGCCAGGGCGCCGGCCCGCCACAGCTCGCGCCAGTGGGGCACCTTGTCCCGCACCAGTCGGGCGGCGGTCCGCTGGAACTCCAGGAAGGGGCCGTTGTCGCCGCCGGCCAGGGCCTCGCGCAGCACGAGGTAGCCCTCGACGGCGAGGTCCCTGCGGCGTCGGGCGGCGGCGGCCGTCTCCGGTCCGGTGCCCGGCGGGAGCAGGGCCGCGGCGGCGTACCGCGCCGGGTCGGCGAGGACCTCCGGCGGGAAGGTGAAGACGGCGTCCCCGGCCTCGGGCAGGCCGCTGTTCTGCATCAGCACGGTGATGCGCAGATCACCGCCCTGGACCATGCGGTGCACGGTCCCCGGGGTGAACCAGGCGATCGAGCCGGGCTCCAGGAAGATCTCGCGGTAGCCGTCCGGGCTCAGCGTCTGCACTGCGCCCCGGCCGCCGGTGACGACGTACGCCTCGGTGCACACCAGGTGCAGGTGCGGGCTGCCGCCGCAGACGCCGTCGGCGGCCTCCCAGTCGTAGGCGCTCAGGTGGGACAGACCCACGGCACCCGGCAGCGGGTGGGGAAGGCCCGGCTTCACCAGGGCAGGCCTTCCAGGCGCGCGGAGACGCGGTCCTCGTCCCAGGCGCCGTCGGCCACGACCAGCCGGTAGCGGTACGCGAAGGACTCCCCCGGCGGCAGCTCGAACTCCTCGAAGAACGCCCACGAGAACGCGACCGTCGGGAAGGGCTCGGAGCGCACGAACCAGTGCGACTCGTGGATCGCGGACCCCGGATCGAGGTTCTCCGGGGCGTGCGCGAAGACGAGCGTGGAATGGGCGTCCACGTCGTCGTGCTCGGCGCTGAAGGCGAGCCAGGGGCTCTGGCTGCCCATCAGCTTGTCCGCGTCCGCGTCGGTGTCCGGGCCGAAGACCGCGCCACCGGTGAAGTCGCGGGGGCCGCGCCACTGGAGCCCCGTGTACCCGGCCATGTCCCGGCCCGCGGTGGTGGGGGAACCGAAGGCGAGCGGCTCGGCCCGCAGGTTGGTGAGCCGGATCGACCAGTCGAGCACCCAGGAGCCGGCCTCCTCGTCGACCGAGTGGACGGCGAGTCCGCGCTCCTCCCGGGCCCACTCCTCGCCGCCGTTCTCCACCCAGGTCAGCGCCTCGGTCACGTCCAGCCGGGCCTCGCCGGCCTGGAACGCGGTGAAGCCGTCGTGCCGCATCGAGCCGACGCGCTCCGGCAGGGGGAGGTAACCCTGGCCGTGGACATAGCAGTTGCCGCCCCAGAAGTTCTGCCCGGACAGATGGCTCGCCGTCATCTGGAGGCCCTTGTGCCAGCGGTGGTCGTTGGGCCGGTAGCCGGTCACCGTGCGGCCTCCGAGGGTGCGCACCGGGTGGGCGTACGGCTTTTGGGCCTCGAAGGCGTCGGGGTCGGGGCGGTAGACGTAGCGGAGGATCTCCGTGCCGTTCGCCGCCTCGACGGCGATGTGCTCGCCGTGGACGTGGCTGACGCGGATGCTCATGCGCGCTCCTTGGGGGCCCAATGGGGGTGGTCGCCGTGCATGGCCGGGTAGAAAGGGTCGCCCGGCGCGATCTCGCCCGCGTGGACGGGCTTCCCCGTGAACGCGGACTTGTAGAGCGCGGCGGCGAACTCGAGCGTGGCACGTGCGTCGGCGCCGCTGCCGGGGGGCCTGACACCGTTGTCGTACGCGTCGAGGAGCGCGCCCAGCTGGGCCGTGTGGGAACTGGGCACGTCGGCGGTCGGCGTACGCCAGGCGTCGACGCGGTCGGCGGCCACGTGGGGGGCGGGCGTGTAGGTCCAGTCCTCGTTGCGGTGTCCGTACAGATGGGTGAGTTCGACGGTGGCGTCGGCGCAGTCGATGCGGATGCGGCTCACCTCGTCGGGCGACAGCACGCTGTTGACGACGGTGGCGAGGGCGCCGTTCTCGAAGCGGACGAGGGCGGTGGAGACGTCCTCGCTCTCGGTGTCGTGGACCAGCCGGGCGGCCATGGCGCGGATCTCCGCCCAGGGGCCGAGCAGATGCAGGAGGAGGTCGTACTGGTGGATGCCGTGGCCCATGGTCGGGCCGCCGCCCTCGCTCGCCCAGGTGCCGCGCCACGGTACGGCGTAGTAGGCGGCGTCCCGGTGCCAGGTGGTCTGGCAGTGCGCGACCCTGGGGGCGCCCAGCTCGCCGCTCGTGATCAGCTCGCGGGCGTGGACGGCGCCGGAGCCGTAGCGGTGCTGGAAGACCACGGAGGCGTAGGCGCCGGACGCCTCCTCGGCGGCGGCGATCTCGTCGTACTCGGCGAGCGACAGTGTCAGCGGCTTCTCGCACAGCACCCAGGCGCCTGCCTTGAGGGCGGCCACCGTCTGCTCCCGGTGCAGCGACGGCGGGGTGCCGATCAGGACCAGGTCGGGGCGTACGGCGTCCAGCATCTCGTCGACCGAGGTGTACCCGGCGACCTGGCCGCCCGCGAGTTCGCGGAAGGCGTCGAGTCTGCCCTGGTCCACGTCGACGGTGGCGACCAGTTCCGTGCGCTCGGCGTGGGCCCTGAGCGCGGACAGGTGGCTGCCGCTGACGATGGCGCCGGTGCCGACCACGGCTGCGCGGCGGCGGGCTGGACGGGGCATACGGTCCTCCTGGGACGTCCGGCGAGGGGACGCTGGCATGCGGGGAAAGCGCTTGCTCCCCGGGTCGACCCTAGATCCCGGCGATTGTCCTAACAAGACCCCCGGCGGTGATATCGGTGAACACGCCACGCACACCGTTCCTCCCCCGCCCGACTCGGGTGATCCGGGGCGCCCACGTCCCCGCGCACGCCTGCCGGTGCTCGCGGTGCTCGGGGTGCTCGGGGTGTTCTCGGTGCTCTTCGAGGCCGGTGCTTCCGCTGCTCCCGGCGCTCTTCGAGGCCAGTGCCTCCGGTGCTCCCGGGCGGGAGATGCCCTCTCAGAGGGCGGCGAAGAGGTCGTCCAGCGGGGCCGGTACGCGGTCCGGGTCGAGGGCCTCCACGAGGACGCGGCCGTAGTGGATCTTGCGGCCCGACTTCGTGCCGATGAAGCGCCGCAACTGCTGCTGGGCCGTGCGGTCCCGCTGGGCGGGCTGGGACAGGAACGTCTGGAGTTGCCGCAGCTCGCCCTCCTCGCGCACGAGTTCGCGCACCCGTGGCACACCCAGCGCGCGGATGAGCTCGTCCTCCAGGTCCGCCGCGCAGACGAAGTACCCGTCCTGCCCCGCACCGGCCCGTTCCCAGCCCCGGGCGTAGAAGGGCCGTTCCCGCTCGTCGCACAGTCCCGTCAGGCGCAGGCCCAGGCCCGACGGGCCCAGCAGTCCGGCGAAACGGCCGACGCTCATCGCCCCGCCCATCGCCAGGACGCAGAGCCCCTCGGCGGCCAGGTCCCGGCCCCGGCTCGCGGCCAGGGCCTCGACCGCCGCCACGTCGCTCGGTCCTTCGAGCAGGACGACGGTCCGGACGGACAGTCGTGCGGCCAGTTCGCGTGCCGGCTCGCCGGGGCCACCCGCCGCCCATGCCGTGACCGCGTCCCGGAACTCCCCCATGTCAGCCATGGGACGAGTCTGTGCCCTCACCGGCCCCGGCGACAGGCAATTTTCACCGCCGCCACCTCACCGGCCCGCTGCCCCGGCCAGCGTCCGGACCGGAACGGGCCCCCAGCCCGCGCTTCCCGGCCACCCGGCCACCCGGTGACGGCATTCGCCGGCCCCTCTGTGCGCTGACCGGCCACGGCGACAGGCGATTGCAGGGGCCCTGGGCCTCAAGCCGCCCCGTGCGTCACACGGATCTTGGACTGGCCGTGCGGCAGCTCCTCCCAGTCCTCCATGAAGCGGGCGCACAGACCGTGCTTCTCCGCCAGGGCCACCAGCGTCTCGACGCGGTAGTAGAAGTCCTCCCGGAGCACATGGTGCTCCTCGCCCTCCGTGCGGTCGAAGGTGAAGTCGAACCAGCCGCCCGGGGCGAGGACCCGGCCGACGTGCGCCAGGCACTCCTCGATGACGGGCAGCGGCGAGTGCGAGAAGACGCTGTGCGCGTGCACGACGTCGAAGTGGGCGTCCGGCAGGAAGTGCAGGGTCAGGTCGCGCACCGGCGTCAGGTTCGGCAGCCGCTTCTGGAGGGACATCTCGACGATCGTGTCCTGCGCGGCGAAGAGGATGTCCGGCGAGATGTCGATCCCGTGGTAGTGGCCGGGCTCCAGATGGCGGATGAAGCGCCAGCCGCCGCGCAGGTTGCCGCAGCCGATCTCCAGCATGCGGTGCCCGGGACGCAGACCGTGGCCGACCAGGTAGTCGAACTGCATCGCGCCGAGCGCCAGCCAGCGCTCCCGGTTGCGGCTGCCGACGGCCGCGTCCGGGTCGGCGCGGGTGTCCGAGCGCATCACGGCCCGGTAGTAGGAGATGTGGTCCGGGTGCCGGCGGCGCAGCCACAGGTCGCGGGCGGCGCGGGCCACGTGGCGGGGCACGCGGTCGGGGTGGCGCAGGGCGTAGCCGACACGGTGGCCGAGGGCGGCGCGGTTCGCGGTGAGGTTCCTGGCGGGCATCGGGAGGCCTTTCGGAGGGGTTCGCTCTGCCCCAAGCCTCGGTGCGGCGGCCGGGGGTCCGGCTCGGCCGACAGGCTCGTGCCGCGGGGAGGTCCGGGCGACGGCCGTGTCAGCCGATCGGTTGATGCGGTCCCGCGTCCGGCACGTTAGACACGGAGCATGGACCACACCGATCCGGACGCGCGCTGGCTGGGCGCGATCGTGCACGGCGCGTTCTTCGTGCTGCTGGGCTCGTCGTTCGCCCGCTTCCTGAGCCGCGACCAGGGCGGGGCGCGCACCGGCTGGGTGGTGGCACTGTTCGCCATTTTCTGTCTGCTGTACGTTCTCGGCCACCTGTTGGCCCCGCCGCCCCGCCCGGGTCTGCCGCCGACAGGCCGCCACCTGGTGTGGCTCGGTTCGGTCACCGCCGTGTGGGTCGTGCTGCTCGCGCTCGCGCCGAGCGCCACCTGGTGCGTGATGCCCCTGCTGTTCGCCGGACTGCACGCGCTGCCGCCGAGGATCGCGGTGCCCGTGGCGGCCGTCCTCACCGCGCTGGTCGTGCTCTCGGAGATACGGGTGGCCGACGGGCCGCTCAACCCCAACATGGTCGTGGCCCCGCCGGCCGTCGCCGCGGTCGCCACCGCCGTACTCGTGCATCTGCAACGGCAGGGCGCCCGGCAGCGTGTGCTGATCGGGGACCTGGTGCGCACCCGGCACGAACTCGCCGCCACCGAGCGGCGGGCCGGGATCCTGGCGGAACGGCAGCGGCTGTCCGCGGAGATCCACGACACCCTCGCGCAGGAGCTGTCCAGTCAGCGGATGCTGCTCCAGGCCGCCGAGCGGGTGTGGGAGGCCGATCGGGGCGCGGCCCGGGAACACGTGCGGGCGGCGGCCGGGATCACCTCGCGCAGCCTTGCCGAGGCCCGCCGCTTCGTGCACGACCTGGCCCCGGCCGACCTCGCCGAGCGCTCCCTCGCACAGGCCCTCGACGAACTCGCCCGGCGCGAGAGCGGTCGGGGGCTGACCGTGGAGTTCCGGCTCGACGGGGAACAGGGGCCGCTGCCGGAGCGGGTGGCCGCGGCGCTGCTGCGGATCGCCCAGGGCGCGCTGGCCAACGTGCGGGAGCACGCGGCGGCGACCCGGGCCGCGCTCACGCTGACATGGCTGGACGACCAGGTGTCGCTGGACGTGGCAGACAACGGGCGCGGGTTCGAGCAGACCGAGCGGACCGAGCACAGTGCCTTGCGGTCGGCGACGCGCGGGCACGGGCTTCCCGCGATGCGGATCCGGGCCCGCCAGGCCGGCGGCACCCTCACCGTGGAGTCCACGCCGGGGGAAGGCACCGTGGTGTCGGCCGCCGTCCCGCTCGTCGTCGAGGAGGCCGCCCTGTGAGTACGCCGCCGCGCCCTGTGAGTACGCCGCCACCCTCCTCCCCCGTCCGGCTGCTGCTCTGCGACGACCATGCCGTGGTGCGCGCCGGGCTGCGGGCCCTGCTCTCCAGTGCGGACGGCATCGACGTGGTCGGGGAGGCCGCGACCGGCGAGGAGGCGCTCGCCATGGCGACCCACCTGCGCCCCGACGTCGTACTGATGGATCTTCAGCTCGACGGCGGAATGGACGGGGTGACCGCCACCCGGCGGCTCACCGCCCAGGGCGAGCGGGGCCCTCGGGTGCTGGTGCTCACGATGTTCGACACCGACGCCGACGTCACCCGCGCCATCGAGGCGGGCGCCACCGGCTATCTCCTCAAGGCGGAACAGCCCGAGGAGCTGTTCTCGGCCATCCGGGACGCGGCGTCGGGCCGCAGCGCGCTGTCCGCCCCGGTGGCCGACCGGCTGCTGACCCGGCTGCGCAGCCCGCGCCCCGCCCTGTCCGCCCGCGAGCACGAGATCCTCGGGCAGCTCGCCCTCGGCCTCGGCAACCGGGAGATCGCCCGCGCCCTGTTCATCAGCGAGGCCACGGTCAAGACCCATCTGGGGCGGATCTACGGCAAGTTGGGCGTCGAGACCCGGGCGGGCGCGGTGGCCGTGGCGAAGGAACGACGACTGCTGCCGTGACCGGAGGCGGGCACCGGCGGCTCGGGGGGGGGAGAGAGATCTCCGGCAAGTGCAGCGTCAAGAGGGGGCAGTCATGGTCGCCGCCGTGGCAAGGAGCGACGACTCTCGCCATGACCGGGGGCGGGAAATGGCGGCTCGGGCCGGTCCACACCGAGCAGACCGTCAGAACCCCGAACTGCGACTCCCGCCGTGACCGGAGGCGGGAACCGGCGGCGTCCGATCCGCACTCTTCCGTTACGGCAGGCACCCTTGACAGCATGCGTACTGTTTGGCGACGTTTGATCCTTGCCGGCACTTCGACCGGCGGGACGCGGACGCCGCGTCGTGGGGGGAATTGGGGGGAACGATCGCCCATGCGGTCCATGAGCAGTGACACGGACATAACGATCCACAGACCCGGAGAACTCGGCACCGCGCTCCGCACGGCCTGGCACCGGGCGATGGACGAGTCGCCCGACTACGCCAACCCGTTCCTGGCACCGGAGTTCGCGGCCGGGATCGACCGGCACCGCGGTGGGGCCCGGGTGGCGGTTCTGCACCAGCGCGGCGAGGCGGTGGGCTTCCTCCCGTACGAACGCGGCTCCTTCGGCGTCGGCCGGGCCATCGGCCTCGGACTGTCCGACTGCCAGGGCCTCGTGCACCGCCCCGGGGTCACCTGGGACACCCGGGCGCTGCTGAAGGCGTGCCGGCTCTCGGTGTTCGAGTTCGACCATCTCGTCGAGGAGCAGAAGCCCTTCGCCCCCTATGTCACGGGGACCTTCGCCTCCCCGGTGATCGATCTGAAGGTCGGCAGCGACAGTTACCCGGAGTGGCTGCGCGGCGCGTACCCGGGGCTGGCGAAGACGACCCTCAAGAAGGAACGCCGGCTCACCCGCGACCTCGGCGAGATGCGGTTCGTGTTCGACGAGCGCGATCCGCGCGCCCTGCGCACGCTGATGCGGTGGAAGTCGGCCCAGTACCGCAGGACGGGCCGCATGGACCGGTTCGCGCGACCGTGGATCGTGCGCCTCGTCGAGGACCTCTTCCAGGTCCGCGAGGAGCACTTCACCGGGGTCCTCTCCGTGGTGTACGCCGGCGACCGGCCGGTGGCCGCCCACTTCGGACCGACCTCGCGCACGGTGTTCGCTCCCTGGTTCACCGCGTACGACCCGGAACTGCGCTACTACTCCCCCGGCCTGATCATGCACCTGCGGATGGCCGAGGCCGCGGGTCGGCGCGGGATGCGGCTGATGGACATGGGGCGCGGCGACAAGGAGTGGAAGGACTGGCTCAAGACCCGTGAGCTGCGCGTGGCGGAAGGATTCGCCACCCGTCCGCACCCGGTGGCGACCGCACACCGCCTGTGGCGCCGGCCGGTGCGCGGCCTGCGCAACACGGTCAACGCCCACCCGGCCCTGCGCGAGCCCGCCGACCGCCTCCTGAAGACCGTCGGCACCCTGCGCACGTCCGGGCACCGCTCGGACTCCGGGAGCGCGGGACCGCTGGCGAGCTGACGCGAGCCCGCGCACCCGGTTCGCAACGGGCACACGCGCGCGTGTCCTCTCCCACGGCCCTGCCCCGGCCCTTCCCGGCCCTTCCCGGCCCGTCTCTGGTCTCTCCCTGGTCCTTTTCTGGCCCGTCGACACAAGGGGTGCCGATGCCGTACGGCTCGCGGCTGGCCGCGACGATGACCCGCCGACTGGGACGCGAGTGCGTCTACACGCCCTCCGCCCGGCTGGCCCTGTACCTGGCGCTGCGGCGCTGGTGCCGGCCGGGCGCGCGGGTGCTGATGTCTCCGGTGAACGACGACGTGATCCTCTTCGTGGTCCTCGCGGCCGGGCTGCGCCCCGTGCAGGCGCCGGTGTCCGTGTGGGACGGCAACATCGACCCGGCCGCCGTGCCCGAGTCGACCTGGCGCGAGGTGGACGCGGTCCTGACCACCAATCTGTACGGCGTGCCCGACCGGGTCCTCGAACTGCGGCGCCGCTGCGCCCAGTTGGGGATCCCGTTGTTCGAGGACGCGGCGCACGCGATCGGCAGCCATGTGGACGGGCAGCCGGTCGGCACCTTCGGCAGGGCGGCGGCGTTCAGCCTGTCCAAGCACGTGGCGGGGATGGCGGGCGGCTTCCTCGCGGTCGAGGACGCGCGCACGCGCCGGGAGCTGGAGCTGCTGCGGGACGATCTCCTGACCCCCGGCAGGCTGCGCGAGGACCTCGCCACGACCCTGCGTCCGCTGGCCCGGTCCGCCGTCCGGTCGCTGCACCTGGTGCGCCCGGTGTGGCGCACCATGGAGCGCCTCGGGCTCATGGAGCGGGACACGTTCCGGATGGCCCTGCACGCGCCCCGGCTCGCCGCCTCCGCCCGGGAGGCCCCGAGCCTGCCCGCCTACGAGCGCTGGGTCCGCGTCGACCTGCACGGCTACCGTTCCCGGCACGGGGCGCTGGTCCGCGGCCAGTTGGGCCTGCGGATGGCCCGGCTCGACGAGGACCTGGCCCGGCGCAGGGCCGGCGTCGCGCTGCTGGCGGGCACGCAGTGGGCTTCGCCGGCACTGCGCGACCGGACGGCGCACGACGGCGCCCTCCCCCTGTTCCGGGTCCCGCTCCTGGTCCACGACCGCGACGCCCTGGTGCGGCGGCTGGTGCGGCACGACCTGGTCTGCGGATACGTCTACGACCCGCCGCTGGACGACTACGCGGGCGCGGAGTTCGTCGAGCCCTCCCCCGACCCGGCGCCCGCCCGCTGGTTCGCCGCGCACACGCTCCCGGCCGATCCCCTGCTGGCCCGACGGATCGTGGCCGCGTTCACGAAGGAACGGGTGGCCGACGCGCACCCCACCCTGCTGCGGCCGGTCCCGGACGCCACACCGCCCAAGCTGCTGGGGCAGTGAGCTCCGCCACCCCGACGATCGATCAAAACATCAGGGGGTTAGCATATGAGCGCCGCCTAGCTCGAAAGAGAATTCTGTGACTGTCAAGGACGACTCGTTCACCGACTGGAAGAACCGCGAAGAGATCGCGGAATCGATGATCCCGATGATCGGGAGGCTGCACCGGGAGCGTGATGTAACGATTCTTCTGCACAGCCGTTCCCTGGTGAACAAGTCGGTGGTCAGCATCCTCAAGACCCATCGGTTCGCCCGGCAGATCGCCGGCGAGGAGCTCTCCGTCACCGACACCCTGCCCTTCGTCCAGGCCCTCACCGAGCTGGACCTCGGCCCCTCGCAGATCGACATCGGCCGGCTGGCCGAGATCTACCAGGCCGACGACCGCGGCCTGTCGGTGGCCGAGTTCACCGCCGAGGCCGTGGCCGGCGCCACGGGCGGCAACAAGATCGACCGCCGTGAGCCGCGGGACGTCGTCCTCTACGGCTTCGGCCGCATCGGGCGCCTGGTGGCCCGGCTGCTGATCGAGAAGGCCGGCTCCGGCAACGGACTGCGGCTGCGCGCGATCGTCGTGCGGGGCGGCGGCGACCAGGACATCATCAAGCGGGCCTCGCTGCTGCGCCGGGACTCCATCCACGGCCAGTTCCAGGGCACGATCACCGTCGACGAGGCCGAGAGCGCGATCATCGCCAACGGCAACACCATCAAGGTGATCTACGCGAACGACCCCTCCGAGGTCGACTACACGGCGTACGGCATCAAGAACGCCATCCTCATCGACAACACCGGCAAGTGGCGTGACCGCGAGGGCCTCTCCCAGCACCTGCGCCCCGGCATCGACAAGGTCGTGCTGACCGCGCCGGGCAAGGGCGACGTCCCCAACATCGTGCACGGCGTCAACCACGACACCATCAAGCCGGACGAGCAGATCCTGTCCTGCGCGTCCTGCACCACCAACGCGATCGTGCCGCCGCTGAAGGCGATGGCCGACGAGTACGGCGTGCTGCGCGGCCACGTGGAGACGGTCCACTCGTTCACCAACGACCAGAACCTGCTGGACAACTACCACAAGGCCGACCGCCGGGGCCGTTCCGCGCCGCTCAACATGGTGATCACGGAGACGGGTGCCGCCTCCGCCGTCGCCAAGGCGCTGCCCGAGCTCAAGGCGCCGATCACCGGCAGCTCGATCCGGGTGCCGGTGCCGGACGTCTCCATCGCGATCCTGAGCCTGCGCCTGGGCCGTGAGACCACCCGCGAGGAGGTCCTCGAGCACCTGCGGGACGTCTCGCTGACCTCCCCGCTCAAGCGTCAGATCGACTTCACCACGGCCCCCGACGCGGTCTCCAGCGACTTCATCGGCTCGCGCCACTCCTCGATCGTCGACGCCGGCGCCACCAAGGTCGACGGGGACAACGCGATCCTCTACCTCTGGTACGACAACGAGTTCGGCTACTCCTGCCAGGTGGTCCGGGTCGTGCAGCACGTGACCGGGGTGGAGTACCCGACCTATCCGGCGCCCGCGGCCTGATCCCGTCCGCGGGTCAGTGCCGGCGTTCCCGGTACAGGTCGCGCAGCAGGGCGATCTCGGCGCCGTGGTGCAGGACTTCCTGGTTGACCCACCACACGATGTCCAGGAAGGGCTCCTCGGCATCGCTCCCGTGCGGGTAGGTGCAGCGGCCCACGGTGTCGAGATCGCTGTCGTCGGTGGCGCGCAGCGTCGTGCGCCAGGCGTCGGCGGCCGCGTCGAAGGCGGCGACCGCGTCGGCGGCGGTGCCGCTGACGCGGTAGTCGTCGCGGGTGAGAGTGTGGCTGCCGGTCGTGTGGTCGGTGCGCAGGAGGAGCATCTCGCTGAGATGGCTCAGGCGCCACGCGAGAGTCGTGAACGGCGGCGGTAGCGGGTGCGGGTGGGGTGCGGCGTCCCGGCCCCAGTCGCCGGTCCCCGTCAGGAAGGCCGCCCGCGTCCCGGGTCCGTCCGTACGCCGCCGGACCGACCAGCAGTTCGGCACCGGCTCCCAGAGGTACTCCTCGTCGGTCAGCGCTCCGACCGGGGTCCGTGAGCCGTCGCCGCTGTCCATGACCGGCCCGGCGAGCCGGCCGGCCAGTCGCTCGCAGGACCAGTCGAACTGGTCGAGCAGTGGGGCGAGGCGAGGTCCTGCGGTCATCGATGCTCCCCTGGGTAGTCCGGCGGGTCAGGCTGGCACACCCCAGGGGCGCCCCGCTTCTGCTTTTTCCCGCCTGCGGGCGGAGTGCGGGACTCCCGTGACCGCCCTAGTGCCCCCGGAAGGCCTCCTCCAGCCACCACGCCCCGCGGTCCCGCACCACCTTGGCGTCGATCAGCAGCGGGGCGGAGCGCGGTCCCGCGACCCAGTCCGCCACGGGCTTCAGATCCGTCCGCGTGCGTACGGTCACCGCGTCGAAGCCGTAGCCACGAGCCACGGCCGCGATGTCGGTCGGCGGGAACACCACCGTGTCGAGCGGGTGTCCGCCGGGCCCGAAGTGGTGCACCTCCGCCCCGTAGCCGTCGTCGTTGTACACGACGACGACCATGGGCAGCCCGAGCCGCCGTACGGTGTCCAGTTCGGCGGCGCCCATCAGCGCGCCCCCGTCGCCGAGCGCGGCCACCGGCAGCCGGTCCGGGCGGGCCAGGGCCGCACCGATCGCGGTGGCGAGACCGAGGCCGATCGACTGGTAGGCCTGCGTGAAGCAGAAGCCGTCCTGGTCCGGCACCGACAGGAACATGCTGGGGTGGCCCATGAAGTTGCCGGAGTCGACGCCGATCACCCGCTCCGCCGGGAGGATGTCGTCCAGCGCGATGCTGAGGGTGCGGGGATCGATCCGGTCGCGGGTGCCCGTGTCCTCGTAGGGCACGTCACGCCAGCGCACCCGTGCGGCGACGGCCTCGGCGATGTCGGGGGTGCGCAGGCCCTGCCGTCTGTCGCCGGAGGCCGCCAGGACGTGTCGCGCGGTGAGTTCGACGTCGCCGGTGACCCCGAGATGCAGCTCCCGGTGCGCGCCGAGGGCCGCGGGGTCGTCGTCGACCTGGACCACGGTCGTGCCGGCTCCGATGAGGGCGCCGTGCCGCATGGTCCACATGTTCAGTGCGCAGCCCCAGCCGACGATCACGTCGGCGCCGCCGATGAGTTCGGCCGCCAGGGGCGATGCGAAGCCCCCGGAGACGTCGAGCGACCAGGGGTTGCCGTGGAACAGGCCGCGCGCGACGGCCGAGGTGGCCAGCAGCGCGCCGCAGCGCTCGGCGAGGGCTTCCAGGGCATCCCGGGCTCCGGGTGAGCGGGAACCGCGGCCGGCCACGAAGACCGGTCGCCGCGCCTGCTCCAACACCCGCGCAAGAGCCGCCGCGCCGGAGGCGTCCGGTGCGACCGCGGGGCGACGCGGCACAGGGGCCACCTGGGCGAGGATCCCGTCGGGAACCTCCGCCGCCTGTACCTCCAGGGGGAGGTTGAGGAGCACCGTGCGCCGCTCGTGCAGCGCCCGCCGCACCGCCGCGACCGCCTGTTCCACGGCGTCCTCGGCCGAGGTGATCCGCAGCGGCACCGCGCCCACCGCGGCGCCCAGCGCGTCCTGGTCGACGTGGAAGTTGGAGGTCGGCCGGGTGACCTCGGCCGCGAGCACCACGAGCGGTGTGCGGCTCTTGGCCGCCTCGGCGACGCCCGTCATCGCGTTCGTCAGCCCGGGCCCCTGGTGGACGCTGACGGCGGCCACCGTGCCGCTCACGCGCGCGTAGGCGTCGGCCATCGTGGCCGCACCGCCCTCGTGGCGTGCGGCGACGAAGCGCGCGCCGGCCGCGACGAGCGCGTTGGTCAGGTGGAAGTTCCCGGATCCGACGACGCCGAAGACCTGCTCGACGCCGGCCGTGTGCAGGGCCCGTCCGACGGCCTCCGCGACCCTCATGACCGCTCCACCAGTGCCAGCACGCGCGCCGGGGAGCCGGAGCCCGCGACGATGGGCAGCGGCCCCGCGACGACGACACTGCCCGTGGCGGGCAGCGCGTCGAGGTTGCGGAGCTGGGTCAGGCCGTACTTGTCGCTGCCCATCAGGTAGGAGTGGCAGGGGAAGGCGGGCTCGAAGGAATGCCCGCGCCCGGCGTCCGTGCCGACCGTCTCCACCCCGAGGCCGATCACGGGCGACTCCTCGGCCACCCAGCGCGCGCACTCCGGGGACAGACCGGGGGTGTGCGGGCCGTTCTCGTCGGCGTTCAGGAAGGCTTCCTGGGAGTGCGAGCGGGCGTCCCAGCCCGTGCGCAGGAGCAGCCAACCCCCGTCCGGCAGGCGCCCGTTGCGCTCCTCCCAGGTCTTCACGTGGTCCACCTCCACGAGGAAGTCCGGGTCCTTGGCCGCCTCCTCGGTGAAGTCCAGTACGGCGGCGGGGGCGATCAGCCGTCCCGGCGGTACGGACGCCACGTCGGCGAGGTCCTTTCCGGTCACCCAGTGGTTCGGGGCGTCGAAGTGGGTGCCGGTGTGCTCTCCGCTGCGGAAGTTGTTCCAGTACCAGGCCGGTCCGCGGTCGTCGTACCGGCTGATCTCCTCCAGTTCGAAGACCGCCGTCTGGCCGAACTCCGGCGGCAGTTGGATCACGGGCGTGGACGACGACAACGGCGAGGTGAGATCGACGACTTCGATCGAACCGGCCCGCAGGGCGGACACCAGCGCGGCGAGAAGGGACGGCTGCTCGTGCATGAGGGCCTCCTGGAACGCTCCGAGGCTGCCAGCATGGCATCGCGCGGGCCGTCGGCGTCACCGTCTTCCCCGAAGGAGCCCGCGGTGGCGCGCGGTGGGACACGGGACGACGACGGGCCCCGGATCGGTGATCCGGGGCCCGTGGCAGGCGTGCGGTCAGTTCACGCCGACGTGGGCGTTGACACCGAGCGCGACACCCTCGGCGGAGACGAAGGCACCGGCGTCGGCGCAGACCTCGAGGTGCGCCACCTGGAGGTGGACACCGGCAGCGGTCGCGGCGGCGACGCCACCGGCGACGGTGTCCAGGTCGGCGTCGGTGAGCTCGGCTGCCTCGATGTGGGGGGTGACGTTCATGGCGCGCGGTTCCTTTCGCATGAGCAATCCTCAAGGAGGGGGGACACCGGATGGAAGCACGCCGGGCATGGACACGGCCAGTCAGCCGGGTGTGCCCGGCGGCAAGTTGCCGCTGCCGGCTTCACGGCCGTCGCAACACGGTCACCCGATCCACCTGTTTCTTCACAGGATTTGCTGGAGCGGTTTCCGCGCCTTCATCTCCGTGAGGTGCCCAAGACGGACACTCCGCCACCAAAGAGCCCTGCGCCCAGGCATTCATGACCACCGTTCAGTTTCCGCGTGGCCGGCCGGTGAACGGTGTGCAGGTTCGCCGGATTTTCGATGCGGGGTCCCAGGAGAGTCGTAGCGGCCGCCCTCGGTCCGCCGCGGGCCGCGCCCTCGCATGGGGGTTCTGCCGCACCACGGTGCGGAAAACGTTTTATCCACGACCGGGGTAGACTTGCGTCGCCCGTCTGGAGGAGCGTCCGAGGACTGCGTCCTTCCTGGTCCTGCCTGGTCGTACGGCCGCAACAGCGAGGGGGTGGACGTCATGTCGGTTCGCCCCGCCCGTATCCAGGACGTCGCGGCCGCCGCCGGCGTCTCGGTCTCCACGGTGTCGAACGTCCTGAACCGACCCGAGCGGGTCAACGCACGCACCGCGGCCCGGGTCCGCGACGCGGTCGCCGCCCTCGACTACGTCCCCCATCCGGGAGCCGCCGGTCTGCGCACCGGGCACTCCTCGTCGATCGGCCTGGTGCTGCCGGACGTGGCCAACTCCTTCTACTCGCGCATCGCGCGCGGCGCCGCGGACGCGGCCTACGAGCACGGCTACTCCCTCGTCCTGTGCGACAGCGGGGACGCGCCGGAACGGGAGGAGGGCTACTTCACCATGCTGATCGAACAGCGGGCGGTCGGCGCCGTGGTGGTCCCGCTCAGCGCCGACCCCACCCGGCTGTCGAGGCTGCGCGAGCGCGGCATCCCGCTGGTGCTGGCGGACCGCGCGATGCCCGCCCAGGAGGGCTGCTCGGTCTCCGTGGACGACATCGCCGGCGGCCGCATGGCCGTGCAGCACCTCATGGACCGCGGGGCCCGGGACATCCTCGTCGTGAACGGCGAGCGCACCATCCGCCAGTGCGCCGACCGCTACCAGGGCGCCCGCCAGGCCGTGCGCACCCGGCGCGAGGCCCGTCTCGGCCAGGTCGTCGCCGAGGAGATGACGGTGGCGTACGGCAGCGCAATCGCGCACGGCCTCGACGAGCTGCCCGACGGCGTGTTCTGCACCAACGACTTCCTCGCGGCGGGCCTGTGCCGGGCACTGGGCGAGCGCGGGGTGAAGATCCCGGAGGACGTCCAGGTGGTCGGGTACGGCGACCTGGACATCGCGAGCTTCGTCGGCACCACCCTCACGACGGTCCGCCAGCCGGTCGAGGAGCTCGGCCGGGCGGCCGTCGAGATGCTCCTGGACGAGGTGGAGGCCCGCGCCGAACACACCCACGAGGCGCGGGTGTTCGCACCGGGGCTGGTCCTGCGGGACTCCACGCGGACGCCCTCAGACGCGCCGTTCTAGCGTCACCGGTCCCAGCAGTCCGGAGGGCAGCTGGGAGGGGAAGGCCCAGGCAGTCGGCGTGGCCTCGGCGAGGTAGGGGGCCAGGGTGTTGCGGACGGTCACCTCCAGGCGGACGGTACGCCCGGCGCTCCCGCGCAGCTCGAAGCGGTACGGCGCGCAGAACCCCTCGCCGACGGGTGCACCGTCGACGCGCACCTCGACGCTGCCGCGCACCCGCCCCAGGTCCAGCACCGGGTCGGACCCGGCCGGCACCGTGAGCGTCCGCGCGTAGGTCACGCCCCCGCTCCAGCCGCCCAGCCCCAGCGCGCCCCACTCCCCGAGCGGCAGGGGCGCCGGTACCGTGCACACCCGTACCGGTCCGCGCCAGGCGGAGCCGCCGCGCAGCACGGCTGTGGGAGCGGTGACGACTTCGCACTCGACGGCCTTGCCGAGGGGCCGGTCCAGCCTCAACTCGTCTCCGTCCAGCTCCAGTTCGGGGCCGTCGTCGACACTCACCCGGGCCGGGAGCTCCAGGGGCAGGTCGAGGGAGACGGTTCCCGCCGGCACGGTGAACCGGAAGCGCTGTCGCGCCTCCCGGACGTCGTCGGTGGACCGCAGGGGCAGCACGGCGGAGCCGAGCACCGGGTCTCCGGCCAGCCAGGCCGCCCCGGGCAGCGGATGCGGGCGTACCGCGGCGCCGCAGTGCTGCAACTCCCCCCAGCGGCCCTCGTGTTCGACGGCGACGCCCTGCCACTCCCCCGTCCGGGCCTCCCAACCGGGGCCGCTGACCAGGGCCGTCGTGTCCGCCACGAGGTCGACGTAGATCCCGTCCCGTGCGTCGGTGCTGTCGGCCACCAGGTCGAGGACGTGGTCGCCGCCGTCCAGTGTCAGTGCATGCCGGAAGAACATCGGTACCGCGCCCCAGTCGGACTCGTAGTACTCGGTCTTCTCCTGCCGGGCCACGACGGCTCCGTCCAGCAGGACGGTCACGCCCACCGCCGCGCCCACGACGAGGACGGCCGCCACCCCCGCGCCGGGGACGCCGATCCGGCCGCGGTAGGTCACGCCGCCGTCCGGTCGTACGCCGTCGGGCAGCCGCATGAACAGCGGGCGGGGCGCGAACCCGTCCGGGTGGGACAGGCAGAAGTAGCTGCCCAGCGGGGTGTCGGCGGCGCCCGAGATGGTCTGCGGCCGGTCCTGGGCGTCGGACAGCTCGTACTCCAGGACGTTGCGGGCCCGTTCGACCCGCACCCGGGCCGACGCCAGGTAGCCGCCGCCGGTCTCCAGCGGACTGCCGTTCCACCACACGCGCTTGACCGCCGCCGCGCCGACGTGCAGGTCGGCGGGTCCGCGGTGGCCGGTCTCCACGACGGTCCTGACCCGGGCGACCGTCCCGGACATGGGCACGGGGACGCGCACGAACTCCTCGGGGACCAGGCCCTTGTTGCCGAGCAGACCGTCCGGGTCGGGGATGCCGCGACTGGACGAGTAGAGGGAGACACCCCAGTCCGAGGGGGCCAACTCTCGTGCGCCCGAGAGGACTTGTGCGACGGCGACGCTGTCCAGGGGCGGCGGCGCCTGGTGGGCGGGAACGGGTGGCAGGACGCGGACGCGGTTGCCGTAGGTCGCCCGGGCCGGCTCCCAGGAGTCCCCGGTCTCGGTCCACCGCATGGTCCAGGTCTGCGGTTCCTCCAGGGTGGCCCCGGCGGGCAGGGCCAGGTCGCCCCAGGTGTTGTCCATGGTGGGAACGAGACGGCCCTCCCATCCACCCGACAGGTCGACGGTCTCCGTCGGCGCCGTGGGCGGCGGGGGCACGGCGGCCGCGGGCGGCCCCTCGCGCCATACTACGAGGACGGCGGGGGCACCCTCCAGGGGCACCTCGACGGTCGAGACGCCGTCGGTGACGGTGACCCGCCCCGGGCGGCGGGTGCCGGTCGCCGGGTTCCAGATCTCGGCCTCGGCGACCGGGGCCCGCACGGTGACGGTGGAGGTACGGGCGTAGCGCGCGGGGTCGATCTCGTGGCGGCCCTCCGGCGGATGCCTACGGGCGTCCGGGAACGCCCCCGTGACCAGCGCGACCGCGGAGTCGCCCTTCCTCCGGACCAGCAGCGGCACCTCCCCCGTCGCGTATCCGGCGGCGCCGGCCACCGCTGCCGCACCGGCCTCGGCGTCGGCCACCCGCTCCAGGCGCGGATGCTCCGCGAGCGCCGCCACCACGGAGTCGTCACCGGCGAGCCCGGCCGCCCGTTCCGGCGGGCGGCCGACGACCACGACGCGTCCTCCGGCGTCGAGGAGTTCCGTCAGCCTGCGGGCCGTCTCGTGCTCCAGGACGCTCGCGGAGGGCAGCAGGACCGCGGTGTACGCCAGGTCCCTGACGCGCAGGGCCCCGTCGCCGGCCTTGGCGCCCTGGACGGAGGCGTCGTCGATGACGTCGAAGGAGACGCGGTGGCGGTCGAGGGAACCGACGGCGGGCTGAAGCCAGTTGTTGGTGCCGCACAGCTCCAGGTAGTGGCGCTGGGTCTCGTCGACGTCGGCGTGGGCCGCGCCGAGGCGGCCGTCGCCGAAGTGCTGGACGGGGGCGTCCAGGGGAAGGAGCGCCTGCATGGTGGCGGTGGGGTGCAGGACCGCCACGTCGGCGCTGTACGTGCCCCAGGACAGGATCGAGCAGATCCGGGCGACGGCCCGGGAGAAGGCGGGGTACTGCCGCCAGTAGGGCTGGCGCCAGTCGGTGGACGGCGGCGCCCACTCGAACCAGCCGCCCGCGGTGCCGAAGTAACTGGCGTGCGGGTTGTAGAGGTTGGCGCCGCTGCGCAGGAACGGCAGCAGCCAGTCGTAGGTCTCCTCCAGGGTGCCGCCCCAGCCGGAGGAGTGGAACGACTCGATCCAGACCCTCTCGTGCCCGTAGAGGTGGGCCATGGAGGAGTGCACCTTGGCGTCGCCGTGGTGGTCGCTGCCGGCGGCGCTGTACCAGCGGTGGGTGCGGAAGTAGTCGGTGTAGAGCTGCGTGGACTGGGCCGGGTAGCCGGAGCGGGCGGGGTGGCTCTGGTCGCAGCCCAGCAGCAGGCCGCGCTCCTCGTGCCAGGCGGCCAGGGGGCGGAACAGGGCCTCCTCGGTGAGTTCGGCGCGGACGGCGTAGTAGTCGGCGCGGATCTTCCGGGCCCGGTCGGAGTCGTTCCCCGTGAAGAGGGCGGGCAGGTGGTCGAGGAGGTCGTAGCCGCGCCGGGTCCGGAACTCCTCGGGGAAGCGGGCGGTCCAGGAGTTGGTGGCGGGCAGTTCGTCCTGGAAGCTGCCCGCGATGACGTTGCCCAGGTGTTCGGGTACGCGGCGGTCGTACTCGCGGTGAATGGCGTCGAACAGGAGTCCGACGGCTGCGGGGTTCAGGTAGTCGAACGCCGTGGGGACGGCGAGGACCAGGCGGACCTCGGTGCCGTCCGGGGCGTCGACGTGCGCCGGGCCGGTGACCGGCAAGCGGGCGCCCGAGCCGTCGTACGCTCCCAGCAGTGTCTCGCCGCCGTGCAGGGCGACCGTGCCGCCCGAGACCGCCGCGCGGCGCGAGCGCAGGGCGCGGCCCGCCGCCTCGGGCCGGCGGCGGGTGATGCTCCCCTGGACGTTGGCGCCGGAGAAGCCGATCTGGTCGTAGAACCACAGGCGCGTGCCCAGGTCCCCGGCGATCTCGCAGGCGTCCTCGAAGCGGGCCCACCACTCCTCGCCGAACCACACCGGGTCGTCGGTCCGGGCGCCGAAGGTCGGGCCGGCCGGGGCCAGGTTGATCACCACGAGGTTGTGCACGCCGCCGTCCGCGAACCGGCGGAGCTGCCAGGCCAGGCGGTCACGGGTGACCTTCGCGCCGGACCACCACCACAGCGGGGTGGGGCCGAAGTCCCGGGGCGGGTCGTCGAAGAGCCGTTGCAGGGCTGGAGAGATCACGGATGGGTCCTTCCGACTACGGCCGGGACACTCTCACGGATCAAAAACGTTTTACGTCAGCCTCACCGTAGGACACCCCCACGGCCCTCACCAGAGCTGGGGGGCCGTCAGGTCGTTTCCACGGATGGCCGCATGACGTCTTGTTGGAACGTTTTTACCCTCCTATAGTCGCTGGACATCGGCCGAGAACAGCGACGTCCCCCTCCGCTCGGACCCTCTCTCCCCAGACGGAGCCGCATCATGGCCCGAACCTCGCCTGCCCCGAACCAGCCGGAACCGCCCATCGAGAAGCGCCTGTGGAAGGTCGCGACCCTCTCCGGCATGGCGTCCTACCTCGATGCCGCCCTCATCGTGAGCATCGGCGTCAACCTCGCCATCTACCGGGACGCCTACGACATGGGCGTCTGGATGGCCGGTGCGATCAGCGCGATCGTCACCATCTGCATCGCCGTCGGCTCCCTGGTCGGCGGGCGTCTCGCCGACGTCTTCGGCCGACGCCGTCTCTACAACCTCGACATCCTCTGTTACGCCGTCGGGGCGATCATCATCACGTTGGCGCCCGACGACATCACCCTTCTGGTGGGCGTCCTGCTCGCCGGTCTCGCGGCCGGCGCCGACCTGCCGACGTCCCTGGCAGTGGTGTCGGACGCCGCCCCCGACCACGCCCGAGGACGGCTGATCGCGTTCACGCAGGTCATGTGGATGCTGGGCATCATCGTCGTGGTCTTCGCCGGTTTCGCCCTGTCGGACACCGGCATGCTCGGGGCCCGTCTCATCACCGCCCATCTGGCGGTGGCCGCGTTGCTCACCTGGCATCTGCGCTCCCGGCTGGAACTGGCCGCCGGGCCGGACCCGGAGCAGGACCGGGTCCCGGTGGAGAAGCCGGCCGAGCAGCAGGGCGTGGCACTGAAGAACGTCTGGACCCGCGCCGCGCTGGTCCCCATGCTCGCCACCTTCGCCTTCTACGTCACCTGGGGCCTGGGCGCCAACACGATGGGCCAGTTCACGACGTATCTGCTGGTCACCGTCAGCGGTGCCTCGCAGAGCGTGGCCACCGGCATCAACCTGGCCTGTCTGCCGATCGGCCTGCTGCTGACGCTCGCCTTCGTGCGGATCGCCGACGGGCCACGGCGCGACCGGATGTTCTACGTCGCCACGGTCGTCCAGATCGCCGCCTTCGCGATCGGCACGCTCACCCTGGGCGCCATCGTCGGCTTCCTCGTCTTCTACGTCCTCTACCAGCTCTCCTATCCCTTCGCGGGCGAGGCCAACTACAAGGTGTGGTCGCAGCTCACGCTGCCCGCCGACACCCGGGGCACCACGCAGGGGATCACCTACGCCGTCTCACGCGGGGTCTTCGCGGGCGTCGCGTTCGTCACGCCCGCCCTGCTCGACCGGAGCCCCAGCCTGCTGCTCTGGGTGATCACCGGCTGCATGGCGCTGTCGGCGCTGGCGGGCCTGTACATCGTCCGCGTCCTCGTCCCCCGCGCGTCCCCGGCCGCCACCGCTCCGGCGGACCTCAAGGTCGCGCAGACCTGAACCGAATCCCGAAGGAGCGCCGACCATGGCGACGACCGAAGCCACCACGACGTACGCCGGTGAACGGGAGGCCGGACTGGCCGAGTTGCTGCCGCCCGTGACCCGGCGCCGGCCGCGGATCGGGCTGGTCTCCGGCGGACTCGGCACGTACTGGCCGCAGTTCCCGGGGCTGCTGCCCCAGTTGAAGGAGTCGGCGGCCTATGTCGCGGACCGGCTCGGGCAGTTGGACGCGGAGGTGACGGACGCCGGGTTCGTCTCCGACGCGCAGGAGGGCGCGGCCGCCGCCGAGCGACTGCGGCAGGCGGACTGCGATCTGATCGTGCTGTTCCTGACGACCTATCTGACCTCGTCGATGGTGCTGCCGGTCGCGCAGCGCACCAACACCCCCGTGCTGGTGGTCGACCTCCAGCCGTCCGAACGGATGGACCACGCCTCCTTCGACACCGGCGACTGGCTGGCGTACTGCTCGCAGTGCTCGGTCCCGGAGGTCGGCAACGTCTTCCGCCGGGCCGGGATCCCCTTCCGGTCGGTGTCCGGGTGGCTGCGGCAGGAGTCGGCGTGGCGGCGCATCGAGCGGTGGGTGCGGGCCGCGCACGTCCGGGCCGCGCTCCGGCACGCCCGGCACGGGCTCATGGGGCACGTGTATCCCGGGATGCTGGACGTGCAGACCGATCCCACCCTGCTGTCGGCGACGTTCGGCTCCCACGTCGAGGTGCTGGAGTTCGACGATCTGCGGCACCGGGTGGAGAAGGTGACGGAGGCGGAGACCCGGGAGCGGGTGGAACTCGCCCGGCGGATCTTCACCGTCGACGAGAGCGTGGTCGACGAGGACTTCGCGTGGGGCGCGACGGTGTCGGTGGCGCTCGACCGGCTGGTGGAGGACTTCGGCCTCGACACCCTCGCGTACTACCACCGGGGGCTCGACGGCGAGCAGCACGAGCGGCTCGGCGCCGGCATGATCCTGGGTGCCTCACTGCTGACCGCGCGGGGCGTCCCCGCGGCCGGCGAGTTCGAACTGCGCACCAGCCTGGCCCAGTTGGCCTCGCAGAGCGTCGGCGCGGGGGGCTCCTTCACGGAGATTCAGGCGCTGAACTTCGAGGACGGGGTGGTGGAGATGGGCCACGACGGTCCGGCCCACCTCGCGCTGAGTGCCCGCGATCCGCTGCTGCGCGGCCTCGGCGTCTATCACGGCAAGCGCGGCTGGGGCGTCAGCGTGGAGTTCGACGTCCGGCACGGTCCCGTGACCCTGCTGGGCCTCGGTCAGGACGCCGACGGCAGCCTGTCGTTCATCACGTCGCAGGGCACCGTCGTGCCGGGTCCGCTGCTGGAGATCGGCAACACCACCAGCAGGGTCGACTTCGGCCGGGATCCCGGTGAATGGGTCGACGCGTGGAGCGCGACGGGGGTCGGGCACCACTGGTCGCTGGCGGTGGGTCACCACGGCGCCGACTTCGGGGCCGCGGCGAGTCTGCTGGGGATCGAGCACCGGGAGGTGTGATCCGGGTTCTTCGCGGAACGGGCCGGTTCCGGGGTCTGCAGCCCCCGGGCCGGCCGCCGGGCCGTCAGGCTCAGCCGAACTGGCCGACCACGTAGTCGCCGGCCGGCTGCCGGGTCATGACGTTGAGCCGGTTGAAGGCGTTGATGACGGCGATCAGGGAGACCAGGGCGAGGAGCTGCTCCTCGTCGTAGTGCTTGGCCGCGTTCTCCCAGACCTCGTCCGGCACGCCGGTCCCGTCGGCGAGGCGGGTGCCCTGCTCCGCCAGCTCCAGCGCGGCCCGCTCGGCCTCGGTGAAGACCTTGGCCTCACGCCACGCGGCGACCATGTGGAGGCGCTGAGCGGTCTCGCCCGCGGCGGCCGCCTCCTTGGTGTGCATGTCGAGGCAGAACCCGCAGCCGTTGATCTGGCTGGCGCGGATCTTCACCAGTTCCTGGGTCGTCATCGGCAGTCCCGAGTCCGTGACCACCTTGCCCGCGGCGGCGAAGTGCTTCAGCAGCTTGCCGGCCAGCGGGCTGGTGAAGACGTTGAGTCGGGCTTCCATGGTGTGCTCCTTCGGCCGTTGTCGATGGCTACACACCTATGACCGAACAGCACGGCCGTTTCTGACACGTTCCGATGTGACCTGCGTCTCCCCGCACTTCAGCCGCCGTACGCCTGCTTCCAGCGGGTCCGGTGCCGGGCGTCGCCCTGACCGCGGCCGTTGACGCCGGCCAGTGACAGCAGGGAGGCCCCGCTGTTCCACAGGCCGAGGAGGTCGCGGTGCACGGCGAGGATGCCGTGCTCCACCGCGAACCTCTCGGAGGGGCCGGTGAAGCGGGAGGTCGTCACGAACACGGCCACGTCGGCGCGGAAGTGCACGCGGGCGCCCAGCAGATCACGCAGTTCGCGGTTCGGGACGGCCCTGTTGGGCGCGTACCGCTTGCACTGGACGACCATGGTCCGGCCGTCCGGCAGCCGTCCGAGGACGTCGGCGCCGTTGTCGCCCGCGCCGCCCACCCGCCGGACCTCGGTGCACCCGTCCCGCCGGCACAGTCCCGCGACGAGTTCCTCGAACTCGGTGCCCGTCATGACATCCACCTCGGCGAGGGTCCGCCTGCCCGCCGCCACCGCGTCCTGCTGGCGCCAACGGCGGTCCCGGCCGCGCAGCAGCCTGTCCGTGCGCCACAGCCGCCATCCGATCGTCGCCGCGGCACCGACCAGCAGGAAGCCCGTCAGGTACGGCCACACACGCGTCCAGAACGCCACCAGGAGGACCAGCGCCACCGCGCCGGCTCCCGCGCCCCACCCGATCCTCCGCGCCCGCCTCCTGCGAGCGGCCGTACCCCGTCGACGCCTGGCCACGTCGGCCTCCCCCCGGTGTCCCTGTCCAGAAGTCTGGGCAGTTCAGGGAGGCGCTGGTAGGGCGCGAGTCGGCCATGTCCGAAGGGTTGCCGTGGACACCGGCCGGCCGCGGTACCGAAGGGCACCGCGGCCGGCCGGGGCTGTGGGCGGGATCAGCCCTGGACGGGCCGGCCGCGGCCCCAGGCCCAGGCGAGGCGGTCCGCGCCGGACTGGTTGGTGGTCTCCAGCCACGGGCGGTCGGCGGGACCGACGAGTTTCTGCACCGAGTAGGTGTCGTCGGTGCGCAGGCCCGGCCAGTACACGGAGCCCATCTTCAGCTCGCGGAAGGTGTCGGTGACGGCCTGGATGAAGTTGACGTAGTTGTCGTCCGGGGTCTTCACGTTGTAGTTCAGGCCGGTCGTCATCGGCGCGCCGAACTCGTCCGCCACGGTCCGGTTCGCGCAGTCGCCGATGCGGACCTTCAGGTCGGCCACCCACTGGTCGTAGGTGGCGTACGACTTCCAGAAGCCGTAGTGGTGCAGGGACAGGTAGGTGCCCTTCAGGCGCGGGTCGGCGCACACCGTGGTGACGTGGTCGTTGTAGCCGGCGCCGCTGACGAAGACCCGGTTGCGCGGCACCGACCTGTAGGTGTCCAGCCACTTCGCGGCGATGTCGGCCCACTCGGTGTCGGTGTAGCCGTGCGGCTCGTTCATCGGCTCGAAGTAGACCCGCGAGTTGCCCTTGTACGCCTTGACGACGGTGTTCCACATCGGCCAGTAGGTGGCCTCGTCGTCGATGAAGCCGTCCTTGCGGTCGCCGGTGCCCTCCCAGTAGGACACGATGACCTTGAATCCGTGGGCGGTCGCGGCGTCGATGACGCCCCGGTACGACTTCCAGTAGGAGCCGTTGACGGTGTACGGGTTGATCGGCAGCCGGACCGTGTTGGCACCGAGGTTGGCGCGGAACGCCGAGATGATGCGGCTCGCCTTGGTGTACGTCTGCGCGTAGGTGTCGGAGGTCGACAGGCCCGACAGCTGGAGCTCGTCGTCGGCGAAGTTGTCGCGCGGGTCGGCCCAGTTGACCCCCCTGAACTGGGTCGTGTCGGTGGTCGGCGCGGCGGAGGCGGGGCTGCCGGTGAGAGTGGCACCGCTGATCGCGGCGAGCGCGACGGCGATGAGGGAGGCACGCAGCATCGGGGCGCGACGGGGGCTGACGGGGGTCTTGCGCATCGACCAAACCCTTTCGGAACGACAGCATGTTTACGTAAACATGGCGGCGCCGGAATCGTGGCATCCGCCTCGGCGACCGTCAAGGTTCCGCACACGTACCATCCGGTGCGACACGCAACACGTTCGTGTGCGCACGGAGGAGGCAGCAGTGGTGGAGCGGGGAGGTTCCGGTGTCCCCGGAGGCCGGCGCAAGCAGCGCGTGTCCATGGCGGACGTCGCCAAGCGCGCGGGCGTCTCCTCGCAGACCGTCTCGCGCGTCTCCAACGGCCACCCCGGGGTGGTCAGTTCGACGCGCGAGCAGGTCCTGGCGGCGATGCGGGAGCTCGGTTACCGGCCCAACAGTGCCGCCCGGGCCCTGCGGTACGGCCAGTTCAACACCATCGGCGTGATCCTGTTCAGCCTCTCCTCCACGGGCAACAGCCGCACGGTGGAGGCGATCGCCACGCACGCGGCGGCGGAGGGGTACGCGATCACCCTGATCCCCATCGACGTCCCGACGCAGGACAACGTCCTGGGCGCCTTCACCCGCATGGGCGAGCTGGCCGTCGACGCGGTCATCGTCATCATGGAGGTCCACCTCCTCGACACCGGTACCGTGCAGCTGCCGCCCGGGGTGCATGTCGTCGTGGTGGACTCCGACGCCGGCGACCGCTACAGCGTGGTCGACACCGACCAGGCGGACGGCGCCCGGCAGGCCGTACGGCATCTGCTCGACCTGGGCCACCGGACCGTGTGGCACGTCACCGGACCGCAGGCCTCCTTCGCGGGGCAGCGGCGGGCCCAGGCGTGGCGTGCGGTGCTCGAGGAGGCCGGGCGGCCGGTGCCGCCCGCGCTGTACGGGGACTGGTCCGCCGAGTCCGGTTACGCGGCCGGACTCGCGCTCGCCGAACCGCCGGACTGCACGGCCGTGTTCGCCGCCAACGACCAGATGGCGCTCGGGCTGCTGCGCGCGTTCCACGAGCGGGGGCTGTCCGTGCCGCACGACGTCAGCGTGGTCGGTTTCGACGACATCCCCGACGCCGCGTACTTCGTACCGCCGCTCACCACCGTCCACCAGGACTTCGCGGAGGTGGGCCACCGCTGCGTCCAGAAGGTGCTCCAGCAGATCCGCGCGGGCGAGGGCGGACGCCCCGGCACCGACCTCGTCCCGACGCGGCTGGTGGTGCGGGGAAGCACAGCGGGGCCGCGGGGGTGAGGCGGCCGCGCGTCCGACGGGCGTGGGCATGCTCGGAGAACGGCCGAACGACAGGAGAGAACGCCAGTGATCGTGTGGGTCAACGGGGCCTTCGGCAGCGGGAAGACCACGCTCGTGGAGGAACTGCGGCCGCGGTGGCCCTAGGCGCCCGCTCCTGGTCCTCATGGCGCTGGTCGACCCGGGCTACCTGGACGAGATCTTCGGCGCCCTGAAGGCCGCGGACATCACCGTGCACCACTTCTTCCTCAAGGTCGCCCGAGGTCCTGGTGAGGCGGATCGACACCCTGCCCTCGGACACCGTGTTCCTCGACGGCGGGGCCACCCCTCGGGAACTGGCCGGCCAGGTGCTCGCCCACGTCGGTTGACCTTGTCCCAAGGGGAGGCCGCAGCATCGGGCCATGGTGCGAGGGAAACGGCTGTTGGTGGATGCCGGGCCGCTGCGGGTGGGCGGGTTCCGGCGGTTGTGGACGGCGGGGATCGTGTCCGCGCTGGGGGCCCAACTCACGGCGGTCGTCGTGCCGTTGCAGATCTACCAGGTCTCCGGATCGTCGGCCGCCGTGGGTCTGGCAGGGCTGGTCGGTCTGGCCCCGATGGCCGCGGCGGCTCTGTGGGGCGGGGCGCTCGCCGACGTACGGGACCGGCGGCGGGTGCTGTTGACGACCACGGCCGGCATCGGGGTGACGTCCCTGCTGCTGTGGGCGCAGGCGTGGGCGGATCTGCGGTCGGTGGGGGTGCTGCTCGTGCTGGTGGGTGTCCAGCAGGCCCTGTTCGGCGCCAACTCCACGGTGAGCAGGGCGGTGACCCCGCGTCTGGTACGGCCCGAACTGCTGCCCGCCGCCAACGCGTTGCAGTCGGTGGTGCTCCTGTCGGCCGGGATCGCCGGACCGCTGCTGGCCGGTGCCCTGCTGCCGGTCGTCGGGAGCGCGACGCTGTACCTGGCGGACGCCGTCGCCGTCTGCGCGACGGTGTGGGCGGTGTGGCGGCTGCCCGCACTTCCCGCGGTCGGCGGCGGTGAGCGGCGGCAGGACTCGGTGCTGCGGCAGATCGCGGACGGCGTACGGTTCGTGACGCGGCGTCAGGTGCTGCTGGCGGTCTATCTCGTCGACTTCGCCGCCCTGTCCCTCGGGCTGCCCACGGCGCTCTTCCCGCAACTGGCTGCCAGGACCTTCCACCCGTCGGACATCGGGGTGC
Organism: Streptomyces sp. NRRL B-24085; assembly: GCF_001282115.1. Taxonomy (GTDB): domain Bacteria; phylum Actinomycetota; class Actinomycetes; order Streptomycetales; family Streptomycetaceae; genus Streptomyces. Next base: position 738 of record NZ_LJBR01000057.1, on the reverse strand, counting down.
TGTACGCGGCCGTCTCAGCCGGTGGTGTGCTGGCGGGGCTGTTCTCCGGGGCCTTCACCCGCGTCCGGCGTCTCGGTGCGGCGGTGGCGGTGTCGGCCGGGGTGTGGGGCCTGGCGGTGGCGGGGTTCGGCTCGGCCCGCTCACTGCTCGCCGCGGTGGCGTGGCTGCTGGCGGCCGGGGGTGCGCTCCTCGCGCTGGGCGTCTTCCGCAAGACGGTGCTGCAGACGGCCGTGCCCGACGGGATGCGCGGCCGGCTCCAGGGGATCGACACGGTGGTGGCCGTCGGAGGACCACGGCTGGGTGACCTCCTGCACGGCACGGCCGGCGCCGCCCTCGGGGTCACGTGGACCGTGACGGGCGGCGGCGCCCTGACCGTCCTGGCGGCGCTCGCGTCCCTCCTGTTCTGTCCGCGGCTCCGGCACCATCGGGCACCGGACGGGGTCGGGGAGGAGGCGCCCGGCGTACGGCCGTCCGTCTGCCCCCGTCCCCGGCAACGGGCGCGGTAGGGGTCGGACGTCGGAGTCGACGTGCAGCACTTCTGAGACGTCGAGCGCGCGGGAAGGCCGATGCCGCCGCGGGCGACGGGCGGGCCCGGAGGTGGGGGGGCGGCCGCACGCCGGGCGAAGGACCCGTTGTCGCCGGGGAGAGACCCCGGCCGCGGTGGCGGCCGCGGTCGAGGTCTTCGTCGCCCGGGAGGGGCCGCTGCCCCGATCCCGAGCTGGGTGCTGCCGGGAGGCC
>NZ_LJBR01000569.1 GCF_001282115.1 Streptomyces sp. NRRL B-24085 | reverse complement strand
GTAGGACCGGGTGGGACTGGGGGTCGGGCTCGGGGCCCTGGACGGGGCCCGGGAGCCCTCCGCCCTGCCGCCCTGGGGTGACTGGGCCCGGGACCGGGCCGATCCGGCCGGCTCACCGTCGCCGCCCGCCCACAGCCCGAGACCTACTCCGGCCACGACGGTGACGGCGACCGCGCCCGCGATCAGCCCCCGTGTCTGCTTCTCCGGTCGCTTCCTGTGCTGGCTCACCTCGTCAACCTAGGGCCTCAAGAGGCACGGCCGTGTCCACCACACGTTCCGAAACTCTCCCGTGCGGGTGAAATTCGGGCATCCGTCGGACAGGTCATGTCCACACTCGATAACGTGAGGTCACACCTCTCACAGCTTCCCCTGCCGAAACACACGTGACGCCCACACATTCTCCCGGCCGACTGGCCATACCGTCCCTGCCCACCGTCCTGGACGCCTTCAACAACGCGCCCGCCGACGAGGCGCGCCCCCTGCTCCTGGAGTGTCTGCGCAGTCCGCGCTGGGCGGAGCGGGTGGTGGCCCACCGCCCCTACCCGACCGTGGACGCGCTGCTCGCCGCCGCGGACGAGGCGGCGTACGACCTGACCTCGTCGGACCTCTCCGAGGCCCTCGCGGCCGAGACCCTCCCGGCGCTCCCGGACGGCGGCTACTCGGCGGCCCACATGGCCCTGGGCGCGGCCCACGCGGCCTACGAGGCCCGTTTCGGACACGCCTTCGTCATCTGTCTGGACGGTCTGCCCGCCGACGAGGCCCTGGACCACGTCCTGGCGGGCATCCGGTCACGATTGACGAACGATCCCGAGGAGGAACGGGTGGTGGCGGCCGAGGAGCTCCGCCGCACGGCGAGGGGACGGTTGGCGAGGTTCCTCGGGGGTGCGGGGCTGTAGTCGGCCTGCGGCCGCCGCCGCACGGGCGCGACCGGCCGCCACGGCCCGCACCCGGCACATAGCCGTCCGGGCCGCCCCATTAGCCGCATAGCTCACCCATCCGCGTGCCACTTTGATCACACAGATAGGCCCGGCGTAAGCGTTCCGACAACACGTCGCTACGATGCTGGGGGCCGGTGGACCGTACCCGGCCGGGCCCGACCGACAGCACAAGCCGGCAGGCCCCGACACCCCGCTCCCGGAGGGACTTCCGTGCCGGCTGGAACGCTGTACCGCGGCCGGGAAGGAATGTGGTCCTGGGTGGCTCATCGAGTCACCGGCGTCCTCATCTTCTTCTTCCTGTTCGTTCACGTGCTGGACACCGCTCTCGTCCGTGTCTCACCCGAGGACTACGACAAGGTCGTAGCCACGTACAAGACCCCGCTCGTCGCGTGCCTGGAGTACGGCCTCGTGGCCGCCATCCTCTTCCACGCGCTCAACGGCCTGCGCGTCATCGCCGTCGACTTCTGGTCGAAGGGCCCGCGCTACCAGAAGCAGATGCTCTGGTCCGTCGTGGGCCTGTGGGTCGTGCTCATGATCGGGGCGATCTACCCCGTCCTCGGCCACGCCGCTCGTGAACTGTTCGGGAGCTGATACCGATGGCGACCACTGAAACCACCGCGTCCGGGATCGGCCCCGTCGAGGGCGACTCCGGCTACGGCGTCGACAACCCGGCGCCCCTGATCGAGGCCCCACGCAAGCGCACCAGGAAGACCCCCCGCTCGACCCGCGGCAACTTCGAGATGGCCGCGTGGCTGTTCATGCGCCTGTCGGGTGTCGTGCTGGTCGTGCTGGTCATCGGCCACCTGCTGATCCAGCTCGTGCTGGACGGCGGCGTCTCGAAGATCGGCTTCGCCTTCGTGGCCGGCCGCTGGGCGTCCCCGTTCTGGCAGGTCTGGGACCTGATGATGCTGTGGCTCGCGATGCTGCACGGCGCCAACGGCCTGCGCACGATCATCAACGACTACGCGGAGCGCCCGAACACCCGGCTGTGGCTCAAGGGCCTGCTCTACACCGCCACGGTGTTCACCATCCTGCTGGGCACGCTGGTGATCTTCACCTTCGACCCGAACATCCGCTAGGCACGGGGCTGCGAGAATCATGAAGATCCACAAGTACGACACCGTCATCGTCGGCGCCGGCGGCGCGGGCATGCGCGCGGCCATCGAGTCGACGAAGCGCAGCCGCACCGCGGTCCTGACCAAGCTCTACCCCACCCGCTCCCACACGGGCGCCGCGCAGGGCGGCATGGCCGCCGCGCTGGCCAACGTGGAGGAGGACAACTGGGAGTGGCACACCTTCGACACGGTCAAGGGTGGTGACTACCTGGTCGACCAGGACGCCGCGGAGATCCTGGCGAAGGAGGCCATCGACTCGGTCCTCGACCTGGAGAAGATGGGCCTGCCGTTCAACCGGACGCCCGACGGCACGATCGACCAGCGGCGCTTCGGCGGTCACTCCCGCAACCACGGTGAGGCGCCCGTCCGCCGCTCCTGCTACGCGGCCGACCGCACCGGCCACATGATCCTTCAGACGCTGTACCAGAACTGCGTGAAGGAGGGCGTGGAGTTCTTCAACGAGTTCTACGTCCTGGACCAGCTGATCACCGAGGTCGACGGCGTCAAGAAGTCGGCCGGTGTCGTGGCGTACGAGCTGGCGACCGGCGAGATCCACGTCTTCCAGGCGAAGGCCGTGATCTACGCGTCCGGCGGCTGCGGCAAGTTCTTCAAGGTGACGTCCAACGCGCACACCCTGACCGGTGACGGCCAGGCCGCGGTGTACCGTCGGGGCCTGCCGCTGGAGGACATGGAGTTCTTCCAGTTCCACCCGACCGGCATCTGGCGCATGGGCATCCTGCTGACGGAGGGCGCCCGCGGTGAGGGCGGCATCCTGCGCAACAAGGACGGCGAGCGCTTCATGGAGAAGTACGCGCCGGTCATGAAGGACCTCGCGTCCCGTGACGTCGTGTCCCGCTCCATCTACACGGAGATCCGTGAGGGCCGCGGCTGCGGTCCCGAGGGCGACCACGTCTACCTCGACCTGACGCACCTGCCGCCGGAGCAGCTGGACGCCAAGCTCCCGGACATCACCGAGTTCGCCCGCACCTACCTGGGCATCGAGCCGTACACGGACCCGATTCCGATCCAGCCCACCGCGCACTACGCGATGGGCGGCATCCCGACGAACGTCGAGGGTGAGGTCCTGGCGGACAACACCACCGTCGTCCCGGGCCTGTACGCGGCCGGCGAGGTCGCCTGCGTCTCGGTGCACGGCGCGAACCGTCTGGGCACGAACTCCCTGCTGGACATCAACGTGTTCGGTCGCAGGGCCGGCATCGCGGCGGCGGAGTACAGCCAGAAGGCGGACTTCGTGGAGCTGCCGGAGAACCCGGCGGAGTTCGTGGTCTCGCAGGTGGAGCAGCTCCGGGCCTCGACGGGCACGGAGCGCGTGTCGGTGCTGCGGCGCGAGCTGCAGGAGACCATGGACGCGAACGTCATGGTGTTCCGCACCGAGCAGACGATCAAGACGGCGGTCGAGAAGATCGCGGAGCTGCGCGAGCGCTACAAGAACGTGGCGATCCAGGACAAGGGCCGGCGCTTCAACACGGACCTGCTGGAGGCCATCGAGCTCGGCAACCTGCTGGACCTCGCCGAGGTCATGGCGGTGTCCGCGCTGGCCCGCAAGGAGTCCCGCGGCGGTCACTACCGCGAGGACTACCCCAACCGCGACGACGTCAACTTCATGCGCCACACCATGGCGTACCGCGAGGTGGGCGACGACGGCACCGAGACCGTCCGACTCGACTACAAGCCGGTCGTCCAGACCCGCTACCAGCCGATGGAGCGTAAGTACTGATGGCAACCCCGACCCTGGACAAGGCGGACGCGGCCGGCACGCCCGAGCCCGGTTTCGCCGACTCCCCGTACATCACAGCCACGTTCCGGATCCGCCGCTTCAACTCCGAAGTCTCGGCGGAGGCGACCTGGGAGGACTTCCAGCTCGAGATCGACCCGAAGGAACGTGTCCTCGACGCCCTGCACAAGATCAAGTGGGAGCAGGACGGCTCGCTGACCTTCCGCCGCTCCTGCGCGCACGGCATCTGCGGCTCGGACGCGATGCGGATCAACGGCAAGAACCGTCTGGCGTGCAAGACGCTGATCAAGGACATCAACCCGTCGAAGCCGATCACGGTCGAGCCCATCAAGGGCCTGACGGTCCTGAAGGACCTCGTGGTCGACATGGAGCCGTTCTTCCAGGCGTACCGCGACGTGATGCCCTTCCTGATCACGAAGGACACGAACGAGCCGACCCGGGAACGCCTCCAGTCGGCGGAGGACCGCGAGCGCTTCGACGACACCACGAAGTGCATCCTCTGCGCGGCCTGCACCTCCTCGTGCCCGGTCTTCTGGAACGACGGCCAGTACTTCGGTCCGGCGGCCATCGTCAACGCCCACCGCTTCATCTTCGACTCGCGTGACGAGGCGGGCGAGCAGCGTCTGGAGATCCTCAACGACCGCGACGGCGTGTGGCGTTGCCGCACGACGTTCAACTGCACGGACGCCTGTCCGCGCGGCATCGAGGTCACGAAGGCGATCCAGGAGGTCAAGCGGGCGCTGATCACCCGGCGCTTCTGATCCCCGTTCTCCTGCGGTGAGATGGGCCCCGTTCCCCGGTTCGCACCGGGGGCGGGGCCCTGTCCTTTCCGGCGCGTGGGCGGTCGCGGGAACGGAAGCCGGTACGGGGATTGCGCGCGGTGTGCCGGGCGTGATCCACTTCGCCGGTCATGAGCTGAGCGGCCTCTGGGGAGCGGCCACGGGGGCGAGGGGGCAGCGGTGCGTACCGCTGAAGAGGAGATCGTGTCGTCGTGCCCGCAGTGCGGCGGGCAGATCCGTACGGACCGGCGGTTCACCACCTGGTGTGCCGCCTGCGACTGGAACGTCGATCCGCAGGGGCCCGGGGAGCGGAAACGCGGGCTGGCGAGCGTGCGCCACAGGATCGCACAGCACTACGGCGAACTCCTGTTCACGGAACTGCGGGCCGGGAACAGCGGCGGGCGCACCGTGTCCCGGCTGCTCGCCTACGCGATCGCGCTCACCGTGCACGGACTGACCTGCGTGCTGGCCGCGGTCGGCGTGTGGGGCCTGGTCGCAGGGTGGGGCGGGCTCGGCATGGCGTTCGGGCTGTTCTTCCTTGCGCTGGCCTGGTCGCTGCGGCCGCGGCTGAACCGGCTGTCCGACGACGACCGGGTCCTGCTGCGGCCCCAGGCGCCCGAACTGTACGCGCTGATCGACGAGATCGCCGCCGCCCAGGGCACCCGGAGCGTGGACGCCGTCGTCGTCGACGTGGAGGCCAACGCGAGCGTGACCCAGCTCGGGCTGCGGCGCCGGCTCCTGACGCTGGGCCTGCCGCTCTGGGAGGTGCTGAGCCCCCAGCAGCGCATCGCGCTCCTCGGGCACGAGCTCGGTCACTTCACCCACGGCGACACCCGGTACGGCATGGTCGTGGGTACCGCCTTCCGGACGCTGGACACCTGGCTGCACTACCTCCAGCCGATCCCGAACCCGAACGTGATCCACGCCATCACCAATCTGGCCTGCGTCCCGCTCCGCCTGCTGGTCACCGGGGTGGTGGCGCTGCTCGACCTGCTGACCGCCCCGTCCGCCCAGCGCGGTGAGTACCTGGCCGACGCGGCCTCGGCCCGCACCGGGTCCACGGAGGGTGCGGCCGGTGTGATGGACCGCCTGCTGGTGGCCGACTCGATCGTCACCACGCTGCACCGCGAGATCAACGGCCGCCGGATGCGCGGACGGGGCGGAACCGCCGGGCAGGACTCCGAAGGCCTGTGGGAGGCGCTCGCCGCTCACATGGACTCGATCCCGGAGTCCGAGTACGAGCGGCAGCGCCGGGCCGGGGCGCTCCGGGGCCACAGCGTCGACGCGAGTCACCCGCCGACCCATCTGCGGCGCCGGCTCCTGCTGGAGGGCCCGCCGGTGCCCGCCTCGGTGACGGCGGACCCCGGCCGGTCCGAGCGGATCGCCGGTGAGCTGGCGGACGTGCGCAGGACGCTGGCCCGGGAGGTCGTCAGGGACGGCTACGACCACCGGTGACGGCGCCCTGAGCCGGGTCCGTCACAACTGGCTGAGGATCGTCGGGTCGGTGATCCTCGTGTCGTCCGCCAGCATCATCGCCTTGCTGAGGATGACCGCGAGCATGCGGTCGCCCTCGTAGGGGAGGTAACCGGCCTGCGGGGCGGCCGGGTCGGACTTCGGGACGATGCACAGGTACTGGTCGTTCGGGGTGCGGAGGATGTTGCCCGAGCCGAGGTGGATCTTGTAGGTGTGCCGGTCGCCCTTGACGTGGAGGAAGCGGCCCTCCAGGGTGCAGCGGTCGGCTATCGCGAGCCTCGGGATCAGGCGGTCCAGGAGCAGACGTCGGGTCTCGGCGCTCTGGTTGAGCTCTCCGAAGCCGTACGACGTCCAGTACTCCTGGAAGCGGCCGCCGGGGCCGCCGTCCTGCCAGGTGGGGTCGTTGCCGATGCTGGCCACGCCGACGAACAGGTCCACGTCGCGCAGGACTTCGGAGAGGACCAGGGGCGGGATGCCGGACAGCGGCAGGGGGTCGACCGGGTCCGCTCCGTCGCGCAGCCACATGTGGTACGCGCCGCCCGCGCAGTGCGCCGAGTTCTCCGGGGCGTCGATCGGGTAGAAGCGGACCTGGTCGGTGCGCAGCCGCAGGAAGGTCCCGGAGTCGGTGATGTCCGAGTAGTCCTCGCCGCCCTCGCCCTCGATCCAGAACTCGGCGCGCAGGCCCCAGCGCGGCAGGTCGCGGGTGGGCGGGGGGAGCTCGTCGTCCACGGCCAGACGCAGCCTGTCGGTCCAGCCCCGCGCCGCCGCCAGGGAGTGGAACTGGTGCTGGCGCAGGATGTGGGCGGCGAAGCGGTTGGAGTAGGTGCCGGTGGCGCGCTCGGCGTCGGTGAGCAGGTAGACCTCGCGGTGGGCCTGTTTGAAGGGCTGGGTGATGCGGTGCCGCTCCAGCCAGTCGCGCCAGGCGACAATCTCGGCGGGGGTGTGGTCCACCGGGTGCCAGAGGCGGACCTCCGTGCCGTCGGTGACCGGGGTGTCGGTGAGCGTGCGCAGGGCGCCGTCGGCGTGACAGGCCGTGGTGCCGTCCACCGTCCACAGGAGGCGGCGGGCCAGGGTGCCCACCAGCGGGTGGTCGAGGTAGCGCTCGCGCCAGGTGGCGTAGGACCAGGTGCGGTCGGCGAGGAACTGGCGGTCCAGACGCTCGCTCTGGGCCGACAGCATCCTGTCGATGTCCTTGACGGCCGCCTTGAGCTCCTTCAGGTCCTCCGCGTGGTCCCGTCGTACGGCGGCGGGCACGCCCTGGAGCTGTTTGCCGTTCGCGTTGGTCCAGGTGAGCACGGCTTTGGAACCGTGGACTTCGAGGACGGCGGTGGCCTCGCCGAGCCGGTGCTCGGCGCGGCCGACCTCGGTCAGGCCGTACGCCGGTACAGCCAGTTCCTCGATCTCCTCGCGGCTGAGGCCCAGGGCGACGGCACGGGCCTCCAGAGCCGCGTCGAGCAGTTTGGCGGTGTTCTTGTACGTCACTCTGGTGGCCAGCCGGGCCAGTTCGGCGAGGGCGGCCTCGCTGTCGATGCGGGCGAGGGCGTTGACCCCGGCGTTGGCGACCTTCGGGTTGCGGGGGCCGATGCCGGCGACCTTCTTGAGGGACGTCTCGACGAGGGCGCCGAGGGCGCGGGCGGTGTCGGGGTGCGGCGGCAGCAGGGAGAGCAGCCAGGCGAGGCCGCGGAGGGCGTTGGCGTTGTAGGGGTCGTAGGCGCTGTTGACGTCCGGTTCGTAGCGGCCGCGGTCCAGTTCGAAGGTGCGGGGGCGGCCGACGAGGGCGAGCCAGCGGATCACCGCCGCACGGACGCGGTCGGGGCCGAGCGCGCCGGCCAGAGCGGTGGCCTGCTTGTCCCACTTGGCGGAGGGCTTGGCGGCGGTGGCGGTCGTCATGTGGGCCAGGAGCTGCCGCCAGCCGGCGTCGGTCTCGCGCAGGGCTTCCTCGGCCCACTCCTCGCCGACGTTGAGGGGCGGCTCGGTCAGCTTCTTCGCCGTCCTGGGCAGGTCCTCGTTCCGGTAGGCGTGCAGGACGGCCCGGCGGACGGTGGCGACGACGGCGGGTGCGATCGGGCGGCCCGCGGCCAGCTCCGCCTCGACGAGGTCCTCGTAGCGGGCGCCGTACCAGAAGGAGTGCTGCCGGGAGATCGTGTCGAGCAGGGCCAGGCGCTCCGCCGTCAGGCGGTCGTGCGGCGGCAGGTCGCGGGAGACGATGCCCAGCAGGACCAGCGTGTTCTCCCGGGCGATCGGGCCCGCCTGCTCCGAGTGGTACTGCGCCACGAGGCCGTCGGCGATCCGCGACCGCGTCTCCGGCGGCAGGTCGTGCAGCCGGGCGAGGACGCCCTCCCACAGACCGGTCCAGTTGCCGTTGTTGACGGACGCGGCCCTGAGCAGGTCGGCGGCGAGCTCCTCCGGTTGGTCGTCGGCGACGCGGCGGCCGATCAGGTCCTTGTACTTCTGGATCTGGCCCATGGTCAGCCACCCACCAGCGGGACGAGCTTCAGGAACGTCACCTCGGTGCCGAGCACGAGGTCGATCTCCTCGTCGAGCCGGGTGACCTGGCGGTCGCCGACCAGCACCAGGAAGCCGTTGCCCGTGAAGGCCCGGAGCGCGAGCTCGGTCTGGGTCTCGGGGTTTATGCGGCGGGGCGTGCGCAACGCGTAGCCGTTCAGCACGCGTTCGGCGTCCTCGGGCTGGACCAGGCCCTGGAAGACGGCGGGTGTGTGCGCGTTGTACTCGGCGACCTCCTGGAAGACCCGGCGGCGGATCAGCTCGCGCACGGTGAGCCGCTCCTCGGCGATCTCCAGACCCCAGCCGTCGCTGCGGCTCCCGCTTGTCGTCTCGTCGACGAACGTCACGATTCCCATGCCGACGACAGTACGAGCCGGCACTGACAACGGGCCGCGGACGGGAGGGCCGGGGCCTGTCCGGCGGGCCGGGACTAGACGATGTTGCGGGCCACCGTCCAGGCCACGGCGAGCGCGAGGACGGCCACCTGCGCCCGGGGGCTCAGCGTGAGGCGCCGGCGGCGGCCGCGCAGGCCCGCCCACGCCCAGCGGCCCAGCAGGACGAGGGCGTACGGCGAGGCGAGCAGCAGGACGCGGTTGTCGAGCCAGGCCTCGGTGAAGTGGCCGTGCATCAGGTCGTACACCATGCGGGTGCCGCCGCAGGCGGGGCAGAGCAGCCCGGTGAGCATGCGGAACGGGCACTGCGGCAGGACGTGGCCGGGCTCGTGCGGGTCGGTCCCGTAGAGGTATCCGGCACCGGCGGCGCCCGCGGCCAGCACCGCCGCGGGTGCCGCCGCGGGGTGACGGAGCGGGGAGCGCCGCGGGGGCGGCGGAGACAGCGGGGGTTCGGTCCCCCGTGCCCTAGCTGCGGAGGATCCGGCCGTGTTCATCGGTGTGGTCGTTCCCGGTGAGCAGGAGGATGCCGTCGATCAGCGACCAGACGCCCAGGCCGCCGCAGGTGAAGAGCTGGGCGAGCCCCATCCCCACGTTGCCGAGGTAGAAGCGCCCGACGCCGAAGCCGCCGAGGGTGAGCTGGAGGATGCCCGCGATGACCTTCGACTTGTCGGAGTACGGACGTCCGTACGGGTCGTAGCCGTAGGGGGCGTTGGGGTCTCCGGTGTACGTCCCGGGGGGCGGGTAGTAGCCCGGCGGCGGGAACCCGGGAGGCGGGTAGCCCTGCTGGTGCGGGCCCGGCTGCCCCGGCGGCGGGTAGCCCGGCTGCGGTCCCGGCTGCTGGTATCCCGGCGGCGGGCCCTGCTTGGGGTCCTGCTGTTCGTGGCCCTGCTGTTCGCTCAAGGGGACTGCTCCTGGGGACCGAAGCGGGATGACCCGCGTGAAAAGACGACAATGAGCCCGGTCATCATGCCCGACGGACACCGCGTCGCAGAAGCCCGTTCCGGGACCCCGGGCCTAATCTGACGACATGTCAGATGACCTGTCGTACGAACTGCTCGGCTTCGACAACGTGCTGCTGCCCGTCGGGAACCTCGCCGAGGCCGTCCCCTTCTACGAGCGCGCGGGCTTCAGCGTGGGCTTCCGGCTCGACGAGGCCGGGATCGCCCTGCTGAAGGTCGGCGGCGAGACGCCCGGGATCCTGCTCCGACAGGAGGAGGGACTGGGGCACCGGCCGCCGCCGTGGCCCGCCACGCGCGTGTGGCTGGAGGTCCCGGACGCCAGGTCCGCCGCCCGGGAGCTGCGCGCCGCCGGCGTCGAACTGCTCGACGAGCCCTTCTCGGTGGCCACCGGCTGGACGGTCGAGATGGCGGACCCCTGAGGCAACGTCCTCGGCCTCACCGACTACACCAAACGTCCGGAGCTCGCCCGGCGCACCTGAGAAAGGGGCACGCGCACGCGTGACGCAGACCTCTCCGCCAATGAGTTGAACACGTTCAAAAGTAGGTCTAGAGTCTCTCCCGTCAGCGTTTTGAACGCGTTCAAGAAGGGGGAGGCGCATGGACCGCACGGTCGTCGCCTACGTCATCTACCTCGTCGTCAGCATCGCCCTGACGGTCTGGGTGGCCCGCACGCTCAGCAGGAACGGACGGATCTTCCTCGCCGACGTGCTGCGCGGGAACGAGAAGCTCGCCGAGGCCGTCAACCACCTCCTGGTGGTCGGCTTCTACCTCGTGAACCTCGGGTTCGTCGCCCTGTACCTCAGCGGCGACGGCACGATCGAGGACACCCGCGGCATCTTCGAGGCCCTGTCCACCAAGCTGGGCGTGGTGCTGCTGGTGCTCGGCGTGATGCACCTGGCCAACGTGTACGTCCTCAACCGGATCCGCAGGCGCGGTGCCATGGAGCGCGAGCAGGTGCCGCCGGTCGCGCCGCAGGACTGGGTCCGGGCATGACGGCGGACGCCACCACGGCGGACCGGCCGGACCGGATGACTCCGGTCCGCCGGCTCACCGTCCTCTACGACGCCGAGTGCTCACTCTGCGCCTTCCTGCGCGACTGGCTCGTACGGCAGCCGCAGTTGGTGCCGCTGGAACTGGTGCCGGCCGCCTCGGAGGAGGCCCGGCGGCGGTTCCCCGGGCTGGACCACCGGGCCACGCTCGACGAGATCACCGTGGTCGGCGACTCCGGGCAGGTCTACCGCTCCGCGGCCGCCTGGATCGTCACGCTGTGGGCGCTGCGCGAGCACAGGGGACTCGCGCATCGCCTCAGCACACCCTCGGGCGCCCGGTTCGCCAGGGGGGCCGTGCTCGCCGCGGCGAAGTGGCGGGCGCGGGGCCCAGGGGGGCGCCGGCCTCCTGG
>NZ_LJBR01000568.1 GCF_001282115.1 Streptomyces sp. NRRL B-24085 | reverse complement strand
CCACCCACGCCGACCGGCCCGCCCCCGACGCCCCGGGCCGCCGTACGGGAAGCGCCCGACGGCGCAGGGCGGCCGCGCTGCTCGCCTCCGCCGTCTCCGTCTGCCTGCTCGCCGCGAGCGCCCCGGCCGCGCCGCTCGGCGTGGGGGACCGCCTCTTCCCGCACCTCGGCAACCCCGGCTACGACGTGGCGTCGTACGACCTCTCCTTCACCTATCCCGGCAGCAACAGCAAGCCGCTCACGGCCGTCACCACGATCGACGCCTGGACGACGACGGACCTCGACCGCGTCAACCTCGACTTCGCGCACGGCGAGGTCCGGTCGGTGCGGGTCGACGGACGGCCCGCGACCTTCACCGGCGCGGGGGAGGACCTCGTCGTCACCCCGGAGGAACCGCTGGCCGCCGGCAGTTGGATGCGCATCACCGTCCGGCATACGAGCGACCCCGTCCCCGCCGCGGACCGGGACGGCGGCTGGGTGCGCACCGCGGACGGGCTCGCCATGGCCAACCAGGCCGACGCCGCCCACCTGGTGTTCCCCTGCAACGACCACCCCTCCGACAAGGCGATGTTCACCATCCGGGTCACCGCCCCCGACGGTTACACGGCCGTGGCCAACGGCCTGCCCGCGGGCGTGGACCGCGTCGGCCCGGCGACCACCTGGACGTACCGCACCCAGCACCCCATGGCCACCGAACTTGCACAGGTGTCCATCGGTCGCTCCACCGTGCTGCACCGCGAAGGACCGCGCGGACTGCCGGTCCGGGACGTCGTGCCCGCGAAGGACCGCGCCCAGCTCGAACCCTGGCTCAAGAAGACCCCGGCCCAGCTCGCCTGGATGGAGGACAGGGTGGGGCCGTACCCCTTCGAGACGTACGGCGTCCTCATGGCCGCCGCCGACACCGGCTTCGAACTGGAGACCCAGACCCTCTCCCTCTTCGAGAAGGACCTCTTCACCGAGCCCGCCTACCCCCAGTGGTACGTCGAGTCGATCATGGTCCACGAGCTCGCCCACCAGTGGTTCGGCGACAGCGTCAGCCCCCGCACCTGGTCCGACCTGTGGCTCAACGAGGGACACGCCACCTGGTACGAGGCCCTGTACGCGGAGCAGAAGGCCGGCCGCACCCTGGAGGCCCGCATGAAGGCCGCGTACGGCGCCTCCGACCGCTGGCGCGCCGCCGGTGGACCGCCCGCCGCTCCCAAGCCGCCCAAGCCCGGCCAGAAGATCAGCATCTTCCGGCCGAACGTCTACGACGGCGCCGCCCTGGTCCTCTACGCCCTGCGCCAGGAGATCGGCCGCAGTTCCTTCGAGAGCCTGGAACGGGCCTGGGTGCAGGAACACCACGACGGCACGGCGTCGACCGCCGACTTCGTCCACCTCGCCTCCGAGATCTCCGGACGCGACCTCGGCGGCTTCCTCCACGGCTGGCTCTACGGCGAGAAGACCCCGCCGATGCCCGGGCACCCGGACTGGAAGGCCGTGGCGCCCACCGCCGCACCGGTGAAATAAGGCGGTGACGAGACGCCCCGTACCGTGCGACCATCTTCAGGTCGGCGCGGCACGGGGCGCGGGAATCTCCCGGGACGCTCGTGCGTTGAGAGACATGACCGCCGAATCGGAATCCCCATCGACGTAAGGATCAAATGACCTCCTCTTCATCCCCTTCCCAGGACACGCAGCGCCTCGCGCACACCTACGCCGAAGGTCTTCGGGCCGATGCCCTGATGGAAGAGGACGTCGCCTGGAGCCACGAGATCGACGGAGAGCGGGACGGCGACCAGTTCGACCGCTCCGAGCGCGCGGCCCTGCGCCGCGTCGCCGGCCTCTCCACCGAGCTCGAGGACGTCACCGAGGTCGAGTACCGCCAGCTCCGCCTGGAGCGGGTCGTCCTCGTCGGCGTCTGGACCACGGGGACCGTGCAGGACGCCGACAACTCCCTCGCGGAGCTCGCCGCCCTCGCGGAGACCGCGGGCGCCCTCGTGCTCGACGGCGTCATCCAGCGCCGCGACAAGCCCGACGCGGCCACCTTCATCGGTTCCGGCAAGGCCCTGGAGCTGCGCGACATCGTCGTCGAGTCCGGCGCGGACACCGTCATCTGCGACGGCGAGCTCAGCCCGGGCCAGCTCATCGCCCTCGAAGACGTCGTCAAGGTCAAGGTCATCGACCGTACGGCCCTGATCCTCGACATCTTCGCCCAGCACGCCAAGTCCCGTGAGGGCAAGGCGCAGGTCGCGCTCGCGCAGATGCAGTACATGCTGCCGCGGCTGCGCGGCTGGGGTCAGTCGCTGTCCCGTCAGATGGGCGGCGGCAAGGGCGGCGGTCTCGCCACCCGTGGTCCCGGTGAGACCAAGATCGAGACGGACCGGCGCCGGATCCGCGAGAAGATGGCGAAGATGCGCCGGGAGATCGCGGACATGAAGACCGGCCGCGAGATCAAGCGGCAGGAACGCAAGCGCCACAAGGTGCCCTCGGTAGCCATCGCGGGTTACACCAACGCCGGCAAGTCGTCCCTGCTCAACCGCCTCACGGGCGCCGGCGTCCTGGTCGAGAACGCCCTGTTCGCGACCCTGGACCCCACCGTCCGCCGAGCCGAGACCCCGAGCGGCCGTCTGTACACCCTGGCCGACACCGTCGGTTTTGTACGGCACCTGCCGCACCATCTGGTCGAGGCGTTCCGCTCCACCATGGAGGAGGTCGGCGAGTCCGACCTGATCCTGCACGTGGTGGACGGCTCGCACCCGGCCCCCGAAGAGCAGCTCGCCGCCGTGCGCGAGGTGATCAGGGACGTCGGCGCCACCGGCGTGCCCGAGATCGTCGTGATCAACAAGGCCGACGCGGCGGACCCGCTGACGCTCCAGCGGCTGATGCGGGCCGAGAAGCGCTCCATCGCCGTCTCGGCCCGTACCGGCCAGGGCATCGCGGAGCTGCTCGCCCTGATCGACAACGAACTGCCCAGGCCGTCCGTCGAGATCGAGGCGCTCGTGCCGTACACCCACGGCAAGCTGGTCGCCCGCGCCCACGACGAGGGCGAGGTGATCTCCGAGGAGCACACGGCGGAGGGCACCTTGCTCAAGGTGCGGGTGCACGAGGAACTGGCCGCGGAGCTCGCGCCGTACGTGCCGGCACCGGTCGTGGCCTGAGCGCCGTAGCACTGCCGGAAGGCCCGCCCCCTGCTACAGGGGGCGGGCCTTCCGCCTGTTCAGGTCGACGGCAGGCGGTATGGACGATCCGCCGAGCGCCCATGACGACCGGAAGCCGTCACTGTCCCGCGAACTTCCCGCTGACCGCGTCGTACACGCCCTCGGCCACGTCGCCCAGCCGGGGCCCGGCCAGCCAGCCCGCGTTCACCGGCCCGATCGAGGTGTTGGACACCAGCGCCGGCTGACCGTCCGCGCCGGTCGCGACCCAGCCGCCGCCCGACGAACCACCGGTCATCGTGCAGCCGATCCGGTACATCGTCGGATCCGAGACGCTGACCGACAACCGTCCCGGCCTGTCCTGACACTGGTACAGCGTCTCCCCGTCGAACGGCGCGGCCGCCGGATACCCACTGGCCGTGATGCTCTCCACCTGCCGCACCGCCGGCGCCGCGAAGTCCACCGGCAGCGCCGAACCGACCGTCTCCTCCAACGACTTGCCCGTGCCGCCCTCCTCCGGCGTCACATGGATGACTGCGAAGTCGTACGGGGCACCGTCCCCGCCGGTCGGGCCGCCCTGCGCGATCCACTGGTCCGACGTCCCCGCCCAGTCGGCCCACCAGACGCCGTACGGAGCGAGCTCCTCCTCGGTCGCACCGGCCAACTGCGCCGCCCTGAGGGCCTGGTCGTTGTACGACGGCACGAACGCGAGGTTGCGGTACCAGCCGCCGCTCCTGCCCGCGTGCACACAGTGCCCCGCCGTCCACACCAGGTTGGACCGGCCCGGGGCGGCTGGGTCGGCCACGACCGTCGCCGAGCAGACCATCGTGCCTTCGGGGGAGTCGAAGAACACCTTCCCCGCCGCGGGGACCCTGTCGTGGTACGTAGGCGACACGGCCTTCGCGTCCACCGGCGCCGGCTCGGGATCGGTCACCCCCTGGTCATCCGAGAGGCCGCTCTCCTGGACACCGCGGTCGGGATCCTCTGCCTCCCGCATCCGCTCCGGGTCCCACAGGCCCTCGATGACGGGGTTGATGTAGTCCTGGGCCTCGCGCAGCCAGTCCTCCCGGTCCCAGTCCTTCCAGGCGCCGTCCTTCCACCGGTCGACATCGATCCCGTGCTCCTTGAGCCTGTCCCTGATGTCGTCCGGGATAGTGATCTTGCCGTCCCCCTCGGACGTGGCGGAGGCGGAGGCCTGCGCGTTCGCGTCCGGACCGCCCGAGCTGCAGCCCGTGGCGATCAGCGCGAGCACGGAGGCGAGGGCCATGGTGGCCAGCACGGAGGAGGTTCTGCGGCCCGTGCGCTCTCCGCCTTCATCGCGAGCCCTCGACGACAGTGGTTCGGATCCCATGCTCCGCCTCCCCCTGGTGTGGACGAACTTGGCACCGAACCGGGGACTTCCCGCAGACGCCCCGCGAGTTCACCCCCGGCACCGCCCCTTGGAACGCCATCACACACTATGCGCCCGCTATGGGGGACTTCCGCCGGAACCGCAACAGTTTCGTCACGTCAAAGATCTTCGGACAACCCGTAACCCGGTGCACAGTCCGCGGTTGGTAGCGGTGGGGGCTTGCTGTCGACGGACGGCTCGGTCCCCCACGCCCCAAACCCCGCCGTTTTCCCGACAGTCGGGGCATCGATGTGCCGGGAAGTCGAGCAAAGGGTCACGGGGCTCCGTATGTCGGGGCGGGCGAGTCCGCGAGGGAACCGCTTGCCCCTGCACAGCGCGACGACGGGAGAACCATGGCCGTGACCGAGACCGCACCCGGGGAGGCCACGGCGGAGCCCACCGCCGACGCTGAACCGTCGCAGGCGCGCTCCACGCACGACGGGATTCTGCGCCGCCAGTCGGCCCGCGAGTCGGCGGCGCGCACCTACGCCCGCGCCCTCCCGATCGTCCCCGTACGCGCCCGGGGTCTGACCATCGAGGGCGCCGACGGCCGCCGCTACCTCGACTGCCTCTCCGGTGCCGGCACCCTGGCCCTCGGACACAACCACCCCGTCGTCCTGGAAGCCATCCGCAAGGTCCTCGACTCGGGCGCCCCCCTCCACGTCCTCGACCTCGCCACCCCCGTCAAGGACGCCTTCATCACCGAGCTGTTCCGCAACCTGCCCCCAGGACTCGCCGACCACGCACGCGTGCAGTTCTGCGGACCGGCCGGCACCGACGCCGTGGAGGCCGCCTTCAAGCTCGTACGCGCCGCTACCGGCCGCAACGGCCTGCTCGCCTTCGCCGGCGCCTACCACGGCATGACCGCCGGCGCCCTCGAAGCGTCCGGCGACGCCTCTGACGGACGGGTCGCCCGGTTGCCCTACCCGCAGGACTACCGCTGTCCCTTCGGCGTCGGCGGCACCCACGGCGCCGAACTCGCCGCCCGCTGGACGCAGTCCGTCCTCGACGACCCCAAATCCGGGGTGCCGCTGCCCGCCGGAATGATCCTCGAACCCGTCCAGGGCGAGGGCGGGGTCCTTCCTGCCCCCGACGAGTGGATGCGTCGCATGCGCCGGATCACCGCCGACCGGTCGATCCCGCTCATCGCCGACGAGGTCCAGACGGGCGTCGGCCGCACCGGCGCCTTCTGGGCCGTGGAACACAGCGGCATCACCCCCGACGTGATGGTCCTCTCCAAGGCCATCGGCGGCAGTCTTCCGCTCGCCGTCGTCGTCTACCGCGACGACCTCGACGTCTGGGAACCCGGCGCCCACGCCGGCACCTTCCGCGGCAACCAACTCGCCATGGCCGCGGGCACGGCCACGATGGCCTACGTCCGCGAGAACGACCTCACGGCGCGGGCGGCCACGCTGGGGGCGCGAATGCTGGAGCAACTGCGGTCGCTGGCACGGGAGTTCCCTGTGATCGGTGAGGTGCGGGGGCGGGGGTTGATGATCGGGGTCGAGATGGTGGACGCGAGCGGTGCGGGGGGCGCGAGCAGGGCCGTGGAGGATCGCGGGGTCCTTGGATCGGGTGGCCTCGTCGGGTTTGGTGGGCTCGGTGGGACCCATGAGGCAGGTGGGCTGTCGGGGACGGTCGGGTCGGGTTACGCGGGTGGAGGTGGAGCGGGTGGAGCGGGTGGAGTGGGACGAGCGGGTGACGCCGGTTCCGCGGTGCTGCCCTGGGCCGTCCCATCTCCTCGCCCTGCCGCTCCGGAACTTGCCGCCGCCGTCCAGCGGGAGTGTCTCCGACGTGGCCTGATCGTCGAACTCGGCGGTCGTCACGCGAGCGTCGTCCGCCTGCTCCCGCCTCTGACGATCACCGACGAACAGGCGACCGCCGTCATCGACCGCCTCGCGGACGCCGTGGCAACGGTGGCCCGCGATCACGGCCGCCGCGAGGGTAGGCATCGGGAGCCTTGAGGTGGGGATCGGGGCGCGGGGGAGGGGCAGCTGGTCGCAGCCACGCCGGCAACCCAAGTGACCTCCCCACCGGAAGTCGACGCGACGGCTCCCCGGGGCGGAATCCGTGTCCAGTGCCGAGAGCTGAGCCGAACTGTGGTCGGGATCGGGGTCCATCACTGGCATCGCGCC
>NZ_LJBR01000567.1 GCF_001282115.1 Streptomyces sp. NRRL B-24085 | reverse complement strand
CTCATCCCCCTTCCCCCACCGTCGCCTCCACCTGCGCCACGGCCTCCTCCCGCACCTCGAAGGGCAGGCCGTGCAGTGCGGGTGGTTTCGCCACGACCACGACACGGACCCGGTCGCCCTCCCGGGAGACCGTCACCTCCGCGTCACGCGGTGCCGTGTCCCGGGCCACCCGGACGACCGCCTCGGCGGAGTCCTCACGGGCCGCCGCCCGGGCGCCCGTCCTGGCCGCGTCCACGCACTGGATCTGGGCGGCCACCACGAGCAGCCCCCACACCAGTGCGATCGCGAACATCACCAGCACGGGCAGCACCATGGCCGACTCCGCCGTCACGAACCCCTGGTCGCCCGCCCGTTCACGCCTTCGCATCGAGCGCCCGCTTCACGATGGCCTGGAGTTCCGCGCTGACGGCCCCGCTCGTGACCACCTTGTAGAGCACCACCGCGAACGCCACCGCCGCCACGATCCCCATCGCGTACTCGGAGGTGACCATGCCCTCGTCCCCGCGCATCGACCGCACCCGGCACACCGTCCTGCACACCAGGGCACGCATCCGCGCCCGTACCGTCTTGTACATCTCAACCCCCGTAAGGCTCAGTCCTGTTGATTACCGTCTGATTGCTCGCCTGATTGCGTCTGATGGCTGGTCCGACCGCTCGCCCGACCGCTCGCCCGGCTACGCGTTCCGACCGCTCGTCCGCCTGCTCACCGGCTGTCGGCCGTCATCACCCACCCCCTCCTCCCAGCACTCCTCCTGCGAGTCCGATCACGATCGGCAGCACGCCGACGGCGATGAACGCGGGCAGGAAACACAGCCCCACCGGCGCGGTGACCAGCACAGCGGCCCTCCGTGCCCGGGTCGTCGCGGCGCGCCCCCAGTCGGCGCGGGCGTCCGCGGCGAGCCCGGCGACCGGCCCGGCCGCGGGCAGCCCGGTCACATCGGCGCGTTCCAGCAGCCGGGCCAGCGCCCCGGCGCCCGGTGTCGAGGCGAGCCTTCGCCAGGCCTCGCCCGGCTCACCGCCGAGCCGTACCTCCGCCGCCCCGCGGGCGAGTCCCTCTCCCACGGGCCCGCCCAGCGCCTCGCCCACGGCCTGTGCCGCGATGACCGGACCGGCGCCCGCCGCGATACAGGCGGCCAGCAGATCGGCGGCGAGCGGCAACTGCCGGGCCGCCTCGCGCGCGTCGGCCTCCCCGGCGTCCACGCCGGTCGTCTGCCGCTGCCGCCACCGCCACAACCCGGCCGCGAGGACCAGTCCGACCACGACACCGGCGACTCCGCCCACCAGCACCCACCCGGCACAGCCGACGCCGAGCACGGGGAGCCACCGGCGCGCGAACTCCCGCCCCTCGTACCGCGGCCGCTCGGCCGTGGCCTCCGCGACGGCCAGCAGCTCTCCGAGCCGCCGCCGCAGTCTGCGCTCGCGCCGCACCGCCACGGCCCACCGGCCGAGCCAGGCGGCCGCCAGCGCGGTTCCCAGCACCGCCCACAGCCTGTGGACGACTTCCCCACTCACGATTCCTCCGCTCCCCGTACGATCCGCGTCGCCCACCACATGCCGACCCCTTCCAGCAGGCCACCGGCCAGCAGGCAGCCCAGCCCGGTCCCGGTGTGCAGGAGGACGTGCAGGGGATCGGCGCCGAGTGCGGCCCCGAGGCCCAGCCCCAGCACCGGCAACGCGGCGAGCATCCACGCCGTGGACCGCGCTCCCGCCAACTGGGCGCGCAGGTCGGCCCGTTGGTCCCGCTCGGCCCGCAACGCCCCTTCGAGCCGGTCGAGCCCGGCCGCGAGCCCCGCACCCTGGTCCACCGCCACCCGCCAGCACGCGGCAAGTCCGAGCAGCCCTTCGGCACCGGGCTGTCGAGCCGCCGTCGCGAGCGCCCCGGGCACATCCCCGCCG
Source organism: Streptomyces sp. NRRL B-24085 (assembly GCF_001282115.1). Lineage (GTDB taxonomy): Bacteria > Actinomycetota > Actinomycetes > Streptomycetales > Streptomycetaceae > Streptomyces. Next base: position 473 of record NZ_LJBR01000567.1, on the reverse strand, counting down.
AACCGGGCCGCGGCCAGCACCGCCGCCTGCGTCTCCCCGAGCCCGCCGAACTCCGGCGTCCCGGGACCGGATCCACCCGAGCCGGCCCCACCGTCTCCCGGCTCCTGGAATTCCCGCACCGCCCGCACCAGCGCCTCCCCCGGCTGCCGCCCGGCACGCACCTCCCCGGCGACCACCGCGCACAGCGCGATCACCGCGGCCGCCCGCCGCTCACGCACCCGGCGCTCCTCCCCTGCCAGCCGCACCCGCCGCAGCAACGGCACTCCGGCCGCCCCCGCGACGACCGGCAGCACCGAGGCCCCGAGCACAGCGAGCACCAGCCCGGCGGCCACCGCCCACCACTCGAACCCCAGCCGTCCACGAACCCGCCGCAGCTCCCCCGTCAGCCGCCGCCACGGCGGTGGCCCGGCTCCCACCACCCCGCCGCCGGCCAGCAGCACCCGCGCCCGCCGCACCTCGGAGCGCCGCCCGCC
>NZ_LJBR01000566.1 GCF_001282115.1 Streptomyces sp. NRRL B-24085 | reverse complement strand
GTCCCACGGTGGGTGGGGGCGTCGGCGCCCACGGCCGACGGGTGGTCGCGCCGGGTGGGCGCCGACTCCTGTGGCGGGTGGGCGGCTGCGCCCCACGGTCGGCGGGTGGCTGCCCCCATGACGGGTGAGCGACTGCCCCCTCCCTGACGAGTGAGGGGATGACGCATCGCTGGGGCCGGCTGCACCGCGGTGGGTGGTGGCGGTCGCCGCTACGGCGGGTGGCGGTCGCGGCTGCGGCGGGTGCGTGGCTCGGGGCGGGTCAGCACGGGGCCTCCGCCCGGGCGTGGGCCGACGCTCGCGTCAGCTTGCGGGACCCGTGGATCAGCAGGGCCAGGGCGCCGAGCCCGCAGGAGAGGGTCTGGATGCCGCCCGGGCCCCAGAGGTCCACGAGGGCGTCCACCGGTACGGCCAGGAAGCCGCAGCCCGGCAGGCGGGAGGCGAAGGACGAGGCCAGGGCGGTCGCCTGGGCCGTGACGGCGGCGGTGAGGACCACCGCGGGGGCGTGGGTGAAGCCGTGGACGGTGAGGAGGCGGGCGAGGAAGAGGAGGGCGCCCAGGGCGATGACCTGGGTGTGGGCGGTGGGTTCGGCCAAGACGGTCGCGGACAGGACCGAGAGCGCAGCCAGGGCGCACAGGTACAGGGCGAACGTGCCGAACAGGAGGGGTCGTACGGAGGCCGCGAAGTCCTCCAGGCCCCGGCTGACGGTGAGCCGGGCGCGGGCGCGGGCCGCGAAGAGGTGGGCGGACCAGGCCGCCGGGGCGCAGGACAGGGTGAGAGCGAGGACGGGAGCGGTGGACATGGGCCAGGGGCCGTCGGCGGCGCCGGTGGGCAGGGCGTCGGGGCCGCCGGTCACGGCCGCCGCGAGGAGGCCGTCGCCGAGGGTGGCGTAGGCGAGGAGCCAGTAAGTCCAGGTGGAGGTGCCGGTGGTGGGTGCCCGGTCGGGGGTGCCGAGGGGGCCGCGGGCCAGGGCCGCGCGGACGGCCAGGGACACGGCCAGGAAACCCACCAGGGCAGCGACGAGGCGGGACTGGCCGTCGGTGAGGCGGATGCCGGCCACCGTGGCCGCGCAGAGGGCGCCGGGGAGGAGGGTGAGCAGGACCCAGTCGGCGCGGGGCCGGGATGTCTGCTTCGGCGT
>NZ_LJBR01000565.1 GCF_001282115.1 Streptomyces sp. NRRL B-24085 | reverse complement strand
GCGGCGGAGGTAGCTCAGGGCAGCAGGTTGCCCCTTCGCGACAGCAGGAACTTCTTGAAGGCGGCCACCGGCGGGGTGTCCGGGTGGCCGTCGAGCCAGGCGACGCCGATCTCGCGGGCGGCCCGGGGCGCGGTGACCGTCAGTTCCGCCACCCCCGGCCGGGGGAAGGCCGGCGGCGGGAGCAGGGCCACGCCCAGGCCCGCCGCGACGAGACCCCGCAACGTCTCGGCCTCTTCCCCCTCGAAGGCGATCCGGGGCTTGAAGCCGGCTTCCTGGCAGAGGTCGTCGGTGATGCGGCGCAGGCCGTAGCCGGGTTCCAGGGTCACGAAGGACTCCTCGGCGGCCTCGGCCAGGCGGACGCGTTTGCGGCCCGCGAGGGGGTGGTCGGCGGGCACCACGAGCCGCAGCTTCTGTTCGTCGAGGCGGCGGGCGACGAGGTCGGGGGCGTCCGGGACCGGGGAGGTCAGGCACAGGTCCAGCTCGCCCGCGCGCAGGCGTTCGATCATCGCCTCGCCGTAGTTCTGGACCAGGCTGAACCGGACGCGGGGGTGGTCGGCGCGGAAGGCCCGGAGGAGACCGGGGACCGTCTCGGAGCCCATGGTGTGCAGGAAGCCGAAGGCGACCTTGCCGGTGGCCGGGTCGGCGTCGGCACGGACCTCGTCGGCGGCCCGCCGGATCTCGGCGAGGGCGCGTTCCACGGAGACGTGGAAGGTGCGGCCGGCGGGGGTGAGGGAGACCGTGCGGCCGATGCGGGCGAACAGGTCGACGCCGAGGTCCTGTTCGAGGCGGACCATGGCCCGGGAGAGCGTGGACTGGGGTACGTCCATCTCCTGCGCGGCACGGGTGACGTGCTCGGTGCGGGCGACCCCGGCGAAGTGGGCGAGCCGCGGCGCGAGAAGCGGGACGATGTCTTCTGTGTCACTGGACGGTGACAGGTGAGCCTGTGACCTCTGCTGATGCACCATGGGAACGATTATGGCGAATCCATGCATTGGACGGATGAGCGGAACCGTACGTAACTTCGAGGGCATGCCTGCCAGTACCGAGGCGTCCACCCGCGTGGGCGCCGTATCCCCCGTCCCCGCCCCCGATGCGCGTATGGCCGCCGGCGGCCCCGGCTACCGCCGGGGGCCATACGCGCATCGGGGG
>NZ_LJBR01000564.1 GCF_001282115.1 Streptomyces sp. NRRL B-24085 | reverse complement strand
ACCGGGTGGTGCTGGCGGCCACGCGGCGGGGGCTCGCGGAATTGCTGGGGCGCAGGGGGCGGGCGGCAGCGTAGCCGTACGCGAAGGTCGTGCCGGGTCGGGTGGTGGTGCGGCTGCGGGCGGGTGGGGGCTGATCGCGCAGTTCCCCGCGCCCCTCGGGTGGGTACAGCCCGGCCGACTTCGAACGCACCCACCTGAGGACAAGGGAAACTGCGCTCCCGCCTACTCCAAATACCTCGCCGCGAAGTCCAGTTCCAGCTTCACCTGCTTGATCCGCTCGTCCACCACCAGCGAGCCGTGCCCGGCGTCGTACCGGTACACCTCGTGCACCGCCCCCCTCGACTCCAGCCGCTTCACGTAGTTGTCGATCTGACGGATCGGGCACCGGGGGTCGTTGACACCCGCCGAGATGTACACCGGAGCCTTGACCTCGTCGACGTACGTCAGGGGCGACGACGCCTCGAAGCGCTCCGGCACCTCCTCCGGCGTGCCGCCCAGCAGCGTCCGGTCCATCGCCTTCAGCGCCTCCATCTCGTCGTGGTACGCCGTGACGTAGTCGGCGACCGGCACCGCCGCGATCCCGAGGGCCCAGGCCTCCGGCTGGGTGCCCAGGCCGAGCAGGGTGAGGTAGCCGCCCCAGGAGCCGCCCGTGAGGATCAGCCGGCCGGGGTCGGCGAGGCCGGACGCGATCGCCCACTCCCGCACCGCCGCGATGTCCTCCAGCTCGATCAGGCCGACCCGGTGCTTGAGCGCGTCGGTCCACTCGCGGCCGTAACCGGTGGAGCCGCGGTAGTTGACCCGGACGACCGCGTACCCGTGGTCCACCCACGCCGCCGGGCCCGCCGCGAAGGAGTCGCTGTCGTGCCAGGTCGGGCCGCCGTGGATGTCGAAGACCGTCGGCAGCGGTCCCGTCGCCCCCGCCGGCTTCTGCACCAGGGCGTGGATCCGGCCGCCCGGGCCCTGCACCCACACGTCCTCCACCGGCACCGAACCGGGAGACTTGAGGCCCGGCGGGTCCAGGACGACCTCGCCGGTCGTCGAGCGCACCGCCGACGGCTCGGCGGCCGAGGACCACAGGTACTCCACGCTGCCGTCGGGGCGGGCCGTCGCCCCGGAGACCGAGCCGGGCGGGGTCGGGACCTTCTCCAGCTTGCCGCTCTCCAGGTCGTACCGGAAGATCTCGCTGCGGGCCTCGAAGCTGTGCACGATGAGCAGTCCGGTGCCGTCCGGGTACCACTCGGCGCCCACGTCACCGGGCAGGTCCAGGGCGAGGTCGGTCTCCTCGCCCGTGGCCACGTCCCACACCAGCGGCTCCCAGCGGCCCCGCCGCTGGTGGCCGACGAGCAGCCGGGTGTCGCCGTCCACCGGAGCGAAGCCCAGCACCTCCAGGCCCAGCTCCTCGGTGCCGCCCCGGGTGTCGTCGAGCTCGGCGACCGCCCTGCCGTCAGGACGCACCACGCGCAGCGCCGAGTGCATCGCGTCGCCGTGCTCGGTGTGCTCGATCGCGATCAGCGAGCCGTCGTGGGAGAGGTCTCCGATGCCCGCCGACTCACGGTGCCGGTAGATCTCCACCGGTTCCTCGCCGGTGCGCACGACGTGGATCGAGGTCCCCTCGTCGTCCGTCGAGCGGCCCACGACCGCGGTCCTGCCGTCCCGGCCCAGGGCCACGCCCGCCGGGTAGGAGGCGTCCAGGCCCGGCGCGGCGAGCTCGTCGGTGCCGCCCTCGAAGGGCTGGCGGCGCCAGACGCCGAACTCGTCGCCGTCCTTGTCGTCGAACCACCAGATCCACGCGCCGTCCGGGGAGAGCACGCCGTCCGTGGTGCCGTTGGGCCGGTCCGTGACCTGCCGCTGGGCACCGGTCGCCCGGTCCCAGGCGTACAGCTCGTACGTCCCCGTGGCGTTGGACACGAACAGGGAGCGGTCGGGGGCGTCCTCCGCCCAGTCGGGCAGCGACACCCGGGGCGCCCGGAAGCGCTTCTCCCAGTCCGGCATCTCGTTGTTCCGCTCGGCCGCGGCGGACCCGTTGCTCTCAGTCATGACCCCATACTGCCTGCCCTCACAGACAATCCGCAGACGAGGTCCCCAGCCTGTGGACAACTTCTACCGGGCGCTTACCCGAACCCCCGCGACCAGGCCGGGAAGGCCGTCCCCGGCCGTTGTCAGTGGCGGGGTGCACACTCGTCCCCATGACCGATCTGCGCGAGACCGTGGAGAGTTTCTGGGCCTTCGCCGAGGCCCGCGACTGGACGTCGTTCGCCGGCACCCTGGCCGAGGACGTCGTCTACACCCTGCCGCAGACCCGCGAGCGCGTCAGCGGACGGGAGCGGTACGTCGAGTTCAACCGTGAGTACCCGGGCGACTGGCACCTGCGGACCGAGCGGATCGTCGCCGAGCCGGACCAGGTCGTCACCTGGGTCCACTTCACGGTGGGCCTGGAGGAGATGTACGGCATCTCGTTCTTCACCGGGGACGGCAGCGGCCGGATAGCCACCGTCACCGACTTCTGGCCGGAGCCGTACGAGCCCCCGGCGGGCCGCGACCACCTCACCGAGCGGTATTGACCGTTCCTAAGGACTGAGCGGGAGTGAGTCCTGTTGCCAGGATTCATGCTCAGCCGAACGTCCCGAACGGTGTTGGACGTTCTGGTCGCCCGCATTCGCTCCGCGGTCCGGCGGCACGCATCTGGTGCGTGGTCCGGGAAGGGGAGGGCGGGGTCCCTCGCCCCCAGGGGCACGCCGGTCGGCCTGGACGGTCCGATGCCCCGCACGATCACTCTGGTCGTGCGGGGGCGGTGCCGTCCGTCGCCGGATCGGGTGTCCCTGGGCGCGCCTGCCGATCGCCACGGCGGCAGCCTCGTGACGAGTGGTCCTCCTGTGGTCGTGGGTGAGGGGCTTCTGCCAGTGCTGGGCGCCCCAGCGGCTGGTGTAGGCCGGGTCCACAGCGATGATCGTGATGCCGGTCTGGTCGGCCATCGAGGTCAATCGGGCGCGGAGCCGGCCGGTGGGCATGCCGGAGATCAACTGGCGGAACCGTTTGCGGCAGCCGTGCTTCTCCCGGGTCTTCTCCCTCGTGAAGTCCAGGTTTTCCACAGCGATGGCCTTCACGCCGCAGGTGCGGACCCAGTGCAACAGCCGGGTGAGGGCATGGCGGACCTGGGCGTCACGGTGATCGGCGGTGCCCGTGAGGTCGAAGAAGAACCGTCGCGGACTCCCGGTCGGGTTGCCATGGATGTCGAGGCGCCAAGCGGCGAGGTGATCGGCGTTCATGTCGACTCCGATCACACCGTGAGCGAGGGCGGCGCCCATCGGAACGGTCCGGGAGACAGGAATTTGCCAGGACGCGGTCACATACCAGCGGCCGCGCTCCACATCCAGATGGATGCGGTAGGCCACCGCCCGGTTGGCCGCCACCCGGTCCCCCCACTCCTGCCCCCGGTGCGAGAAACCGACCCGGCACGCGAGGACGTACCGGCCGTGCGGGGCGTTGGCCAGATGGGCGAGCGGCACCGGGAGCTTGATGCTGACCTCACCGTCCGGACTGATGCGGATCGTCTCGTTGCCGAACCGCTTCCCGGACTCGCCGTCCGCCTGCAGGAACCAGCGCTCCGCCTCCCAGAGCCGCCGCCACTGAGCCTCGGTGAGCTGCGCGTCAGACAGGTGATGACGGGTGCGGGCCAGATGCCTGCCGCCGCGCACGACGTGCACGGTCCCGGCCTCCCAGTCCGCCCGCGCGCGCTCCAGCCGGTCCTCCAGCACCCGCAGACGGCGGGACTTGGCGTGCCACTCCCGCGCACTGCGGTAACCGCCCGGCATCCGTTTCGAGCCCTTCGCGCCGACCGGCAGCGACAACCGGTGTGCGATCATCCGGATCCCCGCCTCAAGCGACTGGATGTGCGCAAGCCGGCCACGCCGGGCCAGCGCCCACTGGTCATGCGTGGCCTTGGTGAGCGAACCCGCCCACCGGGACGACGACACGGGCGTCAGACCCCGCTTACGGGCCGCCCAGGTCTCCGCGGAATGCTCCAGGCCCTGCGAGCACCGCACCTTCAAATCCCGGGCGGCGAGGGATCCGAGGTGGGCGCCGACCAGCGCGAGCACCTTCTCATCGGCGGGCGCCAGCTGCCTGAGCCGGGTCCGGATGGCCACCCCCGTGGGGCCGGGCAGTACGAACGACGCCGCCAGCTCCCGCAACCCGCCCACCCCCTAACGGCCCCTCGTAAACCCGCTCGACATACCAA
>NZ_LJBR01000563.1 GCF_001282115.1 Streptomyces sp. NRRL B-24085 | reverse complement strand
GCCGGTGTCCCCGCCCCGGTGCAGCACGACGAAGGTCGCGGGCGGGGTGCCGTCCGGCTCCGGCAGCAGCTCCGGGAGGATCTCGTACGCCGCCTCCTCGATGTCGGGCGTGATGCCGGCCGGATCGTCGGTGACGTGGTAGCGCTTGACGTGCCGGCCGGCGACCTGGATCGGCGGTGGCACGGTCAGCAGCTTCTCGGTGAAAGCCATGTCCGGGACGCTAGGCCCGCTCCACTGACATCCTGTGTCAGTGAAGGCCGGCCGACTCGTCTCGATCCTCCTCCTGCTCCAGACCCGGGGCCGGATGACCGCCGCCCAGCTCGCCGAGGAGCTGGAAGTGTCCGTGCGCACGGTCTACCGGGACGTCGAGGCGCTGGGCGCGGCCGGAGTCCCGCTGTACGGCGACGCGGGCCACGCCGGCGGTTACCGCCTGCTCGACGGCTACCGCACGCGACTGACCGGGCTCACCCGGGACGAGGAGGAGGCCCTGTTCCTGGCCGGCGCCCCCGGACCGGCCGCCGAACTCGGCCTCGGCCCGGTCCTCGCCGCCGCCCAGACCAAGGTGCGGGCCGCGCTGCCGGCGGAACTGCGGGCCCACGCGGACCGGATCAGCGGACGCTTCCACCTCGACGCGCCCGGCTGGTACGCGCAGGCCGAGGAGGCCCCGTACCTGCCGCAGGTGGCGGAGGCGGTGTGGAACAGCAGGGTGCTGCGGGTGGTGTACCGCCGCTGGGCCGAACCGACCGACGTGGAGCGGCGGTTGGAGCCATACGGGCTGGTGCTGAAGGCGGGGCGCTGGTACGTCGTCGCGGGGCCGGGCCCGCGCACCTTCCGTGTGGACCAGATCCTCGAACTGGACTCCACACAGGAGGAGTTCAGCCGCCCCGAGGGCTTCGACCTGGCCGCCTACTGGACGTCCTACCAGCGGGACTTCCACGACCGGCTGTACCGGCAGGAGGCGATCGTGCGGATGGCGCCGGGCGTACGGCTGCCCAGAGCGGTCCACGACCGCGTCGACCCCGACGGCTGGACCGTCGCCCGGGTCGCCGTCGAGTCCCTCGGGCACGCGCAGGGCGAGTTCCTGCGCCTGGGCACCGGGATCGAGGTACTGGAACCCCCCGAACTGCGCGAACGCATGGCACGAACGATCGCCGAACTGGCCGGAAGATACGGCAACCCGGCTCCTCCGTGCGGCGACTGAGGGATGGAACCCGTCCGTCCCCCACTGCTTCGGAGGTTCACTCGTGCAGCACCCCCACCCGCACCGCAGACGCCGCGTCCTCCTCCCGGCGGTCACCGGCGCGACCGCCCTCGTGGCCGCGGGACTCACCGTCCTGAGCCCCGGCTCCGCCGAGGCCGCCACCGCCCGCCAGGTCGAGAAGCTCGACCGGGGCGTGGTCAGCGTGCACACCGCCGGC
>NZ_LJBR01000562.1 GCF_001282115.1 Streptomyces sp. NRRL B-24085 | reverse complement strand
GGGGACGCGGACGACGGGGCACGGCGCGAGGGCGTCCACGTCGGGTCCGGGGCCGGACGCGGTGGCCGGCGCGACGACGAGCGGGAGGTGACCGCGGTCCACGAGGTGCCGGGCGGTCTGGAGCGCGCAATGGGCCACGCCGTTCACGTCGGGGGGAAAGGACTCGGTCACGATGACGACACGCATAAGGGTGTTGTCGCCGCGCTGGACGTGCCCGCGTCAACGTGGATCTTTCCGGACGAGGAACGTCCCATGAGCGTTCCGCTGCGCACCCGAGCGGGTCAGGCGGCGTCCATGCGCGCCTGACCCGTGGGTCGTCCCCGGTTCACCCGGCGGGTGTGGCAGACCCCCGAGGCGCACGCCCGGGGAGGGCTCACACGGCTGCGGCTGAGGTGGGCACCGGGGCGGTCTCACATGGCTGCGGCGTCCGGTCCGATACGGCTGCGGACGGCCGTCTGGACCTCGGCCTCCTCGGCGGGGTCGGCGGCGAGCCGGCGCAGGCGCTCCACGACCCGGGCGTCGCCGGTCTCGGCGTGCCGGGCGGCGATCTCGCGGGTGGTCTCCTCGCAGTCCCAGAGGCACTCCACGGCGAGGCCGGTGGCGAAGGAGGGGTCGGTGGCGGCGAGCGCGCGGGCGGCGCGGCCGCGGAGGTGGGAGGAGGCGGTCTCGCGGTAGATGTGGCGCAGGACGGGCGCGGCGCAGGCGATGCCGAGCCGTCCGGTGCCGTCGACGAGGGTCCACAGGGTGGGCGCGTCGGGTCCCTCGCCCCGTACGGCCTCGCGCAGGGCCGCGAGCACGAGGTCCTTGTCCTGTGCCCCGCCCAGACAGGCGAGCATGCGTCCGGCGGCGGCGCCCAGCGGATCGGGCCGTCGGGCCCAGCCGCGAGCGCGGTCGACGGCGGCGATGCTGCGCATGCGTTCGAACGAGTCGAGGGCGGCCTCCACGACGGCCGGGGAGCCGGTGGCGACGGCCAGCTCGATCAGGTCGAAGGCGTCGGGATCATTGCTGTCGGCGAGATAGCGCAGCGCGGTGGCCCGGGCTCCGTCGGTGCCGTCCTTGGCCGCCGCGAGGATGTCGGAGCGGTCCTCGGGGCCCGCGACGGCGGCCAGACAGCGGGCGGCGGGCACATGCAGCGCGGCGCCCCGCTCGACGCCCTGCTGGGCCCACTCGAAGACGGCCTGCACGCTCCACCCGGGGCGGGGGCCGGCGGGTCGCATCTGGCGTTGCCAGCGGTCGAAGCAGCCGGCCTCCTGGGCGGCACGCACACGCGTGGAGACGGATTCGCGGGGATCGTCTGCCCACAGCCGCCATGGCCGTGGTTCGAAGGCGTCGCGGACGGCGGCGGCCAGCTCGGCCTCACCCTCGGGATCGGTCCCGAAGCGGGCGAGCACGGGCGCGGCGAGGGCGCGCAGACCGGCGTCGTCGTCCCGCAGCGCCAGTTCGTCCAGCGCCCAGGCCCAGTTGGAGCCCGAGGCGGCGTACCTGCGCAGCAGTTGGAGCGCGTCGCGCCTGCCGTAGGAGGCGAGGTGGCCGAGGACGGCGAGGGCGAGGCCCGTGCGTGACTCCTCGGTGTCGAAGACGTCGTCCACCTCGAAGAGGTGCGCCTCGATCTCGTCCAGCTCGCCGTTGAGGTCGAGGAAGAGACGGGCGTAGTACAGCGAGCGGTTCTCCACCTGCCAGTCGTCGCGGGGATCGCGCAGCACGCAGTGGTTCAGGGCCGCGAGCGCCTCGGCGCGCGGGGCGGTGAGCGCGTGCAGTGTGCCGTCGCCGCGGCCCCGCTGGAGCAGGCCGAGCAGCGTGCCGCTGGGCGCTATGACCGGATCGAACATGGGAAACAGCCTCACATCAAGCGTCGACGCAACCGGGGACGTGCATTACCTGGCCGCGTGACAACACGTCGGGGCGCCCGCCGTTTCCTGCTTGCTGTAAGCCATCTTCCTCTGCCTCTCGTCGGTGGCCCATGCGGACCCGCGTCACGGTCCGCGCGGTGCGGCATCACCTGCCCAACCATCACGTCCGTGAACCACGACGTCATGATGACTCGGCACTTCCGTCTGCCGCGACCGAAATTTCGGCGGCCCTGTACCGCCTCCCCCGTTGTCTGTGTCTTCGCTGGTCAGAACATGTGTGTCAGTGTGCGGCGAACAGTTCGAGCAGTTCTGTCCGGCCGAACATGCGGGCGGTGTCGAGGGCCGAGGGGGTGCCCTCGGCTGGATCGGCGCCGCCCTCCAGCAGGGCCTCGATGACGTCCGCGGCACCCTTGAAAACGGCACCGGCGAGGGGCGTCTGCCCCCGGTCGTTGACCCCGCCGGCCGCCGCGCCGCGCTCGACGAGCGCGCGCACCGCGTCCGCGTGACCGTGGTAGGCGGCGAGCATCACGAGCGAGTCCCCGCGGTCGTTGGTGAGGCCCGCCGGAACACCCGCGTCGACGTACGCCACGAGCGCCTCGGTCTGCCCCTGCCGGGCCAGATCGAAGATCTTGGTCGCCAGCTCCACGACCTCCGGGTCGGGGGCTTCAGTCATCGGCCGGACCGCCTCTCATACAACCGTTCAGGTGAATCGCAAGGGTACTGGCTGGCGCGGCAGATGACCCGAAGTGCCGGAGGTAAGGATCATCATGGCTCCACCAAGCCGGTGAAATCGTGAAATATTCATCCATTTGCACCTTTTGTCGTATGGATACATGCTGTGATCCTGGAAGTACTCATGGTGACTGTCCCCACAACCAGGAGCACCGCAATGATCCTCTCCATCTCCGGTGTCGTACTGCTCGGCATCGTCGTCTTCATCTTCTTCCGCAAGGACGGGCTCAAGGCCTCACACGCCCTGATCTCGGCACTGTTCGGCTTCTACCTGGCCAGCACCGCCATCGCCCCGAGCATCAAGGCCGGCGGCGAGAGCCTCGCGAGCCTCCTGGGCGGCATCAAGTTCTGACGCCGCCCCTCCCGTCCGTACGCACCACCAGGAGACAGCAGTGGTCCGCCGCTCCCTCCCCCCCATCCTGA
>NZ_LJBR01000561.1 GCF_001282115.1 Streptomyces sp. NRRL B-24085 | reverse complement strand
CCTGAGGCCGCGGGGGCCGGGCCGTGGCCGTTCAGCTCCGCGTGGATGGCCGCCGAGGCCTGCTGGACCGGCAGTTCGGGGCCCTTGCGGGGGCGCCGCTTGGTCGAGGAGGCGGCCACGCCGTAGCCGACCAGGACCGGCTGCCGACCGGTGCCCTCCGGCTTGGGCTCGGGCTCGGCAGGAGCTTCCGGAGCCGCCGCGGCCTCAGGAGTCGCGGCGGGGCTCTGTTCGGCCGCGGGGGCGCTGCCGCCGCTCACGTCGATCGCGATGATCGCCGTGCCCACGTCGACCGTGGTGCCCTCGGGGAAGCGCAGGTCGCGCACCACCCCGTCGTAGGGGATGGGCAGTTCGACGGCCGCCTTGGCCGTCTCCACCTCGCACACCACCTGTCCGTCGGTGACCGTGTCGCCCACCTGGACGTACCACTTGAGGATCTCGGCCTCGGTCAGGCCCTCGCCCACGTCGGGCATCTTGAACTCGCGTACGGACGCGTCCGTCATCGTCGTCACGGCCCTCTCCTCAGTACGCCAGAGCGCGGTCGACGGCATCCAGCACCCGGTCCAGGCCCGGCAGGTACTCCTCTTCCAGCCGCGCCGGCGGATAGGGGGCGTGGTAGCCGCCCACCCGCAGCACGGGCGCCTCCAGGTGGTAGAAGCACCGCTCGGTGATCCGGGCGGCGATCTCCGCACCGGAGCCGAAGAACACCGGGGCCTCGTGCACGACCACCAGCCGCCGGGTCTTCTCCACCGACGCCTGGATCGTGTCGAAGTCCAGCGGCGAGACGGACCGCAGGTCCAGCACCTCCAGGTTCCTGCCCTCCTCGGCGGCCGCGTCCGCGACCTCCTTGCAGAGCTTGACCATCGGGCCGTAGGCGACCAGCGTCAGATCGGTGCCCTCGCGGACCACCTTCGCCTTGTGCAGCGGCCCGGGGATCGCCTCGGTGTTGACCTCGCCCTTGTCCCAGTAACGCCGTTTGGGCTCGAAGAAGATCACCGGGTCGTCGCTCTGGATGGCCTGCTGCATCATCCAGTACGCGTCGGAGGCGTTGGAGGGGCTGACCACCTTCAGGCCCGCCACGTGCGCGAACAGCGACTCCGGGGACTCCGAGTGGTGCTCGACCGCGCCGATGCCGCCGCCGTAGGGGATGCGCACCACGACGGGCATCTTGACCTTGCCCAGCGAGCGGGCGTGCATCTTGGCGAGCTGGGTGACGATCTGGTCGTAGGCCGGGAACACGAACCCGTCGAACTGGATCTCCACCACCGGCCGGTAGCCCCGCAGCGCCAGGCCGATCGCGGTGCCGACGATGCCGGACTCGGCGAGCGGGGTGTCGATGACCCGGTCCTCGCCGAAGTCCTTCTGCAGCCCGTCGGTGACCCGGAACACGCCGCCGAGCTTGCCGACGTCCTCGCCCATCACCAGGACCTTCGGGTCGGTGTCCAGGGCGTGCCTGAGCGACTCGTTGATCGCCTTGGCCAGGGCCATGTTCTTCGTTGTCACAGTCTCCGCTGCCATGATCAGGCCCCTTCCCCATCCGCGAACGACGCCTGGTAGGCCGCGAAACCGGCCCGCTCCTCGTCGACCAGCGCATGCCCGTCCGCATACGCGTGCTCGAAGATGGCGAAACGGTCCGGGTCCGGCATCGCACGGACCGCCTCCCGCACTCGCCTTCCCAACGCCTCGGACTCGCTCTCCAGTTCCGCGAAGAATCCCTCGTCCGCGTGGTTTGCGGCTTCCAGGTACCGGCGAAGGCGCAGGATCGGGTCCTTCGCCTCCCATGCCTCGCGCTCCTCGTCGGCGCGGTACTTGCTCGGGTCGTCGGAGGTGGTGTGGGCGCCCATCCGGTAGGTGTACGCCTCCACGAGCGTCGGGCCCTCGCCCGCGCGGGCCCGCTCCAGCGCCCACTTGGTGACCGCGAGCGACGCGAGCACGTCGTTGCCGTCGACCCGCACGCCCGGGAAGCCGAAGCCCTGCGCGCGCTGGTAGAGCGGCACGCGGGTCTGCCGCTCGGTGGGCTCGGAGATGGCCCACTGGTTGTTCTGGCAGAAGAACACCACCGGGGCGTTGTAGACCGCGGAGAAGGTGAACGATTCGGCCACGTCGCCCTGGCTGGAGGCGCCGTCGCCGAAGTAGGCGATGACCGCGGAGTCGGCGCCGTCCTTGGCGACGCCCATCGCGTAGCCGGTGGCGTGCAGCGTCTGGGAGCCGATGACGATCGTGTAGAGGTGGAAGTTGTTGCTGTTCGGGTCCCAGCCGCCGTTGTTCACACCCCGGAACATGCCGAGCAGGTTGGTCGGGTCGACCCCGCGGCACCAGGCCACGCCGTGCTCGCGGTAGGTCGGGAAGACGTAGTCGTCGTCGCGCAGCGCCCGGCCCGAGCCGATCTGGGCGGCCTCCTGGCCGAGCAGCGAGGCCCACAGGCCCAGTTCGCCCTGGCGCTGGAGGGAGGTGGCCTCGGCGTCGAAGCGGCGGGTGAGCACCATGTCGCGGTAGAGGCCGCGAAGCTCTTCGGGAGTGATGTCGGCGACGTACTTGTCGTACTCGGCGTTCTTGACGCGCTTGCCCTCGGGCGTCAGAAGCTGAACCAGTTCGGGCTTGGTGCTCGGGGACTTCCTCGTCCCGGCGCTGCGTCGCGGCTTGCGCGCGGCAGTGCTCTCCACGGTCACGTGTGCTCCTCCGTCGGTCCGGCCCCCGGGGTTGCCGGGTGTACCAGTGCGGCTCACCTGTTGCCGACACCCGTGCACGGGGTGGGTGCCACTCGGCCGGAACAGGCGTGACAGGTGCCCCGGCGAGCGCCCTGCAAGAATCACGTTACCCAGTGCTTCACATTTCTGTGAAACCCCCTTTGACCTGCGATTTTGCTTGGATTTCCAAGTAAATCGGAAAAGGGCCGAAGGGGTGCTGGTCACAGCCTTGCAGGAGGCCGGAGCAACGGCACGTTATCCCGTCTACCCAGGTCACCGGAAGACTTATCGGCTGCGACTTGCCGAGTGGGCCAAGAAGGAGAAATCAGCGTATTTCGCGGATACGGCCCCGTCGGCGGGCCGGTACGGCCTGACCGAAGGAGACCGACCGCGACTTACTGTGGCGCTCTGTGACGTCCTGTGACAACGCCCAGCTCACAGCCCTGATTCGTGCCCTAGCATCTGGCGCGTGCCGCGCTCTCCCGTACCACCCCTCATGCCTCACGCGCCCCCGCTGGGCGCCCTCCTCCGCCAGTACGCCGCCGGTTCCGCCCTCGCCTGCGATCCCGTCGACCAGGGCCTCCTCAACCGCGGCTACCGGCTCCGCACGACCCGCGGCCACTACTTCCTCAAGCACCACTTCGACCCCGAGACGGCCGCCCCCGAGGCGATCGCCCGCCAGCACCGCGCCACCCAGCGCCTCGCCGCCCTCGGGGTGCCGGTCGCCCCGCCGTTCCCCGCCCGTGACGGCCGCACGGTCGCCGTCGTGGGCGGCCACGCCTACGCTCTGCACCCGTGGATCGAGGGCCGCCACCGCCACGGCGGCCAGCTCACCCCCGACCAGTGCGGCCGTCTCGGGGCGCTGCTGGGGGTGGTGCACGCGAGCCTGGAGCGGGTGATGCCGTTGCAGGGTCGGGAGGGGACGGTGCCCTCGCAAGGGCGGGAAGGGGTGGCGTCCTCGCAAGG
>NZ_LJBR01000560.1 GCF_001282115.1 Streptomyces sp. NRRL B-24085 | reverse complement strand
GTATAGAGGCGTTCGACGGCCGCGCGGCGGGTTGCGGCGTCGCGGTTGCCGAAGACTTCGTGCAGGTTGGCCGCGAGCAGGTCGGTCACGTTGCGCATGGTTCCTTCAAGGGTGTCCGGGGCGACCGGGGGCGACTGGCCGGCTCGGCAGAGCTCGGCAGGCCGCCCCGGTGCGCTCGTGTCGGGTGGGCGGAGGGGGATGGGCGGCTGCGGTCCTGGTCAGATCTGGCTTGCGCCGCCGTCCACGTATATCTCGGCACCGGTCATGTAGCTGCTGGCCTCACCAGCGAGGAAGAGGACCGTCTCGGCGATCTCCTCCGGGCGGCCGAGACGCTGCATGGGGACGCCGGCGGCCAGGCCCTCAAGCAGTTGTTCGGCGGCCTCGGGGGTGCCCGCGAGGCCGCTGAGGCCGGGCGTCTCGATCGGGCCGGGGGCGATGCTGTTGACGCGGATGCCGCGGGTGACGAGTTCCGCCGCCCAGCTGCGGGTCAGGGAGCGCAGCGCGGCCTTGGTCGCGGCGTAGACGCTGAAGGAGGCGGCGCCCTTGGTGTCGATGTTCGAGCTGGTCAGGATGACCGAAGCGCCCGGGCGGAGCAGCGGAAGCGCCTTCTGCACGGTGAACAGGGTGCCCGCCACATTGGTGTTGAAGGTGTCGGCGTAGTGGTCCCAGGTGATGTCGGGCAGGGCCGCGAACTCCCCGCCGCCCGCGTTGGCGAAGACGATGTCGAGGCTGCCGTGCCGCTGGACCTGTTCGAAGAGGCGGTCGAGGTCGCCGAGGTCGGCGACATCGGCTCGTACTCCCGTGGCGTTGTCGCCGATGGAGGCCACCGCCTCGTCGAGCGCCTGCTGCCTGCGGCCGGTGAGGAAGACGTGGGCGCCTTCCGCCGCGAGCCGTCGTGCGGCGGCGAGGCCGATGCCGGACGTGGCACCGGTGACGAGGGCGGTCTTGCCGTCGAGCTGACCCATGAGGGGTTCTCCGTTTCTGTACCGTTCGGTACTTAAGTCGTTCGTCCATGGAGAACCGCGGCACCCGGGGAGCTATTCCGTACCGCTCGGTTAAAATTTCGGGGACCGACACAGGAGGGCGTCATGGCGGTACGCGGCAGACCCCGGGGCTTCGACGCGGAGGCCGCGCTGGACCGTGCGGTGGAGGTGTTCTGGCGCCAGGGCTACGACGGCGCGTCCCTCACCGACCTCACCGAGGCGATGGGCATCAACCGCACCAGCATGTACGCGGCGTTCGGCAACAAGGAGCAGCTCTTCCACCGCGCCGTCGCCCGCTACGCCGAGGCCGACATGGCCTACGCCCGCGAGGCTCTCGCGGAGCCGACCGGCTACGCGGTCATCGAATCCTTCCTCCGCGCCAACGCCGACGCGCTCACCCGCCCCGACCGCCCCTCCGGATGCCTGTCCGTACAGGGCGGCCTGGCCGACGGCGGCGACAGCGGCCGCATCGCCCGCTTCCTGGCCGACAGCCGCCTCGCCGGCGAGCACGCCCTCGCGCAGCGTCTGGCCCGTGCCGTCGAGGAGGGCGACCTGCCCGCGGGGACCGACCCGCACGCACTCGCCCGCTATGTGATGGTCGTCAGCGAGGGCAACGCCGTACACGCGGCCGCCGGCGCGACCCGTGCGGCCCTCCACGCCACCGTCGACATCGCCCTTCAGGCGGTGCCCCGGCCGCACGCACAGGTGGGCGCCTGACCCGGCTACGGCCTACGCGTCCGATCCTCGCGCCAGTTCCAAGGCGTAGTCGGACCACCACTCCCCCGCCTTCGGGCCGCCCTTGCACTCGCCGTCCGACTCTCCCGGGCGCTTGACCCACAGGTAGGCGTCGACCAACGGGTCCGCCGTCTTTATGGTCGGGGTCTCTCCCAGCGCCCTGCCCGGCGGGTTGCACCAGCGCTCGTTCTCGTCGCCGTCCTTGTACGGGCCGTTGCCGTTGCGGCTGGTGTCGATGACGAAGTGCTTGTCGCCTACCTTGGCGGAGAGCTGCTTGCCGTAGGCGATGGAGTCCTCGGTGGAGTAGAAGTTGGAGACGTTCACCGAGAAGCCGTCGGCCTTGGCGATGCCCGCCCACTTGAGGGGCTCGAAGATCTGGTCGGGGTGGCCCCAGCCCGCGTTGCCCGCGTCCAGGTAGACCTTGGTGTTCTTCAGGGACTTGAGCTTCTCGACGGCACCGGTGAGCAGGTCGTAGCGCTCCTCGTGGAACTCGTCCTTGGTGCAGCCGTCGACCAGGTGCAGGACGGCGTCCGGTTCGAGGATCACCGTCGCGGAGCGGTCGCCGATGCCCGCGGCCACGCCGTCGATCCAGGTCCGGTAGGCGTTGCCGTCGGCGGCACCGCCCTGGGAGTACTGGCCGCAGTCGCGGTGCGGGATGTTGTAGAGGACCAGGAGGGCCGTACGGCCGGCCTTGTCGGCGGCCTCGGTGAAGCCGCGCGCCTCCTGCTCCGGGTTCTCCGGGCCGATCCACTCGCCGGTCGGCTGCTGGGCGATCTTGCGGATCTGTTCCGCCTCGTCGTCCTTGCCGCTCTTCAGGTACGCGGCGACCTGCTGGGCGGCGTTGCCGTCCGGGTTGACCCAGAACGGGTCGGCCTCCTTGGGCTGCTGGGTGATCCCCGCACCGGCCTTGCCGTCTTCGTCCCCCTTGTTCGGATCGTCCGGCGTCGAGCACGCGGCGAGCAGCAGTGCCGCCCCCAGCACCGCCGCCGAAGCCCGTGCGCGGGCCGCCCTCCTGGCCCCCCTGCTGACGTACATCCAATTCCCCCCTGGGTGCACCGTGGCAAGTCTCAATCGTGACACACCGGTCGCGCCGCCCACGAGGTCGCCCGAGCCTTGTCCAGGAGCTGTTACAGCCCTGAAGGTCGGGGTAGGTGCGCGCCGTACGGGGGCGCTCGTCGATGAAGGGGAGTGCTCAGCGATGCGGTACGCCACCAGGGAGATCCGGCTGGCCTCGGCACTGGTGGAGGCGGCGGACACCCTCGTCGACGGCTTCGAGGCGACCCGGTACTTACAACGCGTCTCCGACCACTGCGTGGAACTGCTGCACGCGCGGGCGGCCGGGGTGATGCTCGTCGACGGCGGCCGGTCGGTGTCGCTGGCCGCCAGCAGCCGGCACGAGCGGGTGGCGCTGGACCTGCTGGAGGCGCAGCACGGCGGCGGGCCGTGTCTGGACAGCTACGGCTCGGGCCGGCCGGTACCGCCCGTCTCCATACGGGTCGCCCACGCGGACGCCCGCTGGCCCGACTTCACCGAACGGGCCCTCCGGCACGACATCGTGACCACGTTCGCGGTCCCGCTGCGCCGCCGCGAGAACCTGCTGGGCGCCCTCAACGTGTTCGTGCCCACGCTGCCCGACCCCGCCCCGGCCGACGACGTCGCCTCCGGACTCCAGGTCGCCCAGGCCCTCGCCGACGCCGCCGCCCTCGGCTTGCAGAACCGTCACACCTACGCCCGGTACCGCACCCTGTCCGGCCAGTTGCAGGAAGCCCTGTCCAGCAGGGTCCGCATCGAGCAGGCCAAGGGGATGCTCGCCGAGCGCTGGAGCGTCCACGCCGATCAGGCGTTCATGGCGCTGCGGCAGTACGCACGGCGCCGGCGGCAGCCCCTGGACCAGGTGGCGAGCGCGGTCATCGAGGGCGTCGCGGACGACGCCGAACTGCGCCGGGAGAGGGACGGAACCGCTGACGGACCCGCGTAGCACCCGGGCCCACCAGTGGGTGTGACGGAGAGCCACGAGCACAGGACTGAAGGTCAGTCGGCCCCTAGGCCCGGGCGCTCATCCGTTCTAGAGTCTTCTCATAAGTTACGGCCCCAGCCCCTGGCCGAGTCATCCCACCGAGCCTCCAGACCTCCCGCGCCGCCGCCGGGTTACTCCCGCAGCCCGGGCGTGCGCGGTCGAGGACCAGCCCGGTCGGCGGCTTCGGGGGGAGCGGGTCGCCGACCGGGCCAGGTGGTGCTCGGGACGGGAGTCCTACAGACCCGTGCCCGTCAGATACGCCGAGACGATCACGTTGGCCGTGTAGCTGCGGCTCGCCCGGTCGAAGGTGCCGCCGCAGGTGACCAGGCGCAGTTCGGCGCGGCCCGGCTCGCGGGGGCCGTAGGCCAGGCGGGCGTCGAAGTCCTCGCGGGTGAGGGTCCGCACGTCGTCGACGGTGAACTCGGCGACCCTGCCGTCGTCGCGGATCACCCGGACCGTCTCGCCCGGCCGGAGCGAGCTGATCCGGAAGAAGACGGCGGGCCGGGTGTCGGTGTCGACGTGCCCCACCATCAGGGCGGTCCCTGCGGCCCCGGGCTGGGCGCCGGCCGCGTACCAGCCGACGACACCGGGCTGGTCGAAGGGGGGTGGGTCGAGAGCGCCCCGGGCGTCCAGGCCGCGGGCCACCACGGGCGCCTGCACCCCGAGTCCCGGGATGTCCAGGCGCTGCGGCCGCGCTCCCGCCAACGGCTTTACGGCGGGCGGCAGTTCGGCCGCTCCCCGCGGGGGCCCGACCGCGGCCAGGTCACCGGTGGCCGGCGCGGACAGGCCGTGCCGCACGCCGGTGACCTCGCGGCCCCACAGCCACAGCCCGAGCAGCAGGACCGCCCAGGTCACACCGGTCAGCAGCCGTCCGGTCCCGGAGCGGCGGCCGCGCGGGGCGCGGCCGCCTTCCGGGTCGGCGAAACGGTCGGACATCGACGGTCAGTTCGCCTCGCGGCTCCGGCGGCTGCGGCGCAGCACGACGGCCACCGCCGCTACCCCGGCGAGCACCAGACCCGTCACCGCGTGCCCGGTGCCGGGTCCGGCGGCGTGCGGTTCCATGGCGGACAGGTGGGTGGCGGTCCAGCCGCCGCCCGCGTCGACGGGGGCGGCGGGGGATGCCGGGGCGCTGCCGCCGGTCGCCGCCGCGACGGTGATCCTGCCCCGCACCTCGGAGTCGGCGCAGGTGATCCGCACCTCGTACGGTCCGGGTTCGATCGAGGAGCGGACGCGGGTCTCGCCGGCGAGGCTGCCGCCCACCCCCGTCAGCCGGGCGTTCGCGACGAACGCGGCCGAGGCGGCGGTGGCCGTCTTCCCGGCGCAGCCGGTCACCCGCAGCGCGAGGTCGGTGCCGGCGGCGGGGATCGACGGGGTCACCGAGACGCTGCCGCCGTCCGCCGCCTGCGCGGGCGGGGCGAAGGCGACGGCAGCCAGGACGGCGGTACAGAGAGTGAGGCGTAGTGAACCCATCGTGAACCTCCAGATATGTGGAGGGTCTCCCGGGGACCGCGGGCCCGCATCCCGAGGGGCGCCGCGTTGCTCCGTTCGGGTCGGCCTCAGATCCGGTCGACGAGGTCCGCGATGGAGTCCACGACCTTCGAAGGCCGGTACGGGAAGTCCTCGACCTGCTCGGGCCGGGTCAGGCCGGTAAGCACCAGGAAGGTCTGCATGCCGGCCTCCATGCCGGCCAGGACGTCGGTGTCCATGCGGTCGCCGATCATCGCGCTGCTCTCGGAGTGCGCCCCGATGGTGTTGAGCCCGGTGCGCATCATCAGCGGGTTGGGCTTGCCCGCGAAGTACGGCTGCTTGCCGGTCGCCTTGGTGATCAGGGCGGCGACGGCGCCGGTGGCCGGCAGCGCGCCCTCGGCTGAAGGGCCGGTCTCGTCGGGGTTGGTGCAGATGAAACGGGCACCGTCGTTGATGAGCCGGACCGCCTTGGTCATGGCCTCGAAGGAGTAGGTGCGGGTCTCTCCGAGGACGACGTAGTCGGGCTCGTGGTCGGTGAGGATGTAGCCGATGTCGTGCAGGGCGGTGGTCAGACCCGCCTCCCCGATGACGTACGCCGTCCCCTCGGGCCGCTGGTCGTCCAGGAACTGCGCGGTGGCCAGGGCGGAGGTCCAGATGTTCTCGATCGGGACGTCCAGGCCCATGCGGCGCAGCCGGGCGTGCAGGTCGCGCGGGGTGTAGATGGAGTTGTTGGTCAGCACCAGGAAGGGCTTGCCGGACTCGCGGAGCTTCTTGAGGAAGGCGTCGGCGCCGGGGATCGGTACGCCCTCGTGGATGAGTACACCGTCCATGTCGGTGAGCCACGAATCGATGGGCTTGCGGTCTGCCATGTGCGGGATCTCCTGCCGTACGCGTGTACGCCCTGCTGCGTCGGCCCCAGCCTAGACAGTGGCCGGATCTTGGGGGAATGGCCGGCTGGGGACAGGCACCGGAAGCCCTGGGGTCAGCGGCGGCCGCGGGCCCGGAGGATCGCACCCGCCGTGACCAGGAGGAGGGCGGCGGTTCCGAGGACGGCGGCGGCCACGGCGGGGCCGGTGCTGGCCAGTTCCTCGGCCGCGTCCGTGAAGGGGAGGCCCTCGGGGGTGGGGGTGGTGTCGTGCCGTGCGGCCGGGGTGGAGCCGATGCCGAAGCGGTAGTCGTTGGACTGCCCCACCC
>NZ_LJBR01000056.1 GCF_001282115.1 Streptomyces sp. NRRL B-24085 | reverse complement strand
ACCCCGGCCACCCCCGCCACCACCCTCGACATCACCTCCACGGTCAGGGAACTGAGGGCCCGTGACTGCATCCTGTGGAGCGGACCCGCGGTCGGGCAGGGACTGCGCGTCGACGAGGGCGTGCACCTGTGGACCTTCAGGAAGGTCAGGGGCGGCGTGCACGTCCACACCGAGGAGACCTGGTCCGGCGCCCAGGTCGAAGCGGACGTCCCGACCGCGACGGCGGCCCTCGGCGCGGGCCTGGAAGCCTGGCTGCGCGATCTCAGGGCGGCCGCCGAGGGCCGGCACACGCCACGGCCGTAGCCTCCCGCGGGCCGCATCCGTGACACGCCCCCGGACGGTCTATCCCGGCCATCTACGAACATTCAGGCCATACGGTACCGAATATGATGAGATTTCATATCTCCCGCCTGGCATGCACCGCGGCGATCATCGGGGCGGTGTTCGGGGCCGCCCCGCCCGTCGCCGCCGCCCACCAGATGACCCACGTGGTCTTTCCCGGACAGTCGATCCAGCGGGCAGTGGACGCCGCCGAACCGGGTGACACCGTCCTGCTGACCCCCGGCACCTACCGCGAGAGCGTCAAGGTGAGCACGCCCGGGATCACCCTGAGCGGCACGGGCCGCGAGACCGTCATCGAGCCGGCCACCACGAAGGTCGGCAACCCCTGCGCCGAGGCCGGCAACGGCATCTGCGTGATCGGGACGAAGGACCACGACGTCGAGGGGGTCACCGTCGCCTCCCTCACCGTCACCGGCTTCTCCGGGTCCGGGGTGTTCGCCATGGCGACCGACGGGCTGACCGTGCGGAACGTGACCGCCGTGAAGAACGGCGTGTGGGGGATCGCCCAGGAGCGTTCGGTGCACGGGGTGTTCCGCAAGAACACCGCCAGGGACAACGGCGACGCCGGCCTGTTCCTCGCCAACACGATCAAGGAGGAGGCGGGCGCCGCGGACACCCGGGGGACCGTGGTCGCGCACAACCGCCTGGAGGGCAACCGGATCGGCATCACCGTCCGGCGCCTCAGGAACCTCACCGTCGCGGACAACCACCTCACCGGCAACTGCGCGGGCGTCTTCGTCGTGGGCGACGAGAACAAGCCGCGGGCCGGCGCGCTGACCGTGCGGGACAACACCGTCGTGAAGAACAACAAGTCCTGCCCGAAGACCGCGCGGCTCGACGCGCTCCAGGGCTCCGGCATCGTGCTGACCGGTGCCGAGGACACCCTGGTGACGCACAACCGCGTCATCGGCAACACCGGCAACTCGCCGCTGTCGGGCGGCATCGTCCTGTTCAAGAGCTTCGTGGGCACCCTCAGCGAACGGAACCGGATCACCGACAACGTCCTGGAGGGCAACGCCCCGGCGGACCTCGTCAACGCGGCCGCCGGCACGAACAACACCTTCGAGCACAACACCTGCCGGGCCTCCAAGCCCGCCGGACTGTGCTGACCGGCGTGGTCACCCGTGAACTCGACGCAGAAGGACGGCCCATGACGACCACTCAGACCGTGACGACCGCTCAGACCACCCCGCCGCCGTCCATGCGGCTCAGGGAACTCGTGTTCGGCGCGGCCTGTGCCGCCGCCCTCCGCGCCGCCGCCCGGCTCGGCGTCGCCGACGCCCTCGACGACAGCCCGCTGGCCGTGGAGGACATCGCGGCCGCGGTGAAGACCGAGCCCGGCACCCTGCGCCGGCTGATGCGGGCCCTGTCCTGCTACGGCGTCTTCGCCGAGCAGCTGGACGGGACGTTCGCGCACACCGACATGTCCCGGCTGCTGCGCGAGGACGACCCGAACAGCCTGCGCGCCATCGCCCTGTGGTGCACCGAGCCCTGGACCTGGGCCACCTGGCCGATGCTGGACGAGGCGGTGCGCACCGGCCGCAACGTCGTGGAGGACCTCTACGGCAAGGAGTTCTTCCAGTACCTCAACGAGGACGCCCCGGCGTCGGCGGACGTCTTCAACCGCGCCATGACGACCTCCAGCGTGCAGTCCGCGCGGGACGTCGCGCAGTTCCTGGACCTGACGGGCAGCGCGTCGGTCGCCGACATCGGCGGCGGCCAGGGGCATGTGGTGGCGAGCCTGCTGGAGAAGTACCCGACGCTGCACGGCACGTTGCTCGACCTGCCGCGCGTCGTGGAGAACGCCGACCCCCGGCTGCGCCCGGGAGGCGCGCTCGCGGACCGGACGCGCCTGGTGCCGGGTGACTGCCGGGTCGCCGTACCGGTCCGGGCCGACGTGTACGTCATCAAGAACATCCTGGAGTGGGACGACGACAGCACGACCCGCGCCCTGCGCAACGTCATCGAGGCGGGCGGCCCCGGAGCACGGGTCGTGGTCATCGAGA
Organism: Streptomyces sp. NRRL B-24085; assembly: GCF_001282115.1. Taxonomy (GTDB): domain Bacteria; phylum Actinomycetota; class Actinomycetes; order Streptomycetales; family Streptomycetaceae; genus Streptomyces. The sequence continues at coordinate 32,417 of NZ_LJBR01000056.1, read as the reverse complement.
ACCTCGTCGACGACTCGCCGTCGATGCGGTTCAGCACCGCCATGGACCTGCTGCTCCTGCTCAACGTCGGAGGGGCCAAGCACACCACCGAGAGCCTGACCCGCAGGCTGACGGCGGCGGGCCTGGTCATCGACGACGTACGGCCGGTCAACCCCTACCTGCACGCGTTCGACTGCACCGTCACCGGCTGACCGGGGCGGGGTCCCGCGGACAGCCGCGCGCCGGGCACGCGGTCCACACGTGCCCGGCGGGCGGCGGTCGTACGGCAGGCGTACGGCGGTTCAGGAGCCGCCGTCGCGCTCCCAGCGGTAGAAGCACCGGGCCATCGCGTCCTTGGGCGACCGCCAGGTCGCCGGGTCGTACGCGCTGACGTACGCCGCGAGGCGCTCGCTGATGTCCCGGAACTCGGGGTGTCCGGCCGCCTTCGCGATGGCGGGCCCGGGGTCCCGCTCGGACTCGATGAGGTGCAGGTACACGTCATCGAACTGGAAGAGGCTGCGCCGGGCGACCCCGACGAGGTGCGGCAGTTCACCGCGGTCCGACTCCTCGAACACCTTGGCGATGTCCAGGGCCGACTCCGGGGCCATGCGGGCGACGATCAGGGTCTGGTGCATCGTCAGGTTCTCCGTCCCGCTCAGTCGGACAGCATCTGCACGGGCCGGCGCTCTTCGGCGGCCTTCTCGATGCGGTCCCGGATCAGCGCCATCTGGACCTTGGAGTTCCGGTTGATGTTGTCCGTCATCCAGGCGTCGTCGACCGGGGCGTCCGGCCGCATCGCGAAGTCCTGCGTCCACACCATGCGGGTGCCCTCGGGCACCTCCTCGTACTGCCACACGATGTTCATGTAGGCGAAGGGCCCGGTCTCGACCCGGCGCGCCCGCACGGTGAGGGTGTCGCGGTCCGGCTCCCGCTCCGAGACCCAGCTCCACACCTTGCCGTCCTGGTCGGGGTGCATGGTGAGCCGGAACGTGGTCCTGTTCCCCTCGCGGGACAGGATCTCGGCGGAGGCGTACTCGCTGAACAGCTCCGGCCAGCTCGCGACGTCGTTGGTCATCTCCCAGACCAGGTCCAGCGGGGCCGCGATGGTGACCTCGTTCTGCGTGTGTCCGGTCATGTCAGGCTCCTGCCAGAAGTGCGCTGTTGGCGAGTTCGAGGAACTGCCGGGGGCTCTTGCTCTTCTCCGCGTCGGGCGGCATCGGGATGCCGTACCGGTTCTCCAGCTCGCCCACGATGCCGAGCAGACCGAGCGAGTCGAGGCCGAAGGTGTCGAAGCCGGAGTCCTCGCGCTGCCGGAGTTCCTCGGGGGCGACGGTGACTCCCGCGGCCTTCTTCATGAGCTCGGCCAGCTCTTCCACGGTGATGCGGTCACTCATGGGGTTCCTCTCCTTGGGTCGTGGTGTTCTGTCGTGATGGGTGGTCACGAGGCCTCGCTACGAGGCGCCGGCGGCACCGCGCCGTAGCACCAGCGCCGCGTTCGACCCCATGAGTCCCCGGCTGAGGACCAGCGCCGTGCGCACCTCGGCGGCTCGCGCGCGGACGGTGACGAGGTCGAGGTCGTGGCAGATGTCGAAGACGTTGGGGGTGGGCGGGATCAGCCCGTGCTCCATCGCGAGCACCGCGGCGGCGACGTCCAGGACGGGAGCCGCGCCGTAGGCCCGGCCGACGGCGGTCTTCGGCGCCGTGACGGGCACCCGGGTGCCGTGCGGGCCGAGGGCGTCCGCGATCGCCAGTGCCTCGGCGCGGTCGGCCTCCGGCACCCCGAGGGCGTCGGCGAAGACCACGTCGATCTCCTCCGGCGCGCACCCGGCCTCGTCCAGGGCTCCCCGGATCGCCTGGGCCAGCCCCTGGCGGGACTCCTGCCAGCGGGAGGCGCCGGTGAAGGTCGCCGCGTGCCCCGCCAGGGTGGCCCGCACGGGCACGCCCCGCTCCCGGGCCGCGCCCTCGGCCTCCACGACGAGCATGGCCCCGCCCTCGGCCGGCACGAATCCGCAGGCCGCGGAGGTGAACGGACGGTAGGCGCGGTCCGGTTCCCCGACCGTGCTCAGCTCCTCGTAACCGAGCTGGCAGACCATCGAGTAGGGGGCCAGCGGCGCCTCGGTCGCACCGGCCACCATCACGTCGGTGCCGCGCCGCACCGCCCGCGCCGCGTGGGCCAGGGCGTCCAGACCGCCGGCCTCGTCGGAGGCGACCACTCCGCAGGGGCCCTTGAGGCCGCGCCGGATGGAGATCTGGCCGGTGCTGGCGGCGTAGAACCAGGCGATGGACTGGTACGGCCCGACGAACCGGCTGCCCTTGCCCCACAGTTGCTGGAGCTCGCGCTGGCCGAACTCACCGCCGCCGGAACCGGCCGCGGTGACCACGCCCACGGAGAAGGGGTCGGCGTCGGTGTCGGACCGGCTGAGCCCGGCGTCGTCCAGTGCCAGGTCGGCGGCGGCCATCGCGAAGTGCGTGAACCGGTCGGTCTGGACGAGGTAGCGCTCCTCGATCGCCGACGGCGGATCGAAGTCCCGGATCTGGCCGGCCACCCGCAGCGGCAGGTGCTCGCACCCGTCACGGGTGATCCGGTCCAGGACCGCGACGCCCTCCATGGTGGCCTTCCAGAAGGCCTCGGTGTTGGTTCCGTTGGGCGCGACCACGCCGATTCCGGTGACGGCCGCGCGCCGGGGCTGCGGAGCGCTCATTCGGTTCCCTCCCTCGGCAGGCTCATGATCACCGCGGACTGGAAGCCGCCGAACCCGCTGCCCACCGAGAGCACGCTGCGCAGCCTGCGCTCACGTGCCACGCGCGGCACGTAGTCCAGGTCGCACTCGGGGTCGGGGGTCTCGTAGTTCGCGGTGGGCGGGACCACCTGGTGGGCCAGGGCCAGCGTGCAGGCGACGACCTCGATCGCCCCGATCGCGCCCAGGGAGTGGCCCACCATGGACTTGATGGAGCTCATGGGCGTGTCGTAGGCGTGCGCGCCCAGCGCCCGCTTGACCGCGGCCGTCTCGTGCCGGTCGTTCTGGACGGTGCCCGAGCCGTGCGCGTTGACGTAGTCGATCGCCGTGGCGTCGAGCCGGGCCTGGCCGAGGGCGTCCTCGATGGCGCGGGCCATCTCCAGGCCCTCACTGGTCAGACCGGTCATGTGGTAGGCGTTGCCGAAGGTGGCGTAGCCGCCGATCTCGCAGTACACGTGCGCGCCGCGGGCCCGGGCGTGCTCCAGTTCCTCCAGGACGAGCACCGCGCCGCCCTCCCCCATGACGAACCCGTTGCGCCCGGCGTCGAAGGGGCGGGACGCGTGGGCGGGGTCGTCGTTGCTCGGGGAGGTGGCCTTGATGGCGTCGAAGCAGGCCATGGTGATCGGGGAGATCGGCGAGTCCGAGGCGCCCGCGATGCACACGTCGGCCCTGCCCTCCTCGATCGTGTGGAAGGCGTACCCGACGGCGTCGAGCCCCGAGGTGCAGCCCGTGGAGACGGTCTGCACCGGCCCGCGCGCCTCGAACCGCTCAGCGACCGCCGAGGCGAGGGTGCTGGGCGCGAACGCCCGGTGCAGATGCGCACCGGCCTCCCGCGGGTCCACGTCCCAGCGCTGCCCGCCATGGCTGACCAGGACGTAGTCGTGCTCCAGCCGGGTGGTGCCGCCGACCGCGGTGCCCAGGGAGACCCCGATGCGCCACGGGTTCTCCGCGGCGAGGTCGAGACCGGAGTCCCGTATCGCCTCCTCGCCGGCGACCAGGGCGAACTGGAGGTAGCGGTCGCTGCGGGCGATCTGCTCGGCGTCCAGTCCGTGCGCCGCCGGGTCGAAGTCGCACTCGGCGGCGATCTGCGAACGCAGCCCCGACGGGTCGAAGAACGTGATCCCGCGGGTCGCCGTACGACCGCTGGTCAGCAGATCCCAGAACGCCGGGACACCGATGCCGCCCGGGGCGACGATTCCTATGCCGGTGACCGCCACGCGCCTCCTCATGAGCGCAACCCGGATCGTTCGGCCGCCCCGACGGCGTGGACCGCCTCCGGGATCGGCACGCCGTCGGCGTCCTCGGTGTCGACGTGTCCGAGCGGCGGGCTCGGGGCCAGCGGGCCGAGGTGGAAGACCATCCGCGCCTCCACGTTGCCGACGTTGCGGAACCGGTGCCGCATGTGGGACGGGATCAGGAGCCCCTGCTCGGGCCGCAGTTCATGGGGCTCGCCGTCCAGGTCCACCTCGAGCTGCCCGCACACCACGTAGATGAACTCCTCGGAGTACGGGTGGTAGTGCTCGGCGATGCGGTCGCCGGGCTGCACGATGGCCACGCCCATGAAACCGCTGGTGGAGCCGACCGTGGCGGGGGTGAGCATGGCGCGCAGGTCGCCCCCGCGCCGGGTGTTGGGCTCGACCTCGCTGAGATCCACTACTCCGGGATGACGTTTGATCACGACGTTCCTCCGAACATGTGCTGCATCGACATGAGGGCGTGGCCGGTGACGGCCCGGGCCGGTGGGTCAGGCGCCGGGCGCGCGGCGGTCGGTGACGAGGTCCATGCGGGAGACCGCGAGGAGGTGGGCGGGGGTGCTGTCTCGCAGCGCCGGACCGTCCACCCCGAGGGCTTCGCCGTCGAGAAGGGCCGTCAGCTCGGCGGTGGCGGCCCCGTCCGTGAGGCCGAGCACCGGGCCGGCGTCGCCGTCGAGGGGGCCGCGCACGTCGACCAGTCGCATCACGATGTCGTCGCGCTGGAAGATCGTGCTGCGCAGCACCGGTCCCCGCGGGTCGTCGGCGGCGGCCTCGTCCTGCCGGGCGAGCAGCTCGGCCAGTTGCATGCCGCGCCCCTCGCGGGCCGGGTAGTACAGCGCGTGCCGCACCGCCTCCGGGCTCTCCTCACCCGACGTCACGTGGTGGACGGCGGGCAGTGCCGCGCGGGTGAAGAAGAGCCGGGCGGACTCGGGGTCGTCCAGGTCCCGGTCCTGCTCCAGATAGGGGTTGATGGCCTCCTCGACGGCCCGCACCTCGGGCTGCCGGGCCACGTGGCGCAGCGCGGCGAGCAGGTCGCCGCGCACCTCGATGGCCCGGACCACCCGGTTGCCGTGCATGAAGAGGGAGGTGCGGCACAGCCGGGTGGTGTCGTCGACCCGCGGCTCCGGCGAGGTGTAGCCGGAGAGGATCCTGGCGACGGTTTCCTCGCTGCCCGGCTTGACCGTGAAGGTGAGCGCGTGCCGGATCAGTCCGTCACCGATCCTGGGCGCCGCCTGGAGCCGGCGCTCCTCCGGTCCGCTCTGCACCGCCGGGCCGCCGGTCTCGCGGACGATGTGGAAGCGCAGCGAGCGGGTGTCCCGGACGCAGCTGTGCAGCGGCTGCACCATCCGTACGTGTTCCTCGCTGTTGACCCAGGTGAGGAAGGGCGGGGCGCTCTCCCACTCGCTGGTGATGAGCCACTGGGAGGGGTTCTCGATGGACTGGCAGAGCTGGTCGCTGACGTGTCCGGGGACGGACGCGACCTGGCTGCACAGGCTCTCGTACGCCTCGAGGAACTGCTGTTGGGCCCCGTCGTAGACGTCCACCAGCAGGACGACACGGAGCCTGGAGCCGTCGAACACGGACTGGGAGACTCGCTGCGACGCCTGTTGCACAGACGCTTTCGAAACACGGTCGGACGTGGTGGTCATCCTGCGCACATCTCCTTCGGGGGCTGGGGCGGGCGAACGTCGGCCACGGGGTATGACGTCGGCGTTCCTCGATCGTCAGGCCGCCCCGGGAAGCGCGCGACTCGTATGCACCGTGGGGGTGACCGGCGGCCCGGGAGCCGGGCGGGGCGGACTCAGAGGAGGTGGGCGAAGACCACGAGGTTGTCGGTGTAGTCCCTGGCCGAGCGGTCGTAGTCGCCCGCACAGGTGATGAGCCGGACCTCGGGCCGGGCGGTGTCGTCGTACACCCGCCGGCTGGGGAAGTCGTCCTTGTCGAAGGTCTCCACGCTGTCGACCACGAAGGACGCCCGGCGCCCGTCGGCCCGGTCCACGTGGAAGACGTCCCCCTTCGCCAGTTCGCCGAGGTTCACGAACACGGCCGCCGACGTGGCCGTGTCGACGTGCCCGGCGATGATCGCGGTGCCCGGCTCACCGGGGGAGACGCCCTTGGCGTGCCAGCCGACGAGGTTGGTGTCATGGGCGGGAGGCGGTTCGAGGCGTCCCGAGGGACCGATGGCGAGGTCCGTGAAGGGCGCGTCGACCGAGATCTTCGGAATGAGCAGGCGTACCGGTCGCGACCGCGGGAGCTGTCTGCCGGCCGGCTGCCCGGCCGCCTGTCCGGGAGGTGTGGCCGACGGAGCCGGCACGGAGGCGGCCGCGGCCCGGGGTGGCGGGGAGGCCGCGGGCGACGACCCGTCGTTCCCGCCGAACAGGCTCACGGCCAGCACCAGGACCGCCGCGGCGCCCACCATCACCTTGGTGGGGGGACCGTCCCCGGTCGGGGCGGGTTCGTCCTGGCCGGGGGTTTCTGCGGGAGGAGAAGGACTGACTGCCATCGGGGACCACCTCACCAGGACATGGCAGATATCAGGCGGACGGGGCACGGAACGGGCCGGCCGGACCGCCACGCGGCTCGCGCGTGGCGGCCACGGCGGCTATCGCGTCCGGCATGGATCAGGCCAGGCTTCCGGCGACCCTCTTACGGCGTGCCGCGTACAGGCCGGTTCCGGCGACCACCAGCATGGCGAGCCCACCTGTGGTCACCGTCGGGGAGGCCAGACCGCCGCCCCCGGTGTGCATGCCGCCGCTGGGCTTCTCGTGGCCGCTCCAGCCGCCCTCGTGCTTGCCGCCACCGGAGTCCCGGCCGTGCTCGCTGTCCTTGTCCTTGTAGGTCTCCGGGTCGTACTTCGGGTTGTTGTGCTCCTTGCTGTAGGAGGAGTCCGACGAGTCCCAGTCGTCCCCGGCCGCGTGGGCGCCGGGTGCGCCGAGAACGAGGACGGCCGAGGCCGCCGCCGTGGTCAGCAGGATGCGAGCAGAGCGCATGTGTCGTTCCTTCCGTCGGCGGCCGGGCTGCTGGTGCTTCGTCAGCTTGGGTGGCCCGCCCCCGACGTGATCCACCGTCAGTCACACGGGCGTTGGCCACCACTCAAGGCGGTCAGCCGGGTGAACCGGCCCCGGTCCGGCGGACGTCAGACCGACCCGAGCAGGGTGCTCAGGACCTCGCGCAGCGCCGACTCGGCGTCCGGGACCGGACCCGCCGACCGCCAGGCCACGAACCCGTCGGGCCGCACGAGCACCGCCCCTTCGGGCGTCGTCCCGTGCGCGGCCGCCCAGTCCGCGTCGCCCTCGGGGACCAGTTCGGCGTCCGGGCCCTCGCCCACCCGGTACGACGTCAGCGGTACGGACGTCCGCCCGGCGAGGCGGACGGCGGCCTCGTGCCAGTCGCCCGCCGCCCCGGCGCCGCTGAGCAGCACGAGCGACCTCTCGTACAGGTCCAGGGTGGAGATCCGCTCGCCGCGGTGCCGTACCGCCAGGTGGGGGGCCCTGCTGCCGGGTGCTCCGGACAGGTCGAGGCGGTCCGGGACGACCGGGGTGGCGGGGTCGGCGCCCACGACGGCGCCGTGCGGATAGCGGTAGCCGAGGGCCACGTTGAGGATGCCGCGCTGCGGGCCGCCGCCGGCGCCGGGGGCCGGGGCGTACCCGGGGTGGCTGTGCTCGGCCGACCGGGCGGCGGCACGGGCGCTGGTCGCCTCCGCGACCGGGCGGCGCTCGGCGTCGTAGGAGTCCAGCAGCGACTCCCCGGCCCAGCCGCCGAGGACCGCGGCGAGCTTCCAGGCGAGGTTGTGCGCGTCCTGGATACCGGTGTTGGAGCCGAACGCCCCGGTGGGGGACATCTCGTGGGCCGAGTCGCCGGCCAGGAACACCCGCCCCGACCGGTAGCTGCGGGCGACGCGCTGGGCGGCGTGCCAGGGGGCCCGGCCGGTGATCTGCACGTCGAGATCGGCGACGCCGACCGCGCGGCGGATGTGCTCGACGCACCGCTCGTCGGTGAACTCCTCCAGCGTTTCGCCGCGTTCGGGGTGCCAGGGAGCGTGGAACACCCAGTTCTCCCGGTTGTCCACGGGCAGCAGGGCGCCGTCGGCCGCCGGGTCGGTCAGGTAGCAGACGATGAACCGGCGCTCGCCCACCACGTCGGCGAGACGGCGTGAGCGGAAGGTGATGCTGACGTTGCTGAACAGCTCTCCCGGACCGCTCTGGCCGATGCCGAGCTGCTCGCGGACCGGGCTGCGGGGGCCGTCGGCGGCGACCAGGTAGTCCGCGAGGACGGTGGTGTGCTCGCCGGTCTCCCGGCTCTTGACGATCGCGGTGACGCCCGAGGGCCCGCTCTCGAACGACAGCAGTTCGGTGGCGTACCGCAGATCGCCGCCGAGCCGGCCGGCGTGGTCGAGCAGCACCGGTTCGAGGTCGTTCTGGCTGCACAGACACCATGAGCTGGGGCTGAAGCGGGCCAGCCCGCCGCCTTCGTCGATCTCCTTGAACAGCCACTCGCCCGCGTCACCGACCAGGGTGGGGGTCTGGAGGATGCCGTGGTTGCCGGCCAGCGTGGCGGCGGCCTGACGGATCATCGGCTCGACGCCGGCCGTCCGGAACAGTTCCATGGTGCGGACGTTGTTGCCGCGGCCACGGGGATGGATCGAGGTGCCGGCGTGCCGCTCGACCAGGGTGTGCGGTACGCCCAGCCGGCCCAGGAACACCGAGGTCGACAGGCCGACGAGGGAACCCCCGACGATGAGGACCGGTACCCGGTGGGTCGTGGGGTCGGCCTGGGCCGCTTCTTGGTTCATCACTCGCCTCCAGCGCGTCGTGTCCGCCGACTCGTCCGGATACGGCGGAGACGTTCATGCATGCCCCGCGCCACGAACCCGGGCACAGGCTTCACCCGCTCAACACGCCCGGTTCCCCGAGTCGGCGGGCACGCGGCGGGACACCTCCGCGCCGGGCGCCGTCACCGCCACCGGGACCCGGGTCCCGCCCGGTGCCGGGACTGCATAGGATCTGCTCTCATGTCGAACCCTGACGAGCTGCTTGTCGCCCTCTGCGCCGCGGTGGAGTCCGAGCGAAGCAATCAGATGTCGTTGACCGTGGTCGTCGGCGGTGCCGTCATCACCGGCCGGCTGGCTCCTGAGGCCGTGTGGAGGGAGCGCGTCGCGGAGGTCCTGAAGGACTCGGACCGCCTCGGACCGTTCTCCGACGTCTTCGCCGGCGCCTCGCGAGAGGATCGGCCCGCCCCTGCCGGGACGCCCACCCACCTGCACTTCCACCTCGCCCGGATCCTCCAGGGAAGCCTCGGCATCCCGGAGACGGGCGGAATGTACCGGGTGGCCATCAAGGACGTCAGCGCATGGACCGTGGGGGACCTCAGCTACATCGACCAGTAGCCTCCCCGCCGCTCCTGTGCGGCAGGACACGTACCCCTTTTGCACTAATTGGGGAACGCGGAGGATCCCCCGGCCCTCTGTCTGTGTGAAGGAAACCGCACAGGCAGGGAAACTGGGGATCAACCGGTATGGGTCTGACCAGCGAGACGACCGTGTATGTGATGGCGGGACTCGCCGCCGTGTGTGTGGCACTGCTGGTCTGGTGGTGGCCACGGTTCGCCCGCCAGGGACTGTGGCAGGTGCTCGGCCGCCTGGTGGCCCTCGGGACCACCCAGGTGGTGATCATCGCCGCGTTCGCGTGCTGGCTGAACTCGTCGTACCAGTTCTTCGGCTCGTGGGGCGAACTCTTCGGCCGGGTGGAGACGGCCCCCGTCGAGGTGACCCAGGCGGGGGACCTCGGCGGCACCGGCACGGTGAACGGCGTCGCCGTGAAGGGGGCGCTGGTCCAGCCCGCCACCGACGAGCAGCTCAAGAGGGTCAGCGGTCTGCCCACCGGGCCCGCCGCGGTGAACGGCCGGGTGGAGGCCGTGAAGGTCGTCGGCCGCCGCACCGGCGTGGTCGACCCCGCGTTCGTCTACCTGCCGCCGCAGTACTTCCAGAAGGCGTACCAGCGGCAGCGCTTCCCGGTGATCGTCGCGCTCAGCGGCTACCCGGGCAGCATCTTCAACCTCGCGCAGCATCTGCGGGTCTCGCAGACGGCCGGTGCGCTCCAGAAGAGCGGTCAGATGCAGCCGACCGTCATGGTGATGATCCGGCCCACGATCGCCCCGCCGCGCGACACCGAGTGCGTGGACGTCCCGGGCGGCCCGCAGACCGAGACCTTCCTGGCCAAGGACCTTCCCGACGCCCTGAAATCCGCCTACCGGGTCGGCCACGACGCCAGTGCCTGGGGGGTCATGGGCTACTCCTCCGGCGGCAGCTGCGCCCTGCAACTGACGATGCGTGATCCGCACGTGTACACGACGGCCGCCGCCCTGTCGCCCGACTACAAGGTCAAGGACGACCCGACGACCGGCAACCTCTTCGGCAACGGCCCGGACCGCACCGAGCGGATCAACGGCCACGACCTGATGTGGCGACTCAAGCACCTGCCCGCTCCCCAGGTGTCCGTCCTGGTGGCCGAGAGCAAGCACGGCGAACGCGGCTACCCGCAGACGCAGGCCTTCATCAAGGCGGTCAAGGCGCCCATGCGGGTCGTGTCGATCCTGCCCGAGCACGGCAGCCACAACTTCCCGACCTGGGTCCAGGAGATGCCCCCGGCCCTGAAGTGGATGAACCAGCAGCTCACGTTCCCCCAGGACGTCGTGCCCCGGCACCACAGGAAGGGCACGGTGGTCGCCGAGCCCTCGAAGCCCGGTCACGACCCCCTGCGCGCCGACGGCCCGGAGCCCACACCTACGGCCACGAGGTCCCGGCCGTAGGCGTTCCGTGCTCGCCTTCGGTCGTTCCGTGCTCGCCTTCGGTGACGTGGAGACCGCGCCGGCCACGCCGATGGCGTCCCATACGGCCCCGTCCGTTCCGCCCGTCCCGTCCGTACGGTCAGCGCACGCCCGCCGCGTCGAGCAGGGCGGCCACCGTGGGTGCGACGAGTCCCGCCAGCGTGTCCGCCCCGATGCCCGCCCGGGCGCTGGCACCGTCGAAGACCAGGCTGAGCTGCCGGGCCAGCAGACCGGGATCGCTCGCCCCGCCCTTCTCGGCCTCGGCGCGGAAGTAGGCGGTGAGGCTCTCCTTGGCCCGGTGGGCCACCCGGCTCGCGGGATGGTTGCGGTCCTTGAGCTCGATCTGCGCGGCGAGGTAGGGGCAGCCGTGGAACTCGGGCGCTCCCGACAGTGACTCCACCTGCTCGAAGACGTGCAGGATCCGCGCCCGGGGCGAACGGCCGTCGTCCGCGGGGGGCAGCAGGGTGCCCACGTAGCCGGAAGCGCGCCGCTCCAGGCTCGCCGCGAGCAGTTCGTCCTTGCTCTCGAAGAGCTGGTACATCGAGCGCTTCGACACCCCCGCCGCCTTGCACAGCGCCTCGACGCCGATGTTGACGCCGTCGCGGTAGGTCAGCGTGGCCGCCGCGTCCAGCAGCCGCTCTCGGGGGCTCGGTTTCGCCTCGGTGGTCATAGTGCGAGGTTAACGCGATTCCGACAGAAAGGAAACTGATCGGTTTCCGCACTGGGTGGAATCTACCGCCGGGACTGCGGAGGGAACGGGTCGAGTCCGGCCGGACCGTCTCCGGGTTTGTCGAACCTGTGGAGATTCGAAGGTGATGGACGGCAGGTGGGTCGTGGCCGCGACCGACTCCCTGTAAACGTCCGGGAGTTGCTGTTCCGCACGGGGAACGGTGACATCGTGCCTTTGCTCGTACTTTAGTCTGGTGGCGCGCCGGCACCATGGCGGGAACGCCTGTTCCGCACTCCATGCGTCCCGTGTCGCCTCGTTCGCAGTCGAAGAAGGGGGCCGCCTCATGGCGGATGAATTCAAGGTCGACCTCAGTCAATTGAACTCTTTTGGCCGGGTGTTGAAGCAGACCGTCACCGATCTGGAAGAAGCACGCACAGCGCTCTCCGCTGTCAGTGCGGAACAGATCGGAACCCCGCGCTTGGACGAGGCGTGCGAGACCTTCCAGAACAGGTGGAAGTACGGAACGGGTCAGTTGAAGGACATGATCAAAGCGGTGGACGAGGGCGTGGAGAAGACCGCGCTGAGCTACAAGCAGTTCGAGGAGAACCTCTCGCAGGCCCTCAAGAAGATGGAAGAGACCAACGCCGCGAACACCGGGGGTAAGTGACCGGTGGCCGACAACCCGTACCCGAGCCTCGGCTGGAACCCCGTACCAGGCGTCCCCGAGCAGGTCACCTCCCTCTACCGCAAGGTGAAGGCCGCGGCGGACACGCTCAACAACTGCCACCGCCAGATCGAGTACCTGCTGGGAGCGAGCTCGAGCTGGCAGGGAGACGCGGCGAGCGCGTTCCGGGACACCCTGGACGGCGACCTCAAGACCGCCATGCTGAACGCCGGCCGTTCCCTCGACAAGGCCGCGGGCGCACTGGGCACCTGGGAAGGCGACCTGACCTCCCACCGCGACCTCGCCAAGAAGTACGACGACGCGGCGCGCGAGAACAAGGCCGACGCCGACAAGGCGCGCACCCGCTACGACCAGGCCAAGGAGAACCCGGACCTCAAGCTCGCCGGCAAGGAGTACCCGAGCCAGGCGGAGGCGGACGCCGCGACGCAGCGCCTGCGCGCCGCCGAGCGCGAACTGAACGAGGCCACCACCCACCTCAACAACGCCAACAGCGCCTACAACGACGTCATCGCGAAGGCGAAGGAGCTGGAGGGCACCCACACCCACGCGGCCGAAGCCGTCGCCCGCAGCCTCGACGAGGCCGACGACAAGCTGGCCCCCAAGGAGCCGGGGTGGTTCGACAAGGCCCTCAGCGCCATCGGCGAGGGCCTCAAGGCGGTCGGCGAGTTCCTCGTGGAGCACGCCGGCACCATCGGGGCCATCGCGGGCCTGCTGGCCCTGCTCCCCACCCCGCTGGCCCCGGTCTTCGCGGGCATCGCCGTCGTGGCGAGCGGGGTGTCCATGGCGAAGAACCTCGCCAGCGAGGACTTCAGGGACGCGCTGATTGGCAGGTACGGCTTCAAGGAGGGCGCGTTTGCCATGGCTGCGATGGTCGGTGACGGTTTGGGCATGGTGCCGGGCGTCGGAGCCCTCGCAAAGGCCGGCAGCGAGGCGGCTCTTGCGGCGGCGGTCGCCCGGGAGGGCGGCGAGGCCCTGTCCCTGGGCTCGAAGCTGGGGACGTTCGGCAGGGAGATCGTGCCCGCGTTCAACTTCAAGGCCCTCGACGTGGCCACCGCCCCCGCCACCGGCGCCCTCCAGTACGGCATCAACGGCGTCAACGTGGCAGCGAACATGGCGTCGTCCCTGGAGAACCTGGGCGTCTTCCCGAAGAACGGCCCAGGACACGACGCTTCCGAGATCACCAAGGGTCTGGCTGCCTCGACCGGCTTGAAGGGCGCAGGGGGCGAACTGCTCACGGTCTTCGGTGAACTGATGGAGGGCATCCGGCTGTGAACGGGTTTCTCGACACGGTGGAGGCCGAGCCGAAGGCGGAATTCTGGTACGGGCTGCCCTATGGGTACCTGCAACTGGACCTTCAGCCGTCACCCGAGGGCATCCAGGAGGTGGCCCGGCAGATCAGCGCGCTTCCCGACGACGTTCGGGACCGCGCGGACCAGGTCTTCCGGCTCTACTCCGTCGTCCTGACGCTGCTGCGGAGCCAGGCCGTGATGGGCTGCGCGCTCGGCATGCACCCCGGCGAGGGCGGCGAGCCCACGCTGTCCGTCCTCACGGTCTCCACCGTCCCGACCTCGGGAGCACACCCCGAAGCCGTGCTGATCCAGATGCTGGGCGACGGCGGGACCGGCGCGGACGACGGCCTCGTACCCGTGGAACTACCCGCGGGCACCGGGTACCTGTGGGAGACGGAGCGGACCACGGTCGCACCGACCGCTCCCCCCGACGGCGAGGAAGGCCCCGCGCAGGGCACTGTCTGGCAGGGCACCGTGGCGATCCCGGTGCCACGCTCAGGGTCGATCGTCACCGTGCAGCTCGTCACCCCGTCACTGGAGCTCGCCGACGACTACCGCGGTGTGCTGTTGGGTGTCGCACGCACGGTGACGTTCGAGGACCCGACCGAAGAGGGCAACGAGACCGGGCCGTTCCCGGATGCCGGCTCGGGGGCGGACGAGAGGAGCCCGTTCGGATGACAGTGCCAGAACGATGGAAAGACGGTCTGGAGTCGGACACCCCGCCTGCGCCGTACCCGACCGATGGATCGGAGTACCAGGGCGCTGTGCGATACCACTACCGGACCGCACTGAAGAGATTCCTCAAGTTCTTCCCGGTATTCGTTCTGCTGTGGGTCCAGCTCTACGTGTTCCAACTCGACTATCTCCTGCCGGTGGGCATTGTCGGAATGCTCGGCGCCGTCTGGACGCTCATCATTCTCTACGGCCGCGTGTCTTCGATCCGGAAGTGCGCCAAGGTCTTCCGGACCTACCCCCTCCAATTCCGCACGCCCGTCGAGAAGATCGGCATGGAGTCGACCCACACGCTCTACCTCCGCTTCGGAGATCAGAAGGGCACCCCCTTCACCCTGCGGGCGAAGGACGCCCTGGGGCGTGGCCGGTGGCCCGTCGGCATCACCAACGGCGTCTGGTTCGCCGGCGACGAGCCCTTCGGCGGCGCGATGATCGTGCCCGGCGGCGGCGAACTCCTCTTCCTCCAGCCCAGGGACTGGAGGGCGAGGGAGGAGGACCGCACCACGGCAGGCCCGGAACGGATCGAGAAGGCGGGCCGCGCGGGAATCAAGCGCCCTGCCCGGCGCTAGCGCCCTTCGACGTCGGCTTCTTCCCTCGCTGCTTGCCGAGCCCGGCCACCGCGACAGAGCGTGGCCGGGCTCAGGGGATTGGTGCGGGAAGCGGAAACAGGACGGTCGGCTTCCCCGTGTGCGCCACTGCGGGCCCCTGCCGCCCTCTGTCACACCTCCGCCGCGGAACGATCAACCGCCGTAGCGGCTGCGCAGATCCTCGGTGACCCCCGACATCAGCTCGGCCAGACCCTGCGGTTGTGTCTCCATCAGTGGACGCTCCGTCTGGGGGTCATAGGCCGTCAGCCCGGTTTCCTTCTCGACGACGGCCGCAAGGGCGAAGACCTTGCCGAGCACGTCCGCCGCATCGTTCCCTGCGTGCCAGAACGGCACCGTGATGCTTACCTCGTCACCGAAGACGGACAGGTCGATGCCGGTGTCCGAGTCACTGAGCTCCCGCGATTCCTGCTCTTCCCCGGTGACGTCCACTTCGCCCAGCAGCGCCCCGGCCTGCGGGACGATTCGGTCCCAGGCATCGAGGAGGCGGGCAGGGATCGACTCGCTCTCCTCGGCCGCGTCCTCCATCGCCTCCAGGACCTCGTCCCAGGACTGCCCGTCACGCCTGCTCAGGAAGTAGATGTCGTAGCTCACAGCGTGATCGTAGACACTCGTCCTGTCGGCGACAGCCCTTCTGACAACTCACTCCGCGAGCTGCTCACCAGTCCCCGCCACCGGCAAGCGCGCACGCACACGGCAACGGTGCATACACCAAATCGGTACATGGACTACGCTTGGTACATGTCCATGAAGCGCACCAACGTGTACGCCGACCCCGAGGACCTGGCGATCATCAAGGAGGCCGCCAAGCGCCGGGGCATCAGCGAGGCCGAGATCATCCGTCAGGGCATTCACCTTGCGGCCATGGCCAACAGGGTCTGGGACGAGCCGCTGTTCTCGCGCACCTTCGAGGGGCCGGGACGCACCCTGTCCAAGTCGGAGATCCGCGACACGGTCACCGAGGCCGTCCGACGGGAGACCGGCTCGGGTTCCGGATCCGCCGCGTGATCATCGTCATCGCCGACACGTCCGGCCTGCTGGCAGCCCTGGACTCGGCTCATCCGGAACACGGGGCGGCGAACGAGGCGATCATGGCGGCGGGCCTGCTGGTCATGTCCCCGCTCCTGCTGGCCGAACTGGATCACGTGGCGACGCGTGAGCTCGGCAGGGAGGCTGCTCTCAGCGCGGTCGACGACCTGCGGCGCTGGATGAGCCGGGGTCGTGTCGTCATGCCGGAGATCACGGAGGACCACCTGGGTGCTGCCCAGTCTGTCCGTGTGCGGTACCACGCGCTGGACCTCGACCTCGCCGACGCGGTGAACGTGGCGCTTGCCGCCGACTACGACACGGACGCGATTCTCACCCTGGACCGACGGGACTTCCGGGCCGTACGCCCGTTGGGCCGCCACAAGGCATTCCGGGTGCTCCCCGACGACCTCCCGCTCTGACGCGGGCCGGGGCGCTTGTGCACCGCCATGACGAAGCACGTGCGGGGTGGGCGTGCGTCATGTGCAGCGAACTAAGCACCCTGTTCCGCAGCCGGCTCGATGACGTCGGCCCAGACCAGATCGCCCCATGGGTTTCCCTCTACGCCAAGGCGTTCCGCAACGACATCATCGAGGAACTTAGCGCGAGCCACCTCAACCGCTTCGCCCGGCCACCACAGCGAGTCGCACTCGGTGCACGGCGAGAACGGTGTCCCATTGGCCCTGAAGCGATACGGGTGGATCCAGTCCTGCCCACAGCGCGGACAGACTTGCTTGGTCGGCATGCCTGGCACGGTATCCCAGCGGAGGCGCCCTCTTTCCGACTGGTGGTGGGCGGCCCTGCCTGAACGACGGTGAACGTAGCTGCATGAGACGGACACCGAGACGGGCCGTCGTCCGCCCTCACGGGTTGACACACTCGGAGTCGGCCGGTGCGCGAAGGGGGTAGGGGCCTTCGTGAGCTGCGCCCTGCAACCACTCGGTGAGCCATTCGGCTAGGGACTGTCCGATCGGTGCAGCGGCATGCCGGATGCAGCACTGGTTGGGGTCCCAGTCCCACATCTGTCCGTCGGCCGAACGGAAGTCGATCAGTGTCCACATCGCGCAGCCCCGGTCCATCAGCGGGACGATCCCGGGCGGGACGGCGTCGTCGGGTCCGGTGAATCCGCGGTACGCCATGGTGATGTCTGCGCAGTCGCTGAACCAGTCGTCGGTCTCGGTCAGGGAGACCACTTGCCACGGTCCGAAGCCACCGTTGGCGACTTCGAGATAGATCCGCTTCAACAGTTCGGGCATGGGATGCCCCACCACCTCCTCGAAGGCGGCGACGTCCTCGGCAGACGCAGGGCCGGGCAATCCGCAGCCGGCCACATGCGCACGCACCGCCAGGACGAGTTCGTCGTAAGCCACCCCAGGATCCTCAGCGACACGGCTCTTTCTGTCGATGCCGCTGCGTATGGTGGCGTTCTGGCACGGATCTGGCACGCGGCGAGTGATCGCAGCGGACAGCAAAATGGCCCAGGTCTCTGACCTGGGCCTTCTTCGTGGAGCGGGTGACGAGAATCGAACTCGCGCTCTCAGCTTGGGAAGCTGCGGACACAGAGGGCCTGCTGTAGACGCTGACCGGTTGGAACGTCCGCCTCCTCGTCGCCGAGGGCACAGCTGCTTTCCCCGTAATTTCCCGCTGATCCCCGCTCGATCTGGTGCAGTTGTGGTGCGGTGGGACGTCGGGGCGCCACAGCCGCGCTTCTGTAAGACGAGCCTCCTCCACACAGCTCATCGCCAGCCTGCTTGCTTGGCTGTCGTGGGCGGTGCATCTTTCGCAAGACCGTGCCGGGTGAGGCATCGAGGCAACATACTGAGGTCATGCGAGCCCCCAAGCGTCAGCGCCCGTTGGCCCGAACCATCAAGCGCCCGAAGCCCGAAGAGAGGTTGGAGGAGCTGGCCGAGCTGGCGAAGCGAACGCAGTATGTGGGGAGCGCGGAACACAAGTCGTACCCATCGTTCGCCGGCCCGCCACGGCTCCGAGCAGACGCATCTAGGTGCGACCCCTCTTTGACAGATAGGGATGAAATCACCGAATGGCTTCGAGAGGGATTCTCTCTCGGGAATATCGGAGAGCTATTCGAGGGAGAATTTCCCCGATATGTTTGGGTGAAGCGTGGTAACATAGTGTACGAAGGTAGGCTTGTAAATAGAGAGCAAGGGCATTATAAGGGGTACCCGCTGGCACCTAACGAGTTCCCGGAAGGGCTGCTGACGTGATGGAAGCTGAAGATATGATCAAGTTCTCTTGGGAGTGGGAATCTGCTCCCGGAGTGAGGCTTCCCGAACATAAGGCAACCTGGGCGCGAATTGAAATTCATGCGGGTGGAAACCTCGTCACCCTCGTGGAGGATCTTGATTCCGGGAGTTCGCGGCGCTCGATTTATGCTCCTCTATATCCACTCGCCGAATGGCTAGCCTTCAATTGGTGGAAGCTTCTGTATAACTCAAGACTTTCACGACCTGAACTTGTGAGCCGATTCGAGCGGACTCGTCTGACGGATCCAGAGTTCCTCAGGAACAATTTTCGACGAATCGGTGATGGCTTCGCGTGGCCTGATCTTGCTATCGTTCCCTCGGGAAGCCAGACAACGATCTCTTGGCGGCCGTACTCTTCTCCCGTCGCTAATTGGAAGGTCCGCTACCTAGGGCAAGGAGAGGTCGTAGTCTCCTCTGCGGATCTGCAGACCGAACTTGCTCGCATCATCAATTCCGTCATTTCGAGGCTAGATGAGTGTGGCCTAGTCGCCACTGAACTCCATAAAGAATGGGCTGCTGTAACAGGTGCCGACGCTGCGGAGGTAGAGTACTGTATCGCAGCTGCTCGGCTCGGCTTGGACCCATACTCTGAAGCGCATGAGTTTGAAGATGAGATCATTAACTCGTCTCAAGCTCTAGCATCGAATATGTTTGACGATTTTATCGATGCTGTATCGCCAGACAGGATTCATGAATCTCTGGGATGGATCTCCCGAGCATCTGCCACAGTCGACAGCATTACCGCACCTCGAAGTTCAAGAACGGCTGAACTTCGTGCAGGTTTGACGAAGTGCAGAACAGTGGCGACATATCGGCCGTGGCAGATGGGGTGGGAGCAAGCCAGGATCGCGCGTCAGATTGCTCAAGTAGCTGACACGGAACCGTTTGCGCTGAACGATTACGTATCCGCTCAGGAGCTGGTTTCCCCTGAGCCGAGGATCCAGGCTCTCGGGCGCCAAAGCGGAGGTGGTGCAGCTCTTGTGATCGGATCTCAGCAAGCGTCTAGCAGGACAAAGAACTTTCTTGTCGGACGAGCGCTATGGCACTCAGTCGTAGACGGCGATGCGCCGTTCTTGGTTACAGGAGCCTACACTGAAAAGCAAAAGACCGAACGAGCGTTTGCAGCGGAACTGCTTGCACCCGCAGCCGGCATTGCCGCCCTACTAGACGAAGACCCGTGGGCTGCATCTCTTGAAAGTGTTGAGAGGATTGCTGATCATTTCGACGTGTCAGCCGTGCTGGTTCAACACCAAATCGACAATCAGCTAGCAGCGGTTTAGCTGCAGCCGGCCGCCCTAGCCACGACGTACCCCTTCTCTGGCCTCAGGTGGCTGATTGCTGTGTGCGCGGCACGGCCGTCGGCCGGGCTGGAGCGGGACGGAGGCAGGAGCGCAGGCCCGGCCGGGGGTCGGGCCGCGCGCGGGGAGCGGAGCGAGCCGCCTTGAACTAGTAGAGAAAGTTGTAACTCAGTCGGGCGTGTGGGGCTTGAAGTCGTGTGCGCAGGCTGGGTGTTCGGTGCCCTGGCGGTGGGCGAGTGGTAGGAAGATCGCTGGGCGGATCGTCCAGGTGATGCGGGTCTGGTCCTGGGTGATCGTGACCGTGCAGGGTTCGGAGCGTAAGAGGGCTTGTCGGGTTGCGATGCGGCCCGGGGAGAGCCAAGCCCACGCCAAGCCGCGTCGCAGCCCGTTCGTCGTCAGCACGGGTGCCCTCCCATACCGCCGTCGGTGAACAGTTCCGCGGTGACCGTGTGGCCGCCGTCGCTGTCGTGGACCACCACCCGGTGAGCGATGACGCTGACCATGCCCAAGCCCCGGCCGTGCTCCGCCTCCTGGTCCTGATGCTCGACCTTCGGAGCCGTCCCGGGCCGCCGTCATCCGTGACCGACACCGCGACCACCTGCGCCGACACAGCCACCGCCAGATGAAAGCTCCCTGCCTCCCGACCACTGGCCGTGTGCAGGATCGCGTTCGCGCTCAGCTCGCTCACGATCAGCTCGGCGTCCTCCGCGAGCGGCGACCCCCGCAGGATGTCGCGGGTCCAGCAGCGGGCCCGGCTCACCTCTTCCGGAAATCCTGGGCAAGTGAGCCCCCAGACCCAGGCCGTTCGCCGAGAAGGGAGCCGAGGGGCTCGTCTTCGTCGGGGAGAAGGGAGCTCCCTTCCGGCGCACCTCCTTTGGCCGGAAGTGGCGACGCGCCCGTGCCGCTGTCGGCCTCCCGGACGGCTTCCGCTTCTACGACCTTCGTCACACCGGGCACACCCTCTCGACCCGCTCGGGCGCCACCCTCAAGGACACGATGGTTCGCGCCGGGCAGTCCTCTGAGAAAGCCGCGCTGATCTATCAGCACTCCGACGAGGAGCGACAGCGCGAGGTGGCCGCCGGGCTCGACGACCTGGTGCGCGCCGAGCGTGCGAAGTGCCACAAGGACGACCCTGCGCACCACAGCGAAGAGGCTGCCGAGATCTAATGGTGCGGTTGTGGTGCGCGACAGGTTCACCGGTCTAGACAACAAAGAACCCCCGGGCCTCTGGCCTGGGGGTTTCGCATGGAGCGGGTGACGAGAATCGAACTCGCGCTCTCAGCTTGGGAAGCTGATGTTCTACCATTAAACTACACCCGCGAGGGACGCCGGACGGAACCGGTGTCGAACGCAACGTTACCTTACCTCATGCCAGGCCCCCGGCGCTGAAGCCGTGGGGCCTGAGTGCGTTCGTGGGGTGGGACGGGGCTGCGGGGCGCGGGAGTTGGGGCGTACGGTGGAGACGTGGGAGAGGGTCCGGGCGGGACCGGAGTGCCGCCTGGAGGGCCGTCCCGTCCATCCCGTAATGTGGCTTTTGTCGTCAGGCAAGTAGCAGCCGGACGCGGCTCTTGGGGAAGGGACTCTAGGACTTGATGGAGCGCACCGTCGTCCGTTGTGCCGATGGGCACGTGTTCAGCACCGCTTCGTTCCCGATGCAGCAGGCCGAGCGCCTCGGCCCCGGACGGCTTGTCCGCTGTCCTCGCTGTGCCCGGCTTCGCAGCGTCGTGCAGGTGACCTTGGAGAAGCACTAGAGGGAAGCGTAGGAAGTCGGCGCCAGGCGCGCGGGTCCGTCCGATGACGGCGGCCCCGCGCGTCTTGCGTATCCTCGGGGCGTGCTTCTCTCAGACAAGGACATCCGGGCCGAGATCGACGCCGGGCGGGTGCGGATCGATCCCTACGACGAATCCATGGTGCAGCCGTCCAGCATCGACGTGCGCCTCGACCGCTTCTTCCGGGTGTTCGAGAACCACCGCTACCCCCACATCGACCCCTCCGTGGAACAGGCCGACCTGACGCGGCTCGTGGAGCCGGAGGGCGACGAGCCGTTCATCCTGCACCCCGGGGAGTTCGTCCTCGCGTCCACGTACGAGGTCATCACGCTCCCCGACGACCTCGCCTCGCGGCTCGAGGGGAAGTCCTCCCTCGGCCGGCTCGGGCTCGTGACGCACTCGACCGCCGGCTTCATCGATCCCGGCTTCAGCGGGCACGTCACCCTGGAGCTCTCGAACCTGGCCACGCTGCCCATCAAGCTCTGGCCGGGCATGAAGATCGGCCAGTTGTGCATGTTCCGGCTCTCCTCGCCGGCCGACTTCCCCTACGGCAGCGAGCGCTACGGCTCCCGGTACCAGGGCCAGCGCGGCCCCACCGCCTCCCGTTCCTTCCTCAACTTCCACCGGACCCAGGTATGAGCGGGGCAGGCGTGCGGGAGAACCTCACCTACGAAGCCTTCGGCACCGCGGTCCGCGAACTCGCGCAGACCATCGCCGACGACGGCTACGAGCCCGACGTCGTGCTCTCCATCGCCCGCGGCGGGGTCTTCGTCGCCGGCGGTCTCGCGTACGCCCTCGACTGCAAGAACATCCACCTGGTGAACGTCGAGTTCTACACCGGCGTGGGGACCACCCTGGAGATGCCGGTCATGCTGGCCCCGGTCCCCAACGTGATCGACTTCTCCGACAAGAAGGTCCTCATCACCGACGACGTCGCCGACACCGGCAAGACGCTCAAACTGGTGCGGGACTTCTGCCTCGACGCCGTCGCCGAGGTCCGCTCCGCGGTCATCTACGAGAAGTCGCAGTCCCTGGTGAAGTGCGAGTACGTCTGGAAACGCACGGACGACTGGATCAACTTCCCTTGGTCGGTCGAACCCCCCGTAGTCCGTCGGCAGGGGCAGGTTCTCGACGCCTGAGAGTGGCGGGAAGAGCTACGGCGAAGGGCCCCCGGCACAGGTCGGGGGCCCTTCGCCGTGGTGAGCGGGGGTGCGGTTACCGTGCCGCGTAGCCGAAGCGGTCGCCCGCTGCCGGGAGGCCGCCCGTGCCGGGCTGGTACGTGGTCACCGGGGCGACCGCGCCGCCGGCGGTGACGTTGGACAGGGGCAGGGCGTACAGGGTGCCGTAGGTCGACGGGCCCAGGGGCAGGCCGACGTACAGCTTGGTGCCCGTGTAGTGGATGCTCGTGCCGAGCTGCTGGCCGGCGCCGGGGGCCGTGGGGATGCCGTCGCCGTCGCCCGCCTCCAGCCAGCGGTCGTTGGCGCCGGGGGCGCCCAGGAGCGAGAACGTGTGCACGGCGCCCGCGTTGTCCGCCGCGTCGATGGCCTCGTTCGGGACGCCCACGGCCAGCTTCATCGTCGCCGTGGTGCTCAGCGCGCGCGGTGCCGTGTTGATCGCGGTCAGGGCGGCGCCCATGCGGTCGCCGGCCTCCGCGGTGCCGGTCACGTCGTCGGCCGCGGTGCCCTGCGAGATGTAGTTGAGCTGGCTGACGGCGCCCGCGGCGGTGATGCGGAAGGTCAGCACATTGCCCGCGTCGGCCTTGGCGACGCCGTCGATGTCGAGGTCCTCGCCGGGGGCGCCGACCGCGAGGAGCGAGTCGGTGGCGGCCGCGGCGCCCGAGGGGCGGTACGGGGCGAGGGCCAGGGACCAGCCGAACTGGTCGCCCGCCTCGGCGCCACCGGCGACGGTGTCGAGGTCCTGGTCGAGCCCGAACTTCGGGGTGGGCAGGCCCGCCGAGGTCAGGGTGTGGCTGAACACGGCCAGGTTGCCCGCGTTCTCGTCGGCGCCGATGGCCTCGCCGGGCGCGCCGACGGCGAAGAAGTTGGTGTCGGCCGCCACCGAGCCGCCGAAGCCGTCGTTCGCCTCCGCCGCACCCGGCACGTCGGTGCTGTCCTGGTGGAAGATGATGTTGGTCTTGGCGCGGAGGTAGAAGGCCGCGCCGGCCTTCGCCAGGCCGCTGACGCTCTCGCCCGGCGCGCCGCTGACCACGAACGGCTCACCGGAGGCGGTCACACCGGCCGCGACGGAGTCGCCGAACCGGTCACCGGCCTGGGGGACGGCGGTGGCCAGGGAGCCGGTGCCGGAGCCCTCCTCGAAGTGGGTGTTCTTCAGCGACCCGGTGCCGAGACCGCCGGGAGCGCCGTGCAGCACGTCGACCATGCCGGAGTCGGCGGCGCCGCCGATGTCCTCGGCCGGGGTGCCCACGACGAGGTCGGTGCAGCCGTCCTCGTTCCAGTCGACGGTGGCCAGGGACTCGCCGAACCAGTCGCTGGCCTCGGCGGAGCCGGGTACCCAGTCGAGGTTCTGGTTGATCTCGGCGGTGCCCTTGCCGCCGCCGTAGACGATCCGGATCAGGCCGGCCGCGCCGACGCCGCCGACGGTGGCCCGCGGGTCGGAGATCGCGATGTCCTCGACGCCGTCGCAGTTGAAGTCGGTGACGCGCACGGTGCCGACGGTCGAGCTCACCCAGGAGGCGAGGTCGTCCACGCGCGTGACGACGCCGTCGGTCCGGGTCTCGGTGCCGGCGATGCCGTAGCAGCCGCCCTGGTACGACTGGCTGGCCAGCGCGGCGAGCTGGGCGGTGCCGCCCGTCCCGCGGACCAGCGGGCCGCCGGTGTCGCCCATGCACGCGGCCGTGCCGCCGGTGCCGGTGACCGCGGCGTTCGTGGCGGTGGCGGAGTTCACCGAGAAGGTGCCGGTGTGCAGGCTGAGCGGGGCCCACTCGGTGGCGGTGCGGCCGTAGCCGGCCAGGGTGAGGCTCTCGCCGGCCGTGGGGGCCGCGGTCGCCAGGGCGATCGGGGCGACGTTGGTGACCGGGCGGTTGAGGCGGGCCAGGACCACGTCGCGGTCGGTGCGCGGGACGAGCTGCACGATCTGGCGGGCGGCGCCCGCGGTGCCGGTCAGGTCGGAGCGGCCGATGACCGCGGTCGTGCTGGTGGCCGGCTTGCCGGCGGGCACGCTCAGGCTGGTCGCCGGGTCGGCGGCGAAGCAACTGGCCGCGGTCAGCAGCCACTCGCGGTCGACGAGGACGCCGGAGCAGCCGCGGTCGTGGTCGCCGACGATGATCTGCGCGGTGTACGCGTAGGTGGTGTCGGCGGCGCTGACGGCGGGGCCGGTGACGGCGGCGGCGGGGCCTGCCGCGAACACGGCGGAGCCGAGGGTCAGGGTGGCGGCCAGTGCGGCGAGGCGCACGGGTCTGGCGTAGGTCATGAGGTTCGGTTCCCTGGTGGGTGGCGGGGATCGGGCAAGGGGGCTCTACGGAGCGCTACTTGGCGGTGCGGAGCTCCAGGAGGGTCCACTCGCGGGCCTGTTCGTCCGAGCTCTCGCCCACCGGGGTCCAGGCGTTCTTGGCGATGTCGTACGACTGCTGCTCGCTGCCGACCGTCATGTCGGCCTCGGTGGTGTAGTCGTTGCCGCGGATCAGGTAGACCGACGGCAGCTCCAGGGTGAGCCAGCCGGAGGTGCCCTTGACGTCGAAGCAGACCTTGCTCTTGTCGCGCGCCTGGACCTCCAACTGGCCCGTGCCGGTCGCACAGTCGGCCAGCGTGATGTGACCGTCGCCGCGCTTGAGCAGGATGTTCTTCTCGGCCAGGATCTTGTCGGCCTGCGGGTAGCCGAAGTCCTCGACGGCGTAGCCGGGGGCCTCGCCGGCCACGGACACCGCGTCGGCGGCAGTGCCGCCCGCTGTCATGGCGGTCCAGGCCACGGCGCCGGCGGCCAGGGCGGCCACGGCGGTGCCCAGGAGTCTTTTGCGATACGGCCTCGACGGCATGGGAAAACGTCCCTTCATCACATTGGTCGATCCGGACGAGGAATGGCGGAAACGCAATTCGCGCACGGGCGTGAAGGAACAAGGAATACAGGTGCAGCCCCCCACTCCCGGCGATGAAATGACCCCCCTGGCCACCTGCCGGAAAACTGCTTGAACGGCTATGCAACCTCGCGCTCGCGAACCTGTCCACCGCGTGAACTCCCCCAAATGGGGCGAGCGTTGACAGGCCGCGGTGACCTCCGTCACGTGCGCGAACGGTTGTACGGGGCCTCGTTGAGAAAAGGTAACGAAAATGTCAGGAGGATGCGCTATAAGTCGGGCATAAGGGCCCGTAGGCACGTATGCGAGGCAAGAATTCGGTGGGGGAAATGTAAGGTGCCGTTAAAGATTGAGCAGTCCGCACGGGGGGCATGTGATGGCGTACGCAAATTTGTCACTGTTCTCGCTCCCTGTGCTCGGTGAGGGAGAAATACGTTGAGTGTCAGATTGCGGACCGCGCCGGTGCGGCGCGGTTCCGTGGCGGCGCTGATAGCCCTGGTGATGATCCTGGGCATCGATCCGCGCCCCGCCGCGGCGGAGGAGGCGGCACCGGAGTTCACCCGGGCCGACGTCCTCATGGAGTGGGAGTACGGCGGCGAGGGCGTCCGGCGCGAGGCCGAGGCGGCCCTGCTGGGTTCTACGGCCGACATCCAGACGTTCATGGACCAGGACCTGGCGGCCGCACAGACGGAGGACCTGCGGGTCGAGGTCGCGCAGATCATGGCCATCGGCGGTCCCTCCGTGCGCGAGAAGGCCAACACCGCGCTCGGCGGCGGTGAGGCCGAGCTCCAGGCGTTCCTGGACGACGGCTACATCGCGGCCTACGAGGAGGACCAGCGCGTCCAGGCGGCGCAGATCATGGCCTTCGGCGGTCCGGGCGTGAAGAAGGCGGCCAACACGGCGCTGAACGGCACGGCCGACGACGTGAGCGCCTTCCTGAACACCGGGCAGTACAAGGCGCGCGCCGACGACAACCGGGTCAAGGTCGGCAGGCTGCTGTACACCGGCGGCCCGAACGTGCGGCTGCTCGCGGGCCAGGCCCTGGACGGCACGGACGAGGACGTCCAGCAGTTCCTCGACGACGGCTGGGCGGTCGCGGCCGCGCGCGACCAGGAGACCATCACCGTCGCCCAGCTCGCCGAACTCGCCGACACGGCGCAGAAGCGGGCCAAGGAGCTGACCGAGACCGCCAAGGAGGAGGCGGCCAAGGCGGCGAAGGCCACCCAGGCCGCGAAGGCAGCGGCTCTGGAAGCGGCCGCGGAGGCACAGGAGTCCAAGGAGTCGGCGGGCCGGGCGGCCGCGGCCGCGTCCCGCGCGGCGGCCGCCGCCGACCGGGCCGCACAGGCGGCGCGCACGGCGGTCTCCGCGGCGGCGGCTGCGAACGCGACGGCACGCATGGCGGCCTCGGCGGCCGCACAGGCGGCCTACGCGGCCGGTCAGGCCGGTGGCGCGGCGGCCGCGGCGAGGGCCGCTGCCGGTGCCGCGGCCAGTGACGCGGGACGGGCCGAGGCGGCCCGCAAGGCCGCGGACAAGGCCAACGCCGCCGCCGCGGGCGCGCGGAAGGCGGCCGACGCCGCCGATCAGGCCGGTATCGCCGCCGAACAGGCGGCCACCGCGGCCGGTGCCGCGGCCAGCGCGGGCGCGAACGCGGCGGCCGCCGCTGCCGCCGCCGCGGACGCGGGCCGGTGGGCCGGCGAGGCGGGCGCCAAGGGCGAGGAGGCCGCAGCCGCGGCCGCCAAGGCCAAGCGACTCGCCGACCAGGCCACGCGCGCGGCCGACTCCGCGCAGTCCAACGCCCGGCAGGCCGCCGCGGCCGCCCGGCAGTCGCGCGACGCGGCCAACGAGACCGCGGCGCACGCCGAGGCCGCGGCGATCGCGGCGAACAAGGCCGCCGACGCCGCCGGCCAGGCGGTGGACGCGGCCAAGACCTCCACCGACGCGGCCAACGCGGCCAGCCAGGCCGCGAACCGGGCCATGTCGGCGGCCGAACAGGCCTCGACCGTGGTCGAGCTGGCCCGCAAGGCCGACACCGAGCGGCTGGCGCAGCAGCAGGACGAGGCGGTCCTGGCCGCCGAGGAGGCCGCCGCGGCCCACGACGAGAAGGTCGCCGCCGCCCAGTGGGAGATCGGCAGGGCCCAGGAAATCGGCGCGCAGACCCGGCAGTTGATCACGGAGGCGGCCGCCTCCACCGATCTGCCGGTCACGGCCGCCAAGGGCCGCCAGGCCGCGGTCAACCTGCTGAGCAGCGGCGGGACCTGGGTGAAGGACGCTGCCGCGGACGCACTCGCGGGCAGCGACGACGACGTGGCCGACTTCGTCCGCGTCAGGCTGGCCGTCGCGATGGAACAGGACGACCGCGCGAGCGTCGGCCACATCGCCACGACCACGCAGATCCCCGCGCAGGAGCAGGCCGCGCTGGACGTCCTGGACAAGCCGATCGAGGAGGTGCGGGCCTGGCTGCGCACCCGCGCCTACCCGGGCAAGGAGGACGACGACCGGGTCGCCGTCGGCAAGATCGCCGCCCAGGGCGGTCCGGGTGTGAAGGCCGCGGCGAGCAGGGCGCTGGACGGCACCGCCGCCGACCTGGCGGCGTTCCTGGAGACCGGGCAGTACGCGGCGCAGGAGGACGACGACCGGGTGGCGGTCAGCGAGGCCCTCGCCACGGGCGGCCCCGAGGTGCGGGCCGCGGCGCAGGCCGTGCTGTCGGGCCCCGCGTCCGGGCTGCGGCCCTTCCTGGAGATCGGCCTCCACCAGGCGCGGCAGCGGGACGCCAACGCGGCCGCCCACCTCGCCGAGGTCAACATCCTGCTCCAGGCCGCCTACAAGTCGGCGGCGCTCGCGCAGAAGGACGCCGCCGACGCGCAGAAGGCCGCCGCGGAGGCCCGCAAGGACGCCGCCAAGGCCACCGAGTGGGCCAACGCGGCCAACGACTCGGCCCAGCGGGCGAACACGTACGCCGAACAGGCCGACAAGTCCGCCGACCAGGCCGAGGCCTCCGCCGCCCAGGCGGCCGAGTCCGCGAGGACGGCCCGCAACGCGGCTGCCTCGGCGCAGGCGGACGCACGGTCGGCGGCCCGCTCCGCGGAACGCGCGCAGCACTCCGCCGCCGTCGCCTACGGCTACTCCCTGGAGGCCAACAACTCCGCCTACCAGGCCGGTCTGTCCAAGCTGGCGGCCGAGGCGGACTCAGCCGCCGCCGCGAAGGCGGCCGGTGAGGCCATGAAGACGGCCGCCGACCTGCTGGTCGCGGAGCTGAAGAAGCAGATCCAGGAAGAGGCCGCGCTGGAGACCAGCAAGCCGCTCAGCGACAATGAGCTGCGCGCCGCCCTCGAACGGCGGCTGGTCGACTACCGGTCCATCGTCCTGCAGAACGGCGATCTGAAGCCGGGCGAGACCATGCTGGTCTGCGGCGGTGACGGTGCGGGCGGCATGGGCTGCATCACCAGCACCACCCTCGACCGTCTGATCGCCTGGTACATCGGCGCCGACGAGATCGAGAACTGCCTGCAGAACAAGAAGCCCTCGTGTCTGTCGGGTCTCGCCCTCAGCGCCCTCAAGCTCAAGTTCCTGAAGAAGATGCACTGCGGGACGAGCAGCTTCGTGCCGGGCACCCGGGTGCTGCTGGCCGGCGGCCGGACCGAGGAGATCGAGGACGTCCGGGTCGGCGACCGGATCGTCTCGACCGACCCGGAGACGGGCCGCACCGAGGCGAAGCGGGTCCGGGCGACCATCGAGAGCACCGGGCCCAAGAACCTCGTCGGCGTCTCGGTCACCGGCTCCCGCGGACGGTCCACGGGCACGGTGGTCGCCACCTACAACCACCCGTTCTGGGCGGGCGGCGACCAGCGCACCTGGGTCGACGCCGGGGACCTCCGGACCGGCACCGTGCTGCGCACCGACACCGGTGGCGCCGCGACGGTGGGCGGGACGCGGGCGTGGGCCGTGCCGGAGCAGCGGGTCCACAACCTGACGGTCGCGGACTTCAACACGTACTACGTGCTGGCGGGCCGCACACCGGTCCTGGTGCACAACGCGAGCTGTCCGATCGGTTTCACCGCGGACACCGTCGCGGACGCGTTCACCGGGATGAACAAGGGGGGCGGGCATGCCATCCGGCACCTGATCTCGGACGGTCTGATCCCCAACAAGGGCAGCGTCGCCTCGCAGGTGAAGTACTTCCAGGACAACTTCGGGCACGTCCTGACGTCGCCGGAGAAGACGTTCGACTGGAAGATCGGTGGCACCCAGGCCAAGGGCTTCGCCAAGAAGGTCAACGGCAAGGTGGTGGTGATTTTCGTGGCGAAGGAGGGCAACTATCAGGGCAAGATCCTGAGCGCGATGGTGCCGCCCGCCAAGAACATGACGAAGTGGGGCCTGTGGTGAGTTCCCTCAAGGAGGCCCTGACGTGGAGCGGCCCCGCGGTGATCGGCCTGTTCACACTGGGACGGGTCGAGTCCGCGCTGGCGCAGGACGGGTTCGACCTCCTCGGCACGCGTCCGGACGAAGTCGCGGTCTTCCCCCTCGGCACCGAGGCCTGGGACCGGGACGCGGTCGTCCTGGCGTACGACCTCACCTTCGACGAGGGGCGCCTGGACGACCCGCGACTGCCCGGCTATCTCCGCGAGTGCCTGCGAAAAGCCGCCGCGCACGCGGAGGGCATCGCCTGGCTGACGTTCGAGGGGGCGTTCCACTTCGACCACCTCTTCACGGACGACATCGCCGATCAGGTCTACGGCTACTGCGTGGCCGGCGGTGAGCCCGTGGTCGTCTGGGATCACGGGACGCTGAAGAGCGACCGGTGGAAACGCGAGATCGGGGACGTGCGGTCGGCTCTGGACCGCGCCTACCCCGCGTAACTCAAGGCGAAGGGCTCCCGGTGACCACCGGGAGCCCTTCGTCGTCATACCGCCGCAAGACCCTAGAACGTGCCCAGCTTCACGATCGACAGCAGGGCGATGAGCTGGATGGCCGACGCGCCCAGGGCCTTGGGCCAGGGCAGGTCGTGGGAGCGGGAGACCATCAGGGTGAGCAGGGCGCCGGCCGCCACCCAGGTCGCCCAGCCGAGGAGCTGGACGAAGGACGCGTCGCCGCCGAAGAACATGGCCACGATCAGACGGGGGGCGTCGGTCAGGGACATGATCAGCATGGAGAGGCCGACCGTGGGCTGCCACGCGCCGTCGCCGCCGAGCTGGCGGGCCAGGGCGTGGGTGACGACGCCCAGCACGAACGCCGACAGGACCATGGCCACGGCGGTCGTGAGGACGATCGGGATCGCGTTCGACAGGGTGGCGTTGATCGCGTCCTGGCGGGCGTCCTCGAAGCCGAACACGGCGAGCAGGCCGTAGAGGAAGGTCACGACGAGGGCCGGGCCCCACATCGTGTAGTCCCGCATCTGGAGGAAGGTCTGCTTGGGCGAGAGCAGGATGCCCTTCAGCAGATCCTTCCAGTGCAGACGGGGGCCCACGGGGCCGGCCGGGGCCGAGCCCGCGCGGTAGGTGCCGCCCGGGTTGTAGGGGTCCTCGCCGACCGAGAACGCCTGCGTGTGGCCCGGGTTGTTCGCCGCGTACGGGTCGGGGCCGCCCTGCGGGTGCGGGGCACCGCTGCCGTCGCCGAAGTACTCCGGCTCGTCGTAGCCCCCGCCGCCCTGGGTCCACTGGCCCGGGTGGGGCTGCGGCGCGGGAGGGTAGCCGTACGGCTGTCCCTGGGGCGCCTGCTGCCCGTACGGAGGTTGTTGCGGTCGCGCGTGAGGAGCGCCGTTGTCCCGGCCGCGTCCGATCCTGAATCCAGCCACGCCTTCGAACGTACCTGGTCCCGGGGAACGGCGTGTGCGCCCGGGGTTTCGGGGACGGCTTTGCTGCCGAGCTGTGACATCCCCTAAGGGGGCCGCCGGCCGTCCCCTACGGGCCGGTGAGGAACGCCGACGTCGAGAACGTGACGGCCGGTTCGGTGGCCACCAGGCCCCGCTTCGTCCCGGCGAACACCGCCACGGTGTCCTGCGTCTCGCTCCGGTACGTCCGCACCGCGAGGTCCGCACGGCCGTCGCCGTCGAAGTCGCCGACCGCGACGACCCGGGTGGTGCCGGTGGCGGGAGGTTCCACGGTGACCGTCGCCTCGGTGGACGGGCCCGTCGTACGGCCCTGGAAGACGCGCAGGCGCGAGCCGCTTGAGACCAGTTCGCTCAGGCCGTCGCCGTCGAAGTCGGCGGCGTCCAGGACCGAGCCGGGGGAGGCCAGGGAGCCCTTCGCCGCGGTGGGCAGGTCGTAGCGCAGGGACGTTCCGCCCATGGCGCCGACCGCCGCGTCCAGGGCCTTGCCGCGGCCGAAGGAGCCGAGGGCCACGTCGATCCCGGACGGCAGGACGGCTCCGGTGCGGGTCGGTCCCGCCGGGCCGCCGAGGACCACGGCGGAGGGGCCGGTGCCCGGTGCCGTCCGGACGATCAGGTCGTCGTGGCCGTCGCGGTCGACGTCGGCGGCCGGGCCCGTGGGGACCTCGCCGGGTGCCGGGATCGGGGCGCCGGCCTCGTGCGGGGTGCCCTTGCGGGTGAACGGGCCGCGCAGGTAGGTGAGATGGCCGCCGGTGGCGTGCAGGACGAGGTCCTCGGCGTCGTCGCCGTCGAAGTCGCCGCAGACGGGCTGGTCGGGCCAGTCGTTGCCGACGCGGGCGACGGGCGGGACGGTGAGGTGAACGGCCCTGCCGGTCAGGCCGGTCGGGGAGCCGAAGAGGATCTGGAGCGGGACCGGGGGCGGGCCCTGGCCGTCGTAGGGCGGGTCGGTGGAGACGACGAGGTCGGTGAAGCCGTCCCTGTCGAGGTCGCAGGTGGCCTCCGCGTCGAACAGGGCGGGGAGTTGGCCGTCGGTGGCCGCGCCCTGCCCGCCCGGGGTGATCAACTGCCGGGCGCCCGGGACGAGTCCGCGCTCGCTGCCGTAGACGATGCCGATGCCGGGGTCGTCGGCGTGGGCCTGTGCCTTGACCAGGTCGCCCAGGACCAGGTCGCGGTGGCCGTCGCCGTTGAAGTCGTCCGGGGTCCTGCTGCCGTCGCCCTTCGGCACGGGCAGGCGGGCCGGGGCGTCGGCGATCCGGGCCGGGGTGCGGTCCGCGGACCCGGTGTGGTGGGTGGGGCCGCAGCTCGCCAGGAGGAGGGCGGCGGCGAGGGCGGCGAGCAGGGTGCCGCCAAGGCGCGTCGGCACCGTCACGTCACTCCGCCCGAACCGCCCGAAGCCCACGAATCGCCGGACCCGCCCGACGCGCCCGAAG
>NZ_LJBR01000559.1 GCF_001282115.1 Streptomyces sp. NRRL B-24085 | reverse complement strand
CCCCCTCCGCCGGGTCGTACCAGGAGTTGACCATGATGTCGGCGGTGTGCGGAAAGGAGTGCGTCCGCCGTACCGCCTCGACCGCGCCGGGCCCGAAGTCGGCCAGCGGCCCCGGGTCCTCGTCCAGCCGGTCCAGCGGGATCTCCGTGCCGAACGGTCCCAGCACCACCCCGCCGTGCTCCTCGCTGCGCACCAGGAGGAACCCGATGCCGGGATGGTTGGCGAGGGTGGTCAGCAGGGCCGGGTGCCGCGCGTCGATCTCCTCCTTGCTCATCCGGTGGCGCACGTCCGGGAAGGAGACCAGCCCGAGGTTGCCGGAGGCCAGCACGATCGGCTCCGAGCCGCGGACGGGCCGGTACTTCTCGCGCCCCTCCTTGCCGGGCCGGCGCAGCGCGGCACGGACGGCGGCACGGGCGTGCTCGGCGACGTTCTCGATCAGCGCGAGCGAGCGGTCCAGGCGTTGCAGTACCTTCGCGGCGTCGCGGCCGGCCGGCCCGGAGTGGTGGGCGACCTCGTCGTAGGCGACGAGGTCGGCGTAGACGGCGGTGCGGCCCGCGAGCATGTCGCCCATGACGGCGGCGACCACGACATCGCGCTCGACGACGGTCGCGAAGGCGCGGACGAGCGGGTACAGGCCGCCGCGGCTCACCCGCGGGCGCTCCTTGCGGATCCGGGCGCGGGTCGACTGGCCGATCTCCCGGCCGACCTCGGCGACGAAGGACAGGGCGGTGCGCACGGCGTTGGCGGGGTCGGAGAAGTAGGCGAAGTACCCGGCCCGGGAGCGGGTCTCGCGGCTGCGGCGGCGGGTGGCGATGGACAGCACCAGGGCCTGTTCCTCGGCGCCACCGGAGAAGAGGTTGCCGCGGCTGGCGCCGTCGACGGTGAGCAGTCCGCCGTGGCCCGCCTGTTCCACGGCCCGGTGCTGGAGTTCGACGGCGCTGGTCGGGCGGTTGCAGACCATCACCTCGCCGCGGTCCTTCTCGTACCAGCGGAAGGCGGGGACGTCGTGGTTGCTGCCGTGCAGGATGCCGAGCTGGCTGGCGCCGGTCTGGCTGGACCAGTCGGTGCGCCAGGAGGTGAGGCGGTGGGTGGGGCGGACGGCACGGCCCGGGGTGTCGCTGTGGCCCATCCAGCGGGCGATCGTGGGCATGAGGCCCTCGCCGACCGCGGCCAGCAGGATGTCGTGGCCGACGCCGTCGAGCTGGAGGAAGACCGTGCCGGGGGTGGCCGGGCCGACGGGGCCGCGTCTGCGGCGGCGGTCGGCGAGCCGGTACAGGCGGCGCCGGTAGGCGTCGTCGTCGCGCACCGCGAGGGCACCGCCGGTGGCGGAGGCGACCGCGGACATGACGGCGGCGACCACGACGGCGGTCTCCGGGGCGGCGTCGCCGCGCTCGGCGGGGTTGAGGCGCAGGGCGAGCAGCAGCAGCGCCCCGTTGAGGAAGAAGACGAGGAGCCCGAGGACCAGCGTCGGCACGAGCAGGAGGAGCCGTACGAGCAGCGGCCACACGACGGCCGACAGCACGCCGAAGGCGCCGGCGCCGAACGCCGCCGTGACCGCGATCCGGGTCGCGCTGTCACCGGTCGGGGACTGGAGCCGGAAGTCCGGCAGGATGCCGGCCAGCACCAGCATCGTCAGGGTGGAGACGGCCCACACCGTGACGCTCCGTCCGACCTGACTGGCCACCCGCCGCCAACGCCCCGCACCCACGCCCCGCACACCTCACGTCCCGGCCCGTCGTCGGTGCGGGCGCTGGGATCAGCGTGTCACACGGGTGGACCGTCAGCGTCCGTCGTATCCCGCCGTCGGCATCGACAGCCTGCGGTGCACCCTGGCCTTCATCTGAGCGTCGTAGTGGGGTTCCGCGAAGCCCACCGTCTCGACCCGTACCCCGCGGCGGGCGCATTCGGCGGTGAACTCCTCCACGGAGGACAGGGCGCTCGCGAGGACCCGGAAGCTGGGGGCCACGAAGAGGTCCCGTCCCGCCCGCACCCCGTCCCACAGCACGCAGTGGTCGGCGCGCAGGCCCCGCACGAGCAGCTCCCGCCGCACGGTGTACCCCCGCTCCGCGGCCCAGCGCGCGCACATGGCGTGCTGGCTGCGGGAGTCCACCAGGAAGGGATCGGCGTCCAGTTCCTCGAGCGGCGTCAGACTCGCGATCGCCGTGACGCGGAACGCTCCCATGGTGTCCCCCTCACCTCCGGGTTTCGCCGCCGACCCTACTCCAGCCCGTAGGCTTCGGGGAGTCGCGCGAAGGAGGCAAAGAGGTGCCGGTGGAGATCACCTGGTGGGGCCACGCCACCTGCACGGTCACGGATTCGGACGTACGCGTGCTCACCGACCCTCTGTTCGCCCGCCGGCTCGCGCATCTGCGCCGGCGCCGCGGTGCGGTGCCCCCGTCCGACGCCCGGCGCGCGGACGTGGTCCTGGTCTCCCATCTGCACGCCGACCATCTGCACGTTCCCTCGCTGGCGCGCCTGGAGCCGGGCACGCGCCTGCTCGTGCCCCGGGGCGCACCACGCCAGGTGCCGGGGCTGCGCCGGCTCACCCACCTCAGGGTGGACGAGGTGGCGCCAGGCGACGAGCGGCGCGTCGGCGACCTGCTGATACGCACGGTCCCGGCCTGGCACGACGGGCGGCGGCTGCCGCTCGGACCGCACCGCTCCCCCGCCCTCGGCTACGTCGTCGAGGGCTCGGCGCGGACCTACTTCGCCGGGGACACCGGCCTGTTCGACGACATGGCCAAGGAGGTCGGGCCGGTCGACGTGGCACTGCTGCCCGTCGGCGGGTGGGGGCCCTATCTCGGGGAGGGGCACCTCGACGCGGGGCGCGCGGCCCAGGCGCTCACCCGGCTGGGGCCGCGCAGCGCGGTGCCGGTGCAC
>NZ_LJBR01000558.1 GCF_001282115.1 Streptomyces sp. NRRL B-24085 | reverse complement strand
TGCAGATGGAGTTACGCGTACGCCACAGACACGCGGCCATGGCCGCGGGGGTGGCCTCCGCGACCCTGGTCCTCGCCGGCCTCCCGTCCGGCGCCGGAGCCGTCGACGACGTTCCGGCCGGAAGTGCCCGTACGGCCTCCGCGGTGCGGACGGTCACGCTCGTCACCGGCGACCGGGTGTTGCTGGACGGCACCGGCCGGGTCTCCGGAGTGGAGCGGGCGCGGGGCCGGACGAGCATGCCGTTCTCGGTCCGGGTCGTCGCCGGCCACACCCGGGTCGTCCCCGGGGACGCCGAACTGCTGCTGGCGCAGGGCAGGTTGGACCCGCGGCTGTTCGACGTCACCCAGCTCGTCAAGGACGGCTACGACGACGCGGGCCGCTCCGACCTCCCGCTGATCGCCACGTTCCGCGGTACGAAGGCCCCCTCGACGAGTCCGTTCACCGACGCCGGGGCGCGGATGGGACGCGCACTGCCCGTCGTCAACGGCCGGGCGATGCGTTCCGTGAAGAAGCGCGGCGCCGGGTTCTGGAAGGCCGTCACGCACAACTCCGCAGGGGAAAAGGCGGAGTTCACCGCCGCGGCCGGCGTGGAGAAGCTCTGGCTCGACGGGAGACGCAAGGCCTCCCTCGACAGGAGCGTCCCGCAGATCGGCGCACCGACCGCCTGGGCCGCGGGCTTCGACGGCACCGGCACCGAGGTCGCCGTCCTGGACACCGGGATCGACACCGGCCACCCCGACCTGGCCGGCAAGGTGGTCGCCGAGCAGGACTTCAGCGGCACCGGCACCACCACCGACAAGTTCGGCCACGGCACTCATGTCGCCTCGACCGTGGCGGGCAGCGGGGCCAGGTCGGACGGGAAGTACAAGGGCGTCGCGCCGGGTGCGCGGCTGCTCAACGGCAAGGTCCTCGACGACCAGGGCGGCGGCACCGACTCCGGGATCATCGCCGGCATGGAGTGGGCGGTGGCCCGGGGCGCGGACGTCGTCAACCTCAGCCTCGGCGGCCCCGACTCCCCCGGCACCGACCCGATGGAGGAGGCCGTCGACCGGCTCTCCGCCGAGTCCGGCGCCCTCTTCGTCATCGCGGCCGGCAACGACGGCGAGTTCGGAGAATTCGGCGAGGGGACCGTCGGTTCGCCCGGCAGCGCCGCGTCCGCGCTGACCGTCGGCGCGGTCGACGAGTCCGACGCGCTGGCCGCCTTCTCCAGCCGCGGGCCACGGGTCGGTGACGGCGGGGTCAAGCCCGACCTGACCGCGCCGGGCGTCGCCATCACGGCCGCGGCCGCCGCGGGCAGCGTCCTGTCGGAGTGGTACCCCTCCGACATCCCCGGGTACCTCACGATCGAG
>NZ_LJBR01000557.1 GCF_001282115.1 Streptomyces sp. NRRL B-24085 | reverse complement strand
GGGGGGCGGATGTGGGGTTCTGACGTCCGTTCAGGCGGCGGGTGGGCGTGGGTCCACCGCTCGGGACGAGACAGCCGGGCCCGCTGTGACACCCGTGTCCTCAGGGGGTGTGCAGGCTCGCGAAGACGCCTCGGGCGCGGGTGCCGTCCGGTGCGTCCCAGGCCCCGGTGACCTGGCCGACGGCGCCCTCGGGGGCGGTGGGCCGCGGGCGCCGGTGCAGGCGCAGGACGGTGCCGTCCGGGAGGGCGAACCCGGTGCCGTCCCGGTCCTCGGTGACCTCGACGGGGCCCTCGGGGACGGTGAGACCGGAGCCCGTGAAGGAGTGGGCGACCTCGTGGTCGGGGGTGTCGCTGACGCTCTGTGCCTGGGCCTGGACGCGGCCCTCGAACAGGGCGAGGAGTGTGCTGCGCAGCACCGGGTCGTGGACACCGTCGTAGGCCCAGCGGGGGCCCAGCACACCGTGCTCCATGGTGCCGACGAGGGCGTGTTCGGCGCCGGGGAGCGGGGCGGCGCGGTAGGTGAGGGGGGTCAGATAGGTGAGGGGTTCGGGTCCGGAGGAGTCGACGGCCACCAGGAACTCCATCCCGACCTCGCCCTCCGGGTCGTCCAGCCGGAAGCCGCCGGCCCTGGTCAGCTCCGGGGTGCCGGTGCCGGTGTACCAGGGGCGGGAGGGCAGCCAGGCGGTGAGGAGTTCCAGCTTGGTGGGCTTGACGGTGGTCTTGTGGATGATCGACATGCGGCGGATTCTGTCAGTCAGTCACGGGGGAACTCATCCGTTCTGAGGGTGAGACCGACGACGGTGCCGGTGAGGTCCACGTCCTTGCCGAAGGGCACCCTGGTCTCGACCTCGTAGTCGCCGCCCTTGGGGTCGGTGTAGATGTGGCACCGCCCTTGGTACGGATCCGCGATGACGTAGACGGGCACTTCCGCGGTGGCGTAGGCGGCCTTCTTCGGACCGTAGTCGTTGGCCGCGGTGCCCTTGGAGATCACCTCGGCGACGAACTCGACGTCTTCGTAGGACCAGTGGCCGTCCTCCGACTTGGCGGCGCCGTCGGCCATCACCGTCACATCGGTCGCGA
Organism: Streptomyces sp. NRRL B-24085; assembly: GCF_001282115.1. Classification (GTDB taxonomy): domain Bacteria; phylum Actinomycetota; class Actinomycetes; order Streptomycetales; family Streptomycetaceae; genus Streptomyces. The sequence goes on along the minus strand of NZ_LJBR01000557.1, from coordinate 6,635 downwards.
ATCCGTTGAGGTGCCCCGGGTAGTCGATGCGCACGTCGGACTTCACGCGTGTTCGTGGGTACCTGGTCCGCAACTGCTCGACGATGTCCAGGATGATCTCCCAGTGGGTGTCCCGCTGCGGCGACATGTAGATGGTCCCCTCGACGATCTCGACCTTGTATCCCTCGGGGACGGGCATCGTCTCGAGACGCTCGAACATCTCGTCGAGCGTGCTCGTGTTGTCGCTCTCGGCCATCGCGATCCTGTCTTCGAGGACGGTCATCGTGGCGCTCCTCCCCGGCTGCCCCGTGGACAAGTGCAGCCGCGCGGTACAACGATACGCACGGTGACCGGGACACGGAGGGACGGAGGAGACGCCATGTCGGAGGACCACGGTGCCGCTGAGCTGCTTCCCCTCCTCCACCGCACCCTCGGCGACAACGTCCTCGGCATCTGCCTCCACGGCTCCGCCGTCCTCGCCGGTCTGCGACCGCACAGCGACATCGACGTGCTGGTCGTCGCCCGCAGGTCACTGAGCCGGGACGAACGCCGGTCCCTGGTAGGGGAGTTGATGCGGGTGTCCGGCGTCCCGGGCGCCCGGCCCGTCGAGCTGATCGTCGTCGTGCAGGACGAGGTGCGGCCGTGGCGGTACCCGCCCGTCTGCGACTTCCTGTACGGGGAGTGGCTGCGCGAGGAGTACGAGCGGGGTGTGCTGCCCGAGCGCGAGTCCAGCCCCGATCTCGCGACCCTGCTCACCATGACCCTGGCCGGGAACACGGCCCTCCACGGGCCCGCGCCCGCCGAACTCCTCGACCGGGTACCGCTCGTGGACCTCAGGCGCGCGATCGTCGCCGGGGTCCCGCAGCTCCTGGACAACCTGGAGCACGACACCCGTAACGTCCTGCTCACCCTCGCCCGGATCTGGACCACTCTCGCCACGGACAGCATCCGCTCCAAGGACGCCGCCGCCGACTGGGCCGCCGCACGGCTGCCGGAAGGGCACCGGGCGGTTCTCGCCCACGCCCAGGCGATCTACCTCGGGGAAGCGGAGGAGCGGTGGAGCGGCGAGCTGCGGGCCGGTGTCCGTCCCTGCGCCGACTTCCTCGTCGGCGCCATCGGACGCCAGTCGGTCAGCTAGCGCTGCCGGGGGTGGGCTCGCTGTCCGGGGCGGGCTCCGGTCTCGTGTGGAGGACCTCGCGGGCCTGGTCCGCGGCGCGGGTGATGCTCTCGGAGACGAAGTCGAGGAAGCGGGCGATGTTCTCCAGGCGGGCGGCGGCCGGGGTGTCCCGGCCGAGGACGCCCACGCCCTGCCGGGCGGTCTCCGCGAGCTGTATGGTGCCGCGGGCGCTGGCGATCATGGACTGGTACCAGACGTCGTCGTCGGCGACATAGCGCTCGCGGCGCCGCTCGTCGCGCTCGCGGCGGACCAGGCCCTGGTTCTCGAGGTAGCTGATGGCCTTGGAGACGGACGCCGGGCTGACCTGGAGGCGCCGGACGAGTTCGGCGGCTGTCGTCGTGCCGGTGTCGCTGGTGTAGAGGCAGGTCAGCACCCTCGCCATCATCTTGGGTACGCCCGTCTGCATGAGGACGGTGGTGAACACCTCCTCGTAGTCGCGCACCGCTTCGGGATCGCGGCCGTGGGCCGGTGCGGGCGCCTGTGCCGCGCGCGGGGCGGTCTGCCGGCGGCGGTGGGCCCGGCGTTCGGCGGCACGGTGGGCGAGGTCGGCGCGGTAGGCGGTGGGGCCGCCGTTGCGCATGACCTCGCGGGTGATGGTCGAGGTGGGGCGTTCGAGGCGGCGGGCGATCTCCGCGTAGGCGAGGCCGTCGGCCACTCCCAGCGCGATCTGCTGCCGCTCCTGCTGGGTGAGCCTGCCTCCCGGCATCGCGGCCTCCTTCGTGGTTCCTGGTGCCCGCAGCATAGCGTTCACTTTTGATCTGTTGCAACGAATGCGGGATGGGCGTTGCGTTACTTTCCGATTCGTTGCAATGAAATCGCGGCATTCACCTGCGATGATGACCTTTTCGCGCAACAAGTATGTTGCCTATCTAGTGAATGCAACGTAGCTTTTCGTGCATCGGAAACAGTGACGACGAAACGCAGGAGCACCTGATGCACCAGTTCGACACCCCCAGCCCGGTCACCGCCGTCATCGCCCTGCCCGCCGGGCGCGTCCAGGTCATCGCCGCCGACCGTGCCGACACCACCGTCGAGATCCGCCCCGCCCACCCCGCCCGCGGCCGCGACGCCAAAGCCGCCGAGCAGGTCGAGGTCGAGCACCGCGACGGCGTCCTGCGGATCACCGCCCCGGCCGCCAAGAACCAGTACTTCGGACCCTCCGGCACCGTCGAGGTCACCCTCCAGGTCCCGGCCGGCTCCCACCTCCAGGCCCGCACGGCCGCCGCCGAGTTCCGCGCCGTCGGACGCCTGGGCGACATCACCTTCGACGGCGCCCACGGCCCGGTCAAGATCGACGAAGCCGCGAGCCTGCGCCTGACCGCCACCGACAGCCACGTCACCGTCCAACGCCTCACCGGACCCGGCCGGATCAGCACCCAGCGCGGCGACATCACCGTCCACGAAGCCGTCACCGGCACCCTCGAACTCACCACCCGGCAGGGCGACATCACCCTCGCGACCGCAGCCTCCGCCGCCCTGGACGCCGGCACCTCCCACGGCCGCATCCACAACACCCTCAACAACACCGAAGGCGCCCGCGCCGCCCTGACCGTCCGCGCCACCACCACCCACGGCGACATCACCGCCCGCGGCCTCTGACCCACGGCCTCCCACAGCCCCCTCAAGGAGCACCCACCATGACCGACCTGGCCATAGCGGCGAACGGACTGCGCAAGTCCTACGGGGACAGGACCGTCCTCGACGGCATCGACATCCGGGTGCCGGCCGGCACGATCTTCTCCCTCCTCGGCCCGAACGGTGCCGGCAAGACCACCGCCGTCAAGATCCTCTCCACCCTCGTCCCCGCCGACCCGGGCACCGGTGACATCCACGTCGGCGGTCACGACCTGGCCGCCGACCCGCAGGGAGTGCGCGCCGCCATCGGTGTCACCGGGCAGTTCTCCGCGGTCGACGGACTGATCACCGGGGAGGAGAACATGCTGCTCATGGCCGACCTGCACCACCTGCCCAGGAGCGAGGGCCGCAAGGTCGCCGCCGACCTGCTGGAGCGCTTCGACCTCACCGGTGCGGCCGCGAAGCCCGCCTCCACCTACTCCGGCGGCATGAAGCGCCGCCTCGACATCGCCATGACCCTCGTCGGCGACCCGCGGATCATCTTCCTCGACGAACCGACCACCGGCCTCGACCCCCGCTCCCGGCACACCATGTGGCAGATCATCAGGGAGCTGGTCTCCGACGGCGTCACCGTCTTCCTCACCACCCAGTACCTGGAGGAGGCCGACGAACTCGCCGACCGCATCGCGGTCCTCCACGACGGCAGGATCGCCGCCGAGGGCAGCGCCGAACAGCTCAAGCGCCTGGTCCCCGGCGGACACGTCCGGCTCCGCTTCACCGACCCGGACGCCTACCGCGGCGCCGCCCGCGAACTGCGCGAGGTCACCGGGGACGACGAGTCCCTAACCCTGCGACTCCCCAGCGGCGGCAGCCAGTCCGAGCTGCGCGCCCTCCTCGACCGGCTCGACGCGGCCGGCGTCGAGGCCGACGAACTGACCGTGCACACCCCCGACCTGGACGACGTGTTCTTCGCCCTGACCGGCCCCGCCCCGACCAAGGAGACCGTCCGATGAGCAACCTCGCCCTCGTGGTGCGCGACTCCTCCACGATGCTGCGCCGCAACCTCCTGCACGCCCGGCGCTACCCCTCGCTGACCCTGAACCTGCTGCTCACGCCGATCATGCTGCTGCTCCTGTTCGTCTACGTCTTCGGCGACACCATGAGCGCGGGCATCGGCGGCGGCGACCGCTCCGACTACGTCGCCTACCTCGTCCCGGGCCTGCTGCTGATGACGATCGGCTCCACCACGATCGGCACCGCCGTCTCCGTCTCCAACGACATGAGCGAGGGCATCATCGCCCGCTTCCGGACGATGGCGATCCACCGCGGTTCGGTGCTGGTCGGACACGTCGTCGGCAGTGTGCTCCAGTCGGTGGTCAGCGTGGTCCTGGTCGGCGCGGTCGGCGTGGCCATCGGCTTCCGCTCCACCGACGCCACCGTCCTGGAGTGGCTGGCCGCCTTCGGGCTGCTCGTGCTGTTCGCCACGGCGCTGACCTGGATCGCCGTCGGCATGGGACTGATCAGCCCCAACGCCGAGGCGGCCAGCAACAACGCCATGCCGCTGATCTTCCTGCCGCTGATCTCCAGCGCGTTCGTCCCGGTCGACGCGATGCCGGGCTGGTTCCAGCCGATCGCCGAGTACCAGCCCTTCACCCCGGCCATCGAGACCCTGCGCGGACTGCTCCTCGGCACCGAGATCGGGGCCAACGGCTGGATCGCCGTCGCCTGGTGCCTCGGGCTCGCGGTGCTCGGCTACCGCTGGGCGACCGCGAGGTTCAACGGCGAGCCGAGGTGACCGCGTGGACCGGGCGGGCCAACTCCCTTCCCCGGTCCACAGATTGGCGGCCCCGGTGTCGGCCAAGAACGGTTCAGTGTTCGCCCATGAAACACCAACGCCCGGCCATGAAAAGGCAATCCGGACGGGAGGGGAACGGGTCGGACGTACGTTCCCCTCCGTGACCTCCGACCAGCGACCCCACAGAACCGCGCGGCGCGCCCTCCTGCGCGCCGCGCTCACCGGTACCGCGGCCCTCGGCACCGGCCTCGCCGCCGGCACCCCGGCCGCCGTCGCCGCGCCCGCCGCGGTTCCGCCGCGCAAGCGGCCCACCACCGCCGAGGAGGCCCTGCGCGAGCTGGCCGAGGGCAACCGGCGCTGGTGCACCTACCGCGAGCGGCACCCCGACGAGACGCCCGCCGTCCGGCAGGCGCTGACCACCGCCCAGCACCCCTTCGCCCTCGTGCTCGGCTGCATCGACTCCCGGGTGGCGCCGGAGCTGGTCTTCGACCAGGGCCTCGGCGACCTGATGACCGTGCGCACCGCGGGCCAGGTCCTCGACGAGGCGGTGCTCGGCAGCCTCGCGTACGGGGTGCTCGAACTGGGGATCCCGCTGCTGATGGTGCTCGGCCACCAGTCGTGCGGGGCCGTGAAGGCGGCGGTCCAGGCGGACGGGACGGGTGCGCACCTGCCCGCCCACATCCAGTACCTGGCCGAGCAGATCAGCCCGGCGATCGACCGTACGAAGACGGGGGACGCGCGGATCGACGCCACGGTCGACGCGAACATACGGCTCGTCCGGGCACGGCTCGCGGCGGAACCCGACCTGGCCGCCAAGGTGGACTCGGGCGAACTGGCCGTCGTGGGCGCGCGCTACGAGCTGACCACGCAGGCGGTGCACTGCCTCTGACCGAGGCGCAGTCCCGTCAGCCGGCGTCGTAGGGCTCGCCGAGACCCCACGCCTGGTACATGGCCTCCGCGAAGGCCGCCGCGATCTTGTGCTCGCCGCTGGCGTTCGGGTGGGTGCCGTCGTAGGTGTCGTGGCTGATGTCGTACGACGACGGGGGCGACGCCGGCAGCAGGGGGGAGCGGGGCTCGTCCAGGTCGGCGATCGCCTTGGCCAGGAGCTCGTTGAAGCGGGTGACCTCCGTGGCGAAGGGCGGGTCGGTCTCCGCCCGGACGTTGGGGATCACCGGGAGGACGGCCATCCGGATCCGGGGGTTGGCCCGGCGAGCCCCGGCGACGAAGGCGCGGACGTTCTCCGCGGTCTGTTCCGCGTTCGTGTAGAAGCCCAGGTCGATCAGGCCGAGCGAGACCAGGAGCACGTCCGCGTGGTGCGTCCGTACCGCCTCCTCGATCAGCGGGGCCATGTGCAGCCAGCCCTCGCCCCAGCCGGCCAGGTGGGCCCGGGGGAAGTCGGGGTCGGCGTACTCGTACGAGGTCGGGGCGCCGGCCGCCTTGTCGTACAGCGTCTCGCGCGGTCCCACGAGGGCGAAGGGACCGCCGTGGCTGTCCCGTAGGTGCCGCCACATCCGGTACCGCCAGGTGTGCTCCCCCGCGCTTCCGATCGTCATCGAGTCACCGACCGGCATGAATCTGAGCATCCGCTCATGATGGATCATCGAGACCCGCTCCGGCGTGTGAGTCCGCCCACGCCGACACCGGCGGACGAACCGGTGCCGCACCGGCGCCCCCGCCGCACCCGCCTCTGCGCCGCCCGGGTTTTCGGCCTCTCCTGCCCGCGCGGCTTCCCGCCGGTCCCGGCTCCGCTGCCCCGGCGTCCGGTTTCGAGGCCGGGCCTCTCCCCGCGGGTTCTGGTCGCGAGCTTCCGTCACCCCGTCTCAGGACTTCGTGACCGCGCCCGCCCCGGCTGTTCGACGGCGCGAACCCCGCCGCTCTGCGTGGCCGACGGCCGACCACCGAGCAGCCCCTGGCGTCCCGCGGCCCTCCGCACCGAGCCCGAGGTGGTCACGAAACCCGGGCCACTTTCCCTCGGGCCTCTCGCGCTTCGGTTTCTGTGGCGCCCGATCCTCCGGCCTTTCGCGCTTCGGCGTCTGTGGCGCCCCGATCCTCCGGCCTTTCGCGCTTCGGCTTCTGCGGCCCCCCGCCCCTTCGGCTTCTGCGTTCACC
>NZ_LJBR01000556.1 GCF_001282115.1 Streptomyces sp. NRRL B-24085 | reverse complement strand
CGACTACCGTGCCCCCTCCCTCGGCGCCCGCCGCCCCTCCCGCCTGCACACGATCGAGGAACTCCCCGTCGCGCTCGGGATGTTGCTGGTGGCAGCCGGCGACTACCGGCAGGCCGTGCTCGGCGCGGTGAACTACGGCCGGGACTGCGACTCGATCGCCACGATGGCCGGTGCGATGGCGGGCGCGCTGGGCTCCCCGGTCCCGGACGACTGGTCGAAGACGGTCTCGGAGGCGAGCCGGCTGGACCTGTGGGAACCGGCGGCGACCCTGACGGCGGTCACCCGGGAGGTCTTCGAGCGGGACCTGACCAGGCGCAGGACGCACGAGGCGGCCTTCGCGGAGCTCGGAGGCCCGAGATGCTCCGACTGACCTGGGTCCAGCCGGAGGACCTCATCGGCCACGAGCTCCGCCAGGCGGCCCAGGACGGCAGGGAGCCGTCGGCGATCGCGGCGCGGTGGCGAGCGGCCGGAGGCGGCCAGGCACCGGCCCGGGCGGGGGCCTCGGCGGAGCCCGCCTCCAGGTATCTGAGGCAGCTCGCGGAGGACCTGCTGGACGAACTGGCCGACCTGCCGAGCGCGTTGGCGGACGACGAGCCCACCGACCTCGCGCGGATCAGGGCAAGCTGCCGGACGTGGCCGGCCGACGCCTCCCCGGCCCCCCTCACCCAGGGCGCCCTGGAAGCGGCCTGGCTGGGCCGGGCGGTGGGCTGCCTCCTGGGCAAACCCGTGGAGAAGCTCCCCCTCGAAGCCATCCGCCGACTCGCCCGGGCCACCGGCAACTGGCCCCTGCGCACCTACTTCACGGCGAAGGGCGTCCCCGCCGAACTCCTCGCCGCCCATCCCTGGAACCGCCGCTCCGCCGCCACCTCCCTCGCCGAGAACATCGACGGCATGCCCGAGGACGACGACCTCAACTACCCGCTGCTGAACCTGCTGTTGCTGCAACGCCACGGCAAGGGCTTCACCACCTCGGACGTGGCGCGGCTCTGGCTCGACGAGCTTCCCGCCGGCCGCACCTTCACCGCCGAACGGATCGCCTACCGCAACCTCCTCCAGGGCGTGGAACCCCCTGGAACGGCCCGTCGGCGCAACCCCTTCCGCGAGTGGATCGGCGCCCTGATCCGCGCGGACGTGCACGGCTGGACCAACCCCGGCGACCCGGCCGCCGCGGCCGCACAGGCCCACCGGGACGCCACCCTCACCCACACGGCGAACGGCGTCTACGCGGCGATGTTCACGGCCGCCGTGATCGCCCAGGCGGCGGCGACCCCCGACATCCGCACCTGCCTGCGCACCGGCCTCGGCGTGGTCCCCCCGAACTCCCGGCTGGCGAAGGCGGTCACCCACGCCGTCCGACTGGCCGAGCGGAACGAGGACTTCGACACGGTCGTGGACGAACTCCACGCCACCTACGCGGCAACCCACCACTGGGTCCACGCGATCCCCAACACCGCCCTGATCGCCGCCGCCCTCACCCACGCGGACGGCGACTTCAACGGCTCCGTCTGCAAGGCGGTCGGCGGCGGTTGGGACACCGACTCCAACGGCGCGACGGCGGGAAGCATCGCCGGTCTCCTCTCCGGCGCCCCCGAGAACCTCCCCGACCGCTGGACCACCCCCCTGAAGAACCGCCTGGCCACCTCCGTGGCCGACTTCAACGGCACCGGCTTCGACACCCTGGCCCGTCTCACCCACCGGGAGGCTGCTCGCCCATGACCCACATCGCCGTGCTCGGCAGCACGAACATGGACCTGGTCGCCTACGTCGAGAAGGCACCCCGGCGCGGGGAGACCGTCACCGGCAGGGAGTTCCGTACGATCCCCGGCGGCAAGGGCGCCAACCAGGCGATCGCCGCGGCCCGCGCCGGCGCCACCGTCTCGATGATCGGCGCGGTCGGCAACGACGGCTTCGGCACCCGGCTGCGCTCCACCCTCGAACACTCCGGCGTCACCACCGACCACCTGCGCACGATCGACGGCCCCTCCGGCACCGCGCACATCGTCGTGGACGACGAGGGCGGCAACGCGATCGTCGTCATCCCGGGTGCGAACGGCACCGTGGACCACCTCGCCCCCGGCGACGAGGGTCTGATCGCCTCGGCCGACGCCCTCCTCCTCCAGCTGGAGATCCCCCTGGCAGCCGTCCTCGCGGGCGCGCAGACGGCCCGGGCCCACGGCGTCCGGACGATCCTCACCCCCGCCCCGGTCCAGCCCCTGCCGCCCGAACTCCTCGACGCCACCGACCTGTTGGTGCCCAACGAGCACGAGGCGGCCACCCTCACCGGCCACGCCGACCCGTTCGCCGCGGGCGCCGCCCTCCTCGACCGGGTCCCACGCGTGGTGATCACCCTGGGCGAGGCGGGGAGCCTGTATCTGACCCGGGACGCCGAACCCCTCGTCGTCCCCGCCCCGCGGGTCACCGCGGTGGACTCCACCGGTGCCGGCGACACGTACGTGGGCACCCTCGCCGTCGCCCTCGGCGAGGAACGGCCGATCCGGGAGGCGATGGCCTGGGCCGCCGCGGCCGCCGCACTTTCCGTCCAGCGGGAAGGCGCCTCGGCGTCGATGCCCTACCGCTCCGAGATCGAGGCCCGGTACACGTCATGACCGAGACCCCCCTGCACGGCCTGCGCGTGCTCGACACGGCCACCCTCTTCGCCGGCCCCCTCGCCGCCACCCTGCTCGGCGACTTCGGCGCCGAGGTCCTCAAGATCGAGCACCCCACCAAGCCGGACCCCTCCCGCGGCCACGGCCCCTCGAAGGACGGCATCGGCCTGTGGTGGAAGGTCCTGGGCCGCAACAAACGCACCCTCACCCTGGACCTGTCCAAGGCGGGCGGCCGGGCCACCTTCCTCAGGCTGGCCGCCACCGCGGACGTCGTCATCGAGAACTTCCGCCCCGGCACCCTGGAGAAGTGGGACCTCGGCTGGCCCGAGCTGTCCGCCGTCAACCCCCGCCTGGTCCTCACCCGCGTCACCGGCTTCGGCCAGTTCGGCCCCTACGCCCACCGCCCCGGCTTCGGCACCCTCGCCGAGGCGATGAGCGGCTTCGCGGCGATCACCGGCGAACCGGACGCGCCCCCGGTCCTGCCGCCCTTCGGCCTGGCCGACTCCATCGCGGGCCTGGCCACGGCGTACGCGGTGATGACGGCGCTCGCGGCCCGGGAGCGCACCGGCGAGGGCCAGGTCGTCGACATGGCCCTCATCGAGCCGATCCTGACGGTCCTCGGACCCCAGCCGACCTGGTACGACCAGCTCGGTCACGTCCAGGAGCGCACCGGCAACCGCTCCGCGAACAACGCCCCCCGCAACACCTACCGCACGGCCGACGGCACCTGGGTCGCCGTCTCCACGTCGGCGCAGTCCGTCGCGGAACGCGTGATGCACCTGGTGGGCCGTCCGGAGCTGGTCGACGAGCCGTGGTTCGCGACCGGCGCCCAGCGGGCCGCGCACTCCGACGTCCTGGACGCGGCGGTCGGCTCGTGGATCGCCGCACGCACCCGCACCGACGTGCTCGCGGCCTTCGAGAAGGCGGAGGCCGCGATCGCCCCGATCCAGGACGTGCGGGACGTCATGGCCGACCCGCAGTACCAGGCGCTCGACACCGTCACCACGGTCGACGACCCCGAGCTCGGCCCCCTGCGCATGCAGAACGTCCTGTTCCGGCTCTCCTCGACCCCCGGCGCGATCCGCTGGGCGGGCCGCCCGCACGGTGCGGACACGGACGAGATCCTCACCGAACTGGGCCTGTCGAAGGCCGAGTTGACGGCCCTGCGCGCGGAGGGCGCCCTGTGAGGCCGTACCCCCTGACCTGGCTCTACGTGCCGGGCGACCGTCCGGACACCGTCACCAAGGCCCTCGTCGCCGGTGCCGACGTCGTGGTCGTCGACCTGGAGGACGCGGTCGCCCCCGAGCGCAAGCGGTACGCCCGCGAGGCCACCGCCGAACGCCTCGGCGACCCCCAGCCGATCCCGGTCCACGTCCGGGTGAACTCCCTGGCCGGCCCCCTGGCGGCAGCGGACCTGGCGGCCGTCGCCGCCCTCCCGGGCCTCGCCGGCCTGCGCCTGCCCAAGGTCACCGCCCCGGCCCAGATCACCCGCGTCGCGGAAACGGCGGCCCGGCCCGACGGAGGCGTCCCACCCCTGTACGCCCTCCTCGAATCGGCCCTGGGCATCGAGCACGCGCATGCCATCGCCACCGCCCACCCCAGCCTGCGCGGCATCGCCCTCGGCGAGGCGGACCTGCGCGCCGACCTGGGCGTACGGCACGACGGGGGCCTGGACTGGTGCCGCTCCCGAGTGGTCGTGGCGGCACGCGCGGCGGCCCTTCCTCCACCACCTCAGTCGGTCCACCCGGACATCCGGGACCTGGAGGGCCTGCGGGCCTCCTGCGCCCACGGCCGCGCCCTGGGCTTGCTGGGCCGGGCGGCCATCCACCCCCGCCAGCTCCCGGTGATCGAACGCGCCTACCTCCCCACGGAGGAGGAGATCGAGCAGGCGGAGACGGTCCTGAAGGCGGCCGAGGCCGACCAGGGGGCCCAGGCCCTCCCGGACGGCACCTTCGTCGACGCGGCGGTGGTGGCCCAGGCCCACCGCACCCTCTCCCTGGCCCGCCACGGCTGACACACGACGAGGGCGCCCCGACAGCTCGGGGCGCCCTCGTCGACGTACGTGCGACCGAGCGTCAGCTCTTCTTGGCCGACTCGGCCTCGTCGGCGGTATCGGCCTCGGCCTTCTCGTCGTCGTCGGCCTTCTCACCGGCGTCGGCGTGCTCGTCGGTGTCGGCCTTCCCGCCCTCTTCGGGCTCACCGTCGACGGCGTCCGCACCGGGCTCGACGACTTCCTCACGGCCGGGCCGCTTCTTCGCCGACACCACGATGTACGTGACGGCGAGCAGGAACACGACGATCGCGGTCCAGACGTTGAGCCGGAGCCCGAGGATGTGGTGGGCGTCGTCGATGCGCATGTACTCGATCCAGCCGCGGCCCGTGCAGTACGCGGCGACGTACAGCGCGAACGCCCGTCCGTGACCCAGCTTGAAGCGGCGGTCGGCCCAGATGACGAGGAGCGCGACCCCGATGCACCACAGCGACTCGTACAGGAACGTCGGGTGGTAGTAGCCCGGCACCCGCCCGTCCGTGGAGGACGTGATGTGCAGGGCCCACGGCAGGTCGGTCGGCTTGCCGTACAGCTCCTGGTTGAACCAGTTGCCCCAGCGGCCGACGGCCTGCGCGAGGGCGATGCCGGGGGCGATGGCGTCGGCGTAGGCCGGCAGCGGGATGCCCCGGCGGCGGCAGCCGATCCACGCGCCCACCGCGCCGAGCGCGATCGCGCCCCAGATGCCGAGGCCGCCCTCCCAGACCTTGAAGGCGTCCACCCAGTCACGGCCCTCGCTGAAGTACAGCTCGTAGTCCGTGATCACGTGGTAGAGGCGGCCGCCGAGCAGTCCGAACGGCACGGCCCAGACCGCGATGTCGGCCACCGTGCCGGCCCGCCCGCCACGGGCGATCCAGCGCTTGTTGCCGAGCCAGACGGCAACGAAGACGCCGATGATGATGCAGAACGCATAGCCACGCAGCGGGATGGGACCGAGGTGGATCACCCCGCGCGACGGGCTGGGAATGTAGGCAAGTTCCATGGCAGGGTCGACGCTACCCTGCCGGGCCGGGCCCACGGTGGGCGGCCCGGCAACGGGTCCATAACAGGCGGGTGAGAGGCAGCGGCCGCCGTCTTACCGGCCGTCAGCCCTTGTTGGCGGCCTCCACCTGCTGCTTCAGCTTCGCCGGGGTCATCGACTGGTCCTGGTAGATGTTCTTGCCGTCGAGCAGCACGGTCGGGGTGCCGGAGAAGCCGCCGTTGCGGAAGGCGGCCGCGGACTTCTCCACCCAGCCGTTGTGGGTGCCCTTCTCGACACAGGTGCGGAACGCGGGCGTGTCGAGGCCGTCGACCTTCTTCGCCAGTTCGAGCAGCTTCCCGTTCTCGGCGTAGTCGTCGCTGGTCTCCGCGGGCTGGTTCTCGAACAGCACGTCGTGGTACCCCGGGAACTTCCCTGCGTCCTGGGCGCAGGCCGCGGCGTTGGCGGCGTTGCGGGAGCCGGTGCCGCCCATGTTGCCGTCGATGATGGTGGCCAGGTGGTACTCGACCTTGAGCTTCCCGGAGCCGGTGAGCTCGTGGATCGTCGGGCGGTACGCCGTCTCGAACGCCTTGCAGGCCGGGCAGCGGAAGTCCTCCCAGACGACGAGCGTCGACTTGGCCCCTTCCTTGCCGACCGGGATGGCGAGACTGTCCTGGCCCTCGGCCCCCGACGGCACCACGACCGGGCCCGAGGAGCTGTCCTCGTCCTTGCCGGAGTTGGCCGCGACGACGCCGACCACCGCGGCGAGACCGAGGACGCACACGACACTCGCGCCCACGATCAGCACCCGGCGCCGCTTCTCCGCGGTCTTCTGCTTCGCGCGCTCCTCCGCCAGCCGCTCGCGGGCGGTGCGCTTTCCCTCACGGTTCTTCTCGCTCACACCCGCAGAACGAACCGGGGAGGCGCACCGCGCCTCCCCGGCCCCAGGTCCACCCGTTCGAGTGACCGAATTTTCTGTTCTGCCCTGACCGGCGTGCGGTGGGCCTACGCCTGTCGGCGCACGCCCTCCGCCAGCTCGCCCGCGAGGGCGCGGACGCCCTCGACGCCGGCCTTGTCGTCCGGCGCGTCCAGCATCCGCTTCACGAAGGCCGAGCCGACGATCACGCCGTCGGCGAAGCCGGCCACCTCCGCGGCCTGCTCGGCGTTGGAGACACCGAGCCCGACGCAGACGGGCAGCCCGGCACCGGCGGCCCGGGTGCGCTCGACCAGGTCCTGGGCCTGTGCCCCGACCGACTCCCGGGTGCCCGTGACGCCCATCAGGGAGGCGGCGTACACGAATCCGCTGCCGGCCGCGGTGATCTCGGCGAGCCGTGCGTCCTTGCTGCTGGGCGCGACCACGAAGACCGTGGCGAGCCCGTGCTTCTGGGCGTGCTCCCGCCACAGCGCCGACTCCTGCACGGGCAGGTCGGGCAGGATGCAGCCCGCGCCGCCCGCCTCGGCGAGCTCGGCGGTGAAGCGCTCGACGCCGTAGCGGTCGATGGGGTTCCAGTACGTCATCACGAGCACCGGTTTCCCGGTGGCCTCGTAGGTCTCCCGGACCGTCCGCATCACGTCGGCGATCTTGACGCCGCCGCGCAGGGCGATGTCGTCGGCGGTCTGGATGACGGGGCCGTCGAGCACCGGGTCGCTGTGCGGCAGACCGACCTCGACGACGTCCGCGCCGCCGTCGAAGGCGGCCTTGATCGCCTCGATTCCGCCGTCCACGGTCGGGAACCCGGCCGGGAGGTAGGCGATCAGGGCGGACCGGCCCTCGGCCCTGGCGGCGGCGAGGGTGTCGGTCAACAGCTGGATGTTCCCGCTCACTTGGCGTCCCCCTCGATCTCCGCGCCGGTGCCGGCCTCGTCCGCCGCGACGGCGGCGTCGGGGTCGTACAGGCCGAAGTAGCGCGCGGCCGTGTCCATGTCCTTGTCGCCGCGGCCGGACAGGTTGACGACGATCAGCCCGTCCTTGCCGAGCTCCCTGCCGACCTCCAGGGCACCGGCCAGCGCGTGGGCGCTCTCGATGGCCGGGATGATGCCCTCGGTGCGCGAGAGCAGGCGCAGGGCCTGCATGGCCGCGTCGTCGGTGACCGCGCGGTACTCGCCGCGCCCTGAGTCCTTGAGGTAGGAGTGCTCGGGGCCGATGCCCGGGTAGTCCAGGCCGGCCGAGATGGAGTACGGCTCGGTGATCTGGCCCTCCTCGTCCTGGAGGACGTAGGAGCGGGAGCCGTGCAGGATGCCGGGCTCACCCGCGGTGAGGGTGGCCGCGTGCTCGCCGGTCTCCACACCGTGCCCGGCGGGCTCGCAGCCGATGAGGCGTACGCCGGTGTCGGGGATGAAGGCGTGGAAGAGGCCGATGGCGTTGGAGCCGCCGCCCACGCAGGCGATGGCCGCGTCGGGCAGCCGGCCGGTCCGCTCCAGGAGCTGGCGGCGGGCCTCGACGCCGATCACGCGGTGGAAGTCGCGGACCATGGCCGGGAAGGGGTGCGGTCCTGCGACCGTGCCGAACAGGTAGTGCGTGCGGTCGACGTTGGCGACCCAGTCGCGGAACGCCTCGTTGATGGCGTCCTTCAGGGTGCGGCTGCCGGACTTCACGGCGATGACCTCGGCGCCGAGCATGCGCATCCGGGCCACGTTGAGGGCCTGGCGCTGGGTGTCGATCTCGCCCATGTAGATCGTGCACTCGAGGCCGAACAGCGCGCAGGCGGTGGCGGTGGCGACGCCGTGCTGGCCGGCGCCGGTCTCCGCGATCACCCGGGTCTTGCCCATGCGCTTGGTGAGCAGGGCCTGCCCGAGCACGTTGTTGATCTTGTGGGAGCCGGTGTGGTTGAGGTCCTCCCGCTTCAGGAAGACTGTGGCCCCGCCGGCGTGCTCGGCGAACCTCGGCACCTCGGTGAGCGCCGAGGGCCGGCCGGTGTAGTTCACGAGCAGGTCGTCGAGCTCGCGGGCGAACTCGGGGTCGTGCTTGGCCTTGTCGTACTCGACGGCGACCTCGTCCACGGCGGCGACGAGGGCCTCCGGGATGAACTTGCCGCCGAAGCTGCCGAAGTAGCCTTCGGGGCTCGGGACCTGACCCTCCGGGTCAGGGATGAAGAACTCGCTGGGCATGGCTGAACCTCACGGTGAGTTGGGAGATACCTAATCGCCGTGGGGGCGGGGTCCGTCTGATGGCTGCGGGCCGTGTGTGGCTTGTCGCGCAGTTCCCCGCGCCCCTAGAGGGCGCGCTGCCATCGACGGCCGTTCACCTGCCCGGGTTCGTCGCCGATGACGTACCTGACCCTGCGCCCGTGCACCCTGCGGGCGGGCGCGCGGCAGCCACGGGGGCGGCAGCCGCGCGCGAGGCGCGCGTGCCGGTCCGCGGGGGTCATGGTGACAGTCATCGGGCCAACTCTAACCGGTGATCAGCCGCGCCCGTGGCGCAGTGCCGGGTGCTCGCCCGCGGCGACCAGGTCCGCGACCGCCGTCTTCGGGTCCTTGCCGGTGACCAGGGACTCGCCCACCAGGACCGCGTCGGCGCCGGCGTTGGCGTACGCGATCAGGTCGTGCGGGCCGCGGACGCCGGACTCGGCGACCTTGACCAGGTGGGCGGGGATCTCCGGGGCGATGCGCTCGAAGGTGCCGCGGTCGACCTCGAGGGTCTTGAGATTGCGCGCGTTGACGCCGATGATCTTCGCTCCGGCGTCCACCGCGCGCTCGATCTCGTCCTCGTCGTGGACCTCGACGAGCGGGGTGAGCCCGATGGACTCGGCGCGCTCGATCAGGGACTCCAGGGCGGGCTGCTCCAGGGCCGCGACGATGAGCAGCGCGAGGTCGGCGCCGTAGGCCCGGGCCTCCCACAGCTGGTACGACGTGACGATGAAGTCCTTGCGCAGGACCGGGATGTCCACGCGCGCGCGAACGGCCTCCAGGTCGGCGAGCGAGCCGCCGAAGCGGCGCTGTTCGGTGAGGACGGAGATGACGGCCGCGCCGCCCGCCTCGTAGTCGGCGGCGAGGCCCGCCGGGTCGGCGATCGCGGCCAGCGCGCCCTTGGAGGGGCTGGAGCGCTTGACCTCGCAGATGACCTTGACGCCGTCGCCGCGCAGGGCGGCCACGCCGTCCTTGGCCGCGGGAGCCTTCGCCGCGCGCTCCTTGAGCTCGTCGAGGCTGACGCGCGCCTGCCGTTCCGCGAGGTCGGCACGGACTCCGTCGATGATCTCGTCGAGCACACTCACGCGAGCGGCCCCCTTCCAGACGGTTGACAGTTCCAGCGACCGGTGAAAACAGGTGGTCACTGCGATGGTATCCGCAGGAGGGCGTAGCCCTCGCATCCGGTTGACGCCGGTCCCAGTACCTGGACGTTCACCGGTGATCAAGGATGTAGCCAGCCACCGAAGGGCAGGTTCCGGACAACCGTGAAGACCAGCAGCAACGCCCCCGCCGTCCACAGGTGCACCGGCCCGAGACCGAGGCTCAGCGGCCGCCCGCGCGCCGCCCGGACCACCCAGACGGTCCACAGCACGGCGAAGCCCAGATAGCCCACGACCGCGAGCGCGTTGTCCTGGAGGGCAGCCGGGAAGTCGCCGTGGACGAAGGCGTGCGCGCTGCGCAGGCCGCCGCAACCGGGGCAGTACAGGCCGGTGATCCGGTAGAGCGGGCAGACGGGGTAGTGGCCGGGCTGGTTGGGGTCCACGGTCCCCACGTACGCGAAGGCCCCGGCGACGGCCGCGAGGATCCCGCCCGGGACGGCCAGGCGTCCGGCCAGGCCGGTCCGGGACGGCAGGCGCTCAGTGTCGGCGTTCACGTCCGGCATTCTCCCCCGTCCTGCCGTCGAACGCGTGAGGGGCGGCCCGGCACTTTCGCCGGGCCGCCCCTTCACGCGGTGTGCGGGTCAGCTCTTGGCGTCCGCCGACTCGGGCTGTGCGGTGGCGATCGGCTTGTGGGTGTCCTTCGGCATGCCCATCCCCATCGCGCTCATGATCCAGCCGACGATTCCGCCGACGACCACGATCGCCATACCGGCCCAGAAGCCCGCCGGCTGGGCCATCACCATGAAGGCGCCCGCGACGCAGAAACCGATGAAGGCGATAGTGACACCGGTCCAGGCGGCCGGGGTGTGACCGTGGCTGCTGCCCGCCATTGCTTGCTCCTAGGTGCTGAAGTACGTGACTGAGCCGGTCGCTCAGGGTCCATTGTTCCGCACGCAAGGGCGCGACGTGTTCGGGGGGCACCCGGACGCGCCCCACAGGGGCGCGGGGAACTGCGCGACAAGCCCCACGGACCCGCAGCCGACATCCGACCGCTACGCCCCGGTCGGATCCTCCCCACGATCCAGCGCCTTCCAGATGTCCTCGGGCCGGTCGGGATCCACGACGACAGCCTTACGACGTGCCCGAGGCGCCCCGTCCCGCTCGTACCTCCCCGACATCGCCGGCCACAGCCGCCCGTACCGGAGAGCGAGCAGCCCGGCCAGCAGGATCAGCGCGCCCCCGGCCACGGCCACGTAGGGCCAGGCGGTGTGGGAGAGCTCGGAGACCGTCGCCGACGTGTCCCCGGACGCCTTCGCGGCCTGCTCGTCCAGCGCCGACGAGTCGCCCGCGCCGATCAGGGCCGCCACCGCGATCCCCGCGCCGGAGAGCGCCAGCACCCCGGCGACCAGCAACCGTCCCGCCCTGCGTACGGCGAAGACGGCGACGAGCGCGGCGAGGCCCACTATGGCCAGCGCGGCCGGCACGCCGGTCACGTCGCTGCCCTTGGCGGTCAGGGGGAACGCGCCGCCGGCCACCGTCGCGGTGCCCTCCGACCAGCGCTGACGGGTCGCGAGCAACGCCACGGCCGCGCCGAGCGCACCGGACAGCAGAGCTATGGCGAGACTGAGGCGGCCGGCCCTGGCGGGTCCTGCGGCTTCTGAACGGGGGTGAGGTACGGCAGTCACGTACCCCACTATCACCCGAACCGGGGGCGAACGGTCACCCGGGGCTCCGTGAGAATCGCCCTACTCGCCCAGTCGGTTCGCCGTGTGCACCGCCCGCAGGACCGCCGCCGCCTTGTTGCGGCACTCGGTGTCCTCGGCGACCGGGTCGGAGTCGGCGACGATTCCGGCACCGGCCTGGACGTACGCCGTGCCGTTCCTGAGCAGTGCCGTACGGATGGCGATCGCGGTGTCGGAGTCGCCCGCGAAGTCGAGGTAGCCGACGCAGCCGCCGTACAACCCGCGCCGGGACGGCTCCAGTTCGTCGATGATCTGCATCGCGCGGGGCTTCGGGGCGCCGGAGAGGGTGCCCGCCGGGAAGCAGGCGGTCAGGACGTCGAAGGCGGTGCGACCGGGGGCGACCTTGCCGGTGACGGTGGAGACGATGTGCATCACGTGGGAGTACCGCTCGACGGACATGAAGTCGACGACCTCCACCGAGCCGGGCTCGCAGACCCGCCCGAGGTCGTTGCGCCCCAGGTCGACGAGCATGAGGTGCTCGGCGCGCTCCTTCGGGTCGGCGAGGAGTTCGTCGGCCAGGGCCTGGTCCTCCTGCGGGGTCGCCCCGCGCCACCGGGTGCCGGCGATGGGGTGGACCATGGCGTGCCCGTCCTCGACCTTGACCAGGGCCTCGGGGGACGAGCCCACGACGTCGAAGCCGTCGAAGCGGAACAGGTACATGTACGGGGAGGGGTTGGTGGTCCTGAGGACCCGGTACACGTCCAGCGCGCTGGCCGTGCAGGGCGTCTCGAAACGCTGCGAGGGGACGACCTGGAAGGCCTCGCCGGCCCGGATGCGCTCCTTGATGTCCTCGACGGCCGCCTGGAAGTCGGGGCCGCCCCACAGCGCGGTGTACTCGGGCAGTTCGGAGGGCGGCAGGACCGCCGGGGGCTGGGCCACCGCGCGGGACAGGTCCGCCTCCATGGCGTCGAGGCGGGCCACCGCGTCCGCGTGGGCCTCGTCGACGCCGGTGTCGAGGTCGTTGTGGTTGATCGCGTTGGCGATCAGCAGGACCGAGCCCTCCCAGTGGTCCATGACGGCGAGGTCGCTGGTCAGGAGCATGGTCAGCTCGGGCAACTTCAGGTCGTCGCGCTCGCCGGGGCCGATCTTCTCCAGGCGGCGGACGATGTCGTAGCCGAGGTAGCCGACCATGCCGCCGGTGAAGGGCGGCAGGCCCTCCTGGTGCGGGGTGTGCAGGGCCTCGATGGTGGCGCGCAGGGCGGCCAGCGGGTCGCCGTCGACGGGGACGCCGACCGGTGGGGTGCCGAGCCAGTGGGCCTGGCCGTCGCGCGCCGTAAGGGTGGCGGCGGAGCGGACGCCGACGAAGGAGTAGCGGGACCACGAGCGGCCGTTCTCCGCGGACTCCAGCAGGAAGGTGCCGGGGCGCTCGGCGGCCAGCTTGCGGTAGAGGGCGACCGGGGTGTCGCCGTCGGCCAGGAGCTTGCGCGTGACGGGGATGACGCGGCGGTCGGTGGCCAGCTTGCGGAAGGTCTCGAGGTCCATGGCGGCTGACCTTACTGACCCGGGGCGGCGGTGCCTGAACCGGCGCCGTCCTTGAGGAGCACGTCCTCGTCGAAGCAGGTCCGCGCGCCGGTGTGGCAGGCGGCGCCGACCTGGTCCACCTTCACCAGCACGGTGTCTGCGTCGCAGTCGAGGGCGACGGACTTGACCCACTGGAAGTGGCCGGAGGTGTCGCCCTTGACCCAGTACTCCCGGCGGCTGCGCGACCAGTAGGTGCAGCGGCCGGTGGTCAGCGTGCGGTGCAGCGCCTCGTCGTCCATCCAGCCGAGCATGAGCACCTCACCGGTGTCGTACTGCTGGGCGATGGCGGGGACGAGCCCGTCGGCGCTGCGCTTGAGGCGCGCGGCGATCTCGGGGTCGAGGCGACTGGAAGGAGCACTGTGGCGCGAAGCGCTTCCATGAGGGGCGGTGGCCGGG
>NZ_LJBR01000555.1 GCF_001282115.1 Streptomyces sp. NRRL B-24085 | reverse complement strand
GTCAGGGACGGAGGCGGCTCCCCCTCGCCCCTGGCCGCGCGAGCGACCAGCTCACGATGGACCGCCGCGACGTTGCCCTTCCACAAGGCCAGCAGACGGCGCACCTCCGGGGTGACGCAGAAGCGGTCCTTGCTCTGGGCCCGCGCCCCGGGCTCCGCGGCCGCCGACTCGTCACGCTCGGCAGCGGCAAGCCACCGCCACACCGTTCGCTCCGTCACTTCCAACGACTGGGCCATCAGCCGCACATGCCGGGTCGTCAGTTTCCGGTCCTGTCGCAGGGCGAGCAGCCGGCGCACGGCAGGGCCGCGCAGCGCCGACAGGGAGGAAGCAGGCAGACCTCCCCGCACGTCGGAACCCTCGTGGCCGCCAACCTCTGCCGGCCCGGCAGCGCCCGTCACAGCGGCCCCATGAGCCGTGCGCAGGCCCGCTCCAGCAACCGGTGGTCCACCACCGCACGGCTCGTGCCGTACATTTCGGCGGTCAGGTGCGAGGTGAGTTTCGCCCACGTCCGGAAATTGCCGTGCCCCACATGCTCGTCCACCCACACGACATCGGCCTCGCTCACGTCCTCCCACAACGGGTGAAAGGCAGTCATCGCCGCTGCCACCTCGTCCGGGCGAAGACGCGGCACCAACTCCCAGGTCAGCACCCGGGAGGCCAGCGCGGGCACCCGGCGCAGCGCCCGTTCACTGCCCGCACCCGCCAGCACCAGCGTCGTGTCCGTGTCCGGGTGGTCCCACAGCCCGCGCAGAAACTCCAGCGCCGGTCCCGGAAGGCGCTGCGCCTCGTCCAGTACCAGCATCCGGGGCTGTCGTAGCGCGTTCACCAGCATCAGGTCGGCCTCCCCCGCTCCGCGCGGCAGACGCCTGCCCAGCTCGAGGGCGTCCGCGAGCACCCGGCGCAGTTCAGGGACTGTCGGGTGTACACCGACATGGACCCGACGGACCCGGGCTGGGTGCGGCAGCTGGGACAGGGCGTACTGCAACGCGACGGTCTTGCCCTGGCCGGCGTCACCGTACAGACACACCACTGCCCCGACCGCGGCCGCTTGCGCAACCGTCCGCAGCACCGACCGCACGGCAGGCGTGTGCACCAACTGCGCTCCCGGGACCAGGAGCGGGACCTGCGCCAAGTGCTTCTGCTCCCGCAGAAACACCTGCCCACCGGCGCCCTTCTCGGCCACCACGCTCAAACCCAGCTCACTGAGGGCATCCGGCCGGCGCGCCCCGGCCACCTCAGGCTCCCGCCCGGTCAGCAAAGCCCGCCCCGCCCGACGATCCCTGCGGATCACCCGGCTCAACGTCGACATCGACGGAACCGGCTCCTCACCGCCGGCTGCCACCAGCCGACGCCTCAGCTCCGAAACATTGCCCCCCGCCTCACCCAGCAGCTCCCACACCTCGTCCGACACCGCATACCCCCGCCGGACCGGCGCCTCTGCCCGCCCCGTCGCCTTCGCCTGCTCCAACCAGCGCCACACCGTGCGCTCCGAAGCACCCACCACCTCAGCGACCGCACGCACATGCCGCGTCGACAACTCCCCCGCCTGCTGCCGCTCCAGCAGACGACGCACCACCAACGCCCTCGACAGCCCAGCCCCCCGGCCGGCACCTACAGCCTGATCCACCCCACGATC
>NZ_LJBR01000554.1 GCF_001282115.1 Streptomyces sp. NRRL B-24085 | reverse complement strand
CCAGGCCGAGCGCGAGGAGGGCGAGCGCTTCGCCGCCTGGGCCTCGCGAGCCTCCGAGGAGGCCCTGTCATGAGCGAGCGGGCCGCCCCCTTCTACTGCCCCTACTGCGGCGACGAGGACCTCCGTCCCAGCGAGCAGAGCCACGGCTCCTGGGAATGCGCGGCGTGCAACCGCGCATTCCAGTTGAAGTTCCTCGGGCTCCTCGCCCGGGGTCTTCAGCCCACCGACGCAGGGGGAGACCGGATATGACCGCGATTCAGGAAGAGCGCACGACCGACGATCTCAAGGCGCTCGCCGAGCGGGCG
Source organism: Streptomyces sp. NRRL B-24085 (assembly GCF_001282115.1). GTDB lineage: Bacteria > Actinomycetota > Actinomycetes > Streptomycetales > Streptomycetaceae > Streptomyces. Next base: position 1,243 of record NZ_LJBR01000554.1, on the reverse strand, counting down.
GGCCGCGATCTGGAGGACGCCTCCGCGCTGGAGATCCTCCAGTGGGCGGTCGACACCTTCGGCAGGCGTTTCTGCGTGACCTCCTCGATGGAGGACGCGGTGGTCGCCCACCTCGCGTCCCGCGCGATGAAGGGCGTGGACGTCGTCTTCCTCGACACCGGCTACCACTTCGAGCGAGACGGTCGCCGAGCAGGACGCCGAGTACGGCCCGAAGCTGCACGACCGCAACCCCGACCTGTGCTGCAGGCTGCGCAAGGTCGAGCCGCTGGAGCGGGGCCTGAAGGACTACGTGGCCTGGGCGACCGGGCTGCGCCGCGACGAGTCCCCGACCCGGGCGAACACCCCGGTCGTCGGCTGGGACGAGAAGCGGCAGAAGGTCAAGGTCTCCCCCATCGCCCGCTGGACCCAGGACGACGTGGACGCCTACGTCCAGGAGCACGGCGTACTCACGAACCCCCTGCTGATGGACGGATACGCGTCCGTCGGCTGCGCCCCCTGCACCCGCCGGGTGCTGGAGGGCGAGGACGCGCGGGCCGGCCGCTGGGCGGGCCGTGCGAAGACCGAGTGCGGGCTGCACGGATGACGACATCTACCGAGGAGTTGCACGTGACGACCGGAGCCACCGTCTGGCTCACGGGTCTGCCGAGTGCCGGCAAGACCACCATCGCGTACGAGCTGGCCGGCAGGCTGCGCGAGGAGGGCCACCGCGTCGAGGTGCTCGACGGCGACGAGATCCGCGAGTTCATCTCCGCGGGCCTCGGCTTCAGCCGCGAGGACCGGCACACCAACGTGCAGCGCATCGGCTTCCTGGCCGAACTGCTCGCCCGCAACGGCGTCAAGGTGCTGGTCCCGGTCATCGCGCCGTACGCCGACAGCCGTGACGCGGTGCGCAAGCGCCACCAGGAGAGCGGCGCCGCGTACCTGGAGATCCATGTGGCGACGCCGGTCGAGGTGTGCTCCGTACGCGATGTGAAGGGCCTGTACGCCAAGCAGGCGGCCGGTGAACTCTCCGGGCTGACCGGGGTCGACGACCCCTACGAGGAGCCCGAGTCGCCCGATCTGCGGATCGAGTCGCAGCACCAGACCGTCCAGGAGTCCGCGGCCGCGGTTCACGCGCTGCTCACCGAGAGGGGACTGGCATGACGACGACCGCTGCCACGGTGGAGGAGGGCACGGAGGCCCCGTACGCCCTCTCGCACCTGGATGCGCTGGAGTCCGAGGCGGTGCACATCTTCCGTGAGGT
>NZ_LJBR01000553.1 GCF_001282115.1 Streptomyces sp. NRRL B-24085 | reverse complement strand
TCCACCTCTCGGCGCAGTGAGCCAGGAGCCCCCATCCGCCGTCCACCCCTCAGCACAGGTGAGCCAAGAGCCCGTCACCACCGCCGTCACCCTAGTCGCGTGTCAGTGACAGCAGGTCTCTTGCCGGGCCCACCGGGCGGTGGCCCGTGGGCCAGACCGCTCGCAGGTCGCGGGCCAGGGACACCCCGGCCACCGGCACCCGCACCAGCCGTCGCATCGACAGCTCCTCGCCGACCGCCAGTTCGCTCAGTACGGCCGGGCCCGCGCCGCCGACCGCCGCCGCCTTCACCGCCGTGGTGGAGGAGAGCTCGATCAGGGGACGGGCCAGGCCGCCGAGGGCCGCGTCCAGGACCTGGCGGGTGCCGGAGCCCTTCTCGCGGAGGATCAGCGGGGTCTCGGCCAGTTCGGCGGCTTCCAGGGGGCGCCGGCGGCGGGCCCAGACGTGCCCGGGTGCGGTCACCACGATCAGGTGGTCATGGGCTATCACCACCGAGTCCAGCCCCGACGGGACCGTCAGGCCCTCCACGAAGCCGAGGTCCGCCTCGTCGGACAGCAGGCGTTCCGCGACCGTCGCCGAGTTCCCCGCGTGCAGCGACACCGCCGTGTCAGGGCGCCCCGCGCGCAGGGCGAGCAGCCACCCCGGCAGCAGGTACTCCGCGATCGTCATGCTCGCCGCCACCCGCAGCCGGGAGTCCCGGCGCACCCGCAGCGCCTGTGCCCCGGCGTCGAAGGCCTCCGCGGCCTCCACGATCCGCCGCGCCCAGTCGGTCACCAGCGCCCCCGCGTCCGTGAGCCGGGAGCCGCGGGGCGAGCGGTCGACGAGGGCGACCCCCAGCTGGCGTTCCATCGAGCGGATCCGGCTGCTCGCCGCCGGCTGGGTGATGCCAAGCTCCCGGGCCGCCCCGCCCAGGCTCCCCAGCCGCGCCACGGCCAGCAGCAGCTCCAGCGCGCCCAGATCCGGCACCCGGTGGGACAGTCCCCCGCTCACCGCCGCCCCGTGCTCCTCCACACCGCTCATAAAGACAGCTTATGCCCTCATAGCTCCGTACTCCCTGGTCGCGGCCCTCCCCGGACGGCACCGTGGAGACATGGTCACCGCCGTCCGTCACCTCGGGCCGAACTGGTACGCCGCCGTCATGGGCACCGCGATCGTCGCCACCGCCGGCGTCGCGCTCCCCGTGCACCTCCCCGGCCTGCGCACGATCTGCGCCACCGTCTGGCTGCTGTCCCTCGTCCTGCTGCTCGCCCTCCTCGGCGCCCGCGCCCTGCACTGGCGCCACCACGCCGACCAGGCCCGCGCCCACCTCCTCGACCCCGCCACGGCCCCCTTCTACGGCTGCCTCGCCATGGCCCTGCTGGCCGTCGGCGGCGGTGCCCTCACCGTCGGCCGGGACTGGATCGGTACCACGGCCGCGGTCGCGCTCGACGCCGTGCTGTTCACCGCGGGCACGGCCGTGGGTCTCGCGGCCGCCGTCGCCGTGCCGTACCTCATGGCCGTACGGCAGAAGGCCGAGCCGGGGCAGGTCACGCCGGTGTGGCTGCTCCCCCTGGTCGCGCCCATGGTGTCGGCCGCCCTCGGGCCGCTCCTCGTGCCGCACCTCCCCGCCGGCGAGCCCCGCGAGACCCTCCTGCTCGGCTGCTTCGCGCTGTTCGGGCTCAGCCTGCTCGCCACCCTGCTGATGCTGCCGCTCGTCTTCGCCCGGACCGTCACCGGCGGCCCGCTCCCCCTCGCCCTGACCCCGACCCTCTTCCTGGTGCTCGGCCCGCTCGGCCAGTCCACCACCGCGGCCGGCAAGTTCGCGGACGTGGCCCCCGGTGTCGTCCCGGCCCCCTACAGCGAGGGCTTCGGCGTCCTCGCGGTCCTGTACGGGGTCCCCGTGATGGGGTTCGCCCTGCTGTGGCTGGCGCTCGCCGCCGCGCACGTGGTCCGCGCCCGCCGGCACGGGATGCGGTTCGCGATGACCTGGTGGGCCTTCACCTTCCCGGTCGGCACCTGTGTCACGGGCGCCGAGGCGCTGGCCCGGCACACGGGGCTCGTCGGCTACGACTGGCTCGCCACAGGTCTCTACGCCGCTCTCGTCGCCGCCTGGGCAACGGCCGCCGTGCACACCGTGCGCGGGCTCGTCAGCGGAGCGCTGCTCGCAGGGCCTCGCCCAGTGCCCGTGGTGCTTCGGCCAGCGACGGCCCGTACCACGTCAGGTGCCGTCCGCTGACGAGCGCACAGGGCAGACCGGGGAAGGCCTCGGGTCCGTCGTCGGGGGTGAAGCGGTACGGCTCGTCGGGCAGGACGACCACGTCCGGGGCCGCCGCCCGCAGCTCGTCCAGGGGGACGCGCGGATAGCGGTCCGCGTGGGTGGCGTACACGTGGTCGACGCCGAGGCGGGAGAGCACGTCGCCCGCGAAGGTGTCCCGGCCCAGTACCATCCACGGCCGCCGCCAGATCGGCACGACCGCCGTGGCCCGGCGCGACGGGGGTTCGAGCGCGGACCACGCCTCCTCGGCCCGGTCCAGCCAGCGCGGCCGTACGGCACCGCACGCCCCGACGACCCGGTCCAGCTCCCGGAAGGCCTGCGGGACATCGCGGACCTCGGTCACCAGGACCTCCAGGCCCGCCGCGCGCAGGGCGGCGAGATCCGGCTCCCGGTTCTCCTCCTCGTTGGCGATCACCAGGTCGGGGGCGAGGGCGGTGATCCGGTCGAGCTTGGGGTTCTTGGTGCCGCCGACGCGGGTGACGTCGAGGTCGGCCGGGTGGGTGCACCAGTCGGTGGCGCCGACCAGGGCGCCGGGGGCCGAGCGGGCGATCGCCTCGGTGAGCGAGGGGACCAGGGAGACGACCCTCACTGCCGGGGCCGGTCCTGGAGCGCCTCGACGTGTTCGGCCACGGCGACGACGATCACGCGGGTGTCGGCCACGGTCGCCCGCCAGCGGTGCCGCACCCCGCCGGTCAGGTACAGAGTGTCGCCGCGACCCAGCCGGTACGCGCGGCCCTCGGCCTCGACGTCCACCGCGCCGTCGGCGACGTACATCAACTGGTCGTTGCGGTACTGGAATTCGCGCCCCGCGTCGTGGTCGCCGGTGAACTCCTGGGCGTGCATCTGGTGGTGACCGCGCACCAGCGAGCGCATCCGGGGTTCACAGCCCGGCTCCGGGCCCTCGGCGTGCACGACGTCGACGCTGCACGCCGGGTCGGCGGCGGCGAGGAGTTCGACGGCCGTGGTGCGCAGGGCGTCGGCGACCTTCTCCAGGGAGCTGCGGCTGGGACGGGCGCGTTCGTTCTCGATCTGGCTCAGGAAGGGGACCGAGAGGCCGCTGCGCTCGGCGACGACGGCGAGGGTGAGCTCCAGCGCGCGGCGCCGGCGGCGCACGGCCGCGCCGACCCGAAGGGGCTGTTCTTTGTGGTCGCCCATGGCTCCGGCTCCCTCCTTCGCTCGTCGGTCCTCGGACACGTCCCCTGATGAGTTGTCTGCACCCTACGCATGTTCGGCAAACCGTTTCATGCGGCCGTCACATCGATGTCATACGGCGTGCGACCGTACCTCACGATTCGCGCCAGCCGAACGGCCCCCCGGAAACAGCCGGGGGGCCGGGTTTCGGTCACCCGTCCGTCGCGGACCGCTCAAGTCCCCTCGTCGGCATCGGAGTTCGGGCGATGACGTAGCTCTATGTGGTTGGCCGGATCCTTACCGTGGTCCCGGGGCGGTCATGACGGGGTCATCCGCCCGACCATCTCCGGGTGCTCCTTCAGCCAGGCGGCGACCGCCCGCTCCTCGTGCCCCTGGCCGTACCTGTTGATCTCGCTCTCCAGGGTACCGAGCTCGTCCTCACTCATATGGAAACCCTTGATCCACTTGGTGAGCTGGGGGTACTGCCCGGGGAAGTCCTCGTGGGCGATGGTGCGGATCGTGTTGCCCTCGCCGAAGAGCTTCCTGTCGTCCTTGAGCTTGGTCAGGTCGTACCGGCTGTACGCCCAGTGCGGGGACCACAGGACGACGGCGACGGGCTGCTTCCTGGCGTAGGCCCGCTTGAGCTCGGCCAGCATGGCGGGGGTGGAGCCGTCGACGACCTCGTACTCCTTGTCGAGGCCGTAGCCCGGCAGCACCTTGTTCTTGAGGAGGTCCATCTCGCCGGTGCCCGGCTCGATGCCGATGATCCTCCCGTCGAACAGGTCCGCCTTGCCCTTGAGGTCCTCGTACGTCCGCACGCCCTTGACGTACGAGGGGACCGCGACCTCCAGCGAGGTCGGCTCGTACCAGGTGCCGAGGTCGGCGAGTCGGTCCTTGCTCTGGTCCCAGTAGTTCTTCTGGGCGTACGGCAGCCAGGCGTCGAAGTTGAGGTCCAGGTCGCCGGAGGCGAGGCCGGTGTAGACCGGGCCGACGTCCATCTGCTTGAGGTTCAGCCGGTAGCCGCGCTTCTCCAGGACGTTCTTCCAGAGGTAGGTGACGGCGATGTCCTCGTCCCAGGGGAACCAGGCCACGTTGACGGGACGCTCGGTCTCCGCCGCCGTCTTCTGGACGGGGGCCAGCTTGTCGACCAGGCCGGGGTGCTGCTTCAGCCAGGTACGGACGGCGTCCTGCTGCCTGCCCTTGCCGGCCTTGTTGATCTCGGCCTCCAGGCTGGTGAGCTGCTTCTCGTCCAGCTCGAAGTTCTTCAGCCACCCGCCGACGACCGGGTTCTCCTCGGCGAAGCCCTTGCGGGCCACCGTGTGGATGTCGTCGCCCGAGCCCCAGGCGCCCTTGGGGTCCTTGAGCTTCTTCAGGTCGTAGTCGTTGTACGCCCAGTGCGGCGACCAGAGCGGGACGACGATCGGGGCCTTCCGGTCGTACGCCCGCTTCAGCTCGGCCAGCATGGCGGGGGTGGAGCTGTCGACGACCTCGTACTCCTTGTCGAGGCCGTACGCCTTCAGGACCTTGCTCTTGAGCAGGGCCGTCTCACCGGCGCTGGACTCGATGCCGGTGATCTTCCCGCCGAACCGCGCGCCCTTGCCCTTGAGGTCGGCCAGGGTGTTGACGTCCTTCAGGTACGCCGGGACGGTCAGTTCCAGGGACGTCCTGTCGTACCAGGCGCCGAGGTCGTCGAGCTTGCTGCCGTACTTCTTCCAGTACTGCTCGTGGGTGGTGGGCAGCCAGGCGCCGGTCATGAAGTCGGCGTTGCCGGAGGCGACGGAGGTGTAGAGGGGGCCCGCGTCGAACTGCTTGGCGTCCACCTGGTAGCCGCGTTCCTCCAGGATCTCCTTCCAGAGGAAGGTGGAGGCGACGCCGTCGTCCCAGGGGACGTACCCGATGCTGATCTTCTTGCCCTGGCCGACGTCCTTGCCGGACACGGCCGTGGCCTCGCCCGAGGTGCCGCCGAAGATTCCCATGCCGCCCGCGACGAGGGCGAGGACGACGACGCCGATCACGGCGACCTGGGGGCGGGGGCGGTAGGACCAGATCCGGAGGCCCTGGCTCGCGCGGGCCTTGGCGGCGGCGCGGCGGCCCAGCGGGGAGACCTGGGTGCCGAGCGCGCTGGTCATGCGGTCGAGGTAGATCGCGAGGATCACGATGGCGACACCGGCCTCGGAGCCGAGGCCCACGTCGAGCTGGCCGATGGCCTCGTTGACGTCGCCGCCGAGGCCGCCGGTGCCGACCATGCCGGCGATCGCGGCCATGGACAGGCCGAGCATGATGACCTGGTTGACGCCGGCCATCACGGTGGGCAGCGCCAGCGGGAGCTGGACGCGCAGGAGGGTGTCGCGCGGGGTGGTGCCGAACGCCTCGGCCGCCTCCACGAGCTCCTTGTCGACCTGCCGGATGCCCAGCTCGGTCATGCGGACGCCGGGGGCGAGAGCGAAGATCAGGGTGGCCACGATGCCGGCGGAGGCGCCGGTGCCGAAGAACAGGATCGCCGGGATGAGGTAGATCATCGCGGGCAGCGTCTGCATGAAGTCCAGGACGGGGCGCACGAAGCCGCTGACCCGGTTCGAGCGGGCCGCCCAGATGCCCACGGGCACGGCTATGGCCAGCGCGATGATCGTGGCGACGAGGACCAGTGAGAGGGTCGTCATCGCGTCCTCCCACAGTTCGAGGGAGTCGATGAAGGCGAACCCCGCGAAGGTGAGGACACCGGCCAGGGTGCCGCGCAGCCAGAACGCGATCACGGCGAAGATGCCCGCGAGCAGCAGGGGCCGGGGCGCCTGGAGGACGGCGTCGATGCCGTCGTAGGTGCCGGTGAAGACGGTCTTCAGGAAGTCGAAGAGCCAGGACACGTGGGTGAGCAGCCAGTCGACGGTGTCGTTGACCCGGTCGCCGAGCGGGATCCTAGGCATGGGCCACCTCCGCGTCGGCGAGGAAGCCGACCAGGCGGTCCTGCGGGACCACGCCGACGAGCCGGTGCTCGTCGTCGAGGACGGCCACCGGGTGGGTCGACCGGGCGCTCATCGCGCACAGTTCGGTGAACGGCGTGTCGGGCGTCGCGGTCTCGCAGTCGCCCGTGCAGCCGCAGGCGGCCTCGTCGCCGCTCACGTCGGTGTCCATGACGGCGGACGCGGTCAGGACGCGGGAGCGGTCGACGTCCTTGGTGAAGGAGGCGACGTAGTCGTCGGCGGGCCGCACGAGGATGTCCTCCGCACTGCCGGTCTGGACGATCCGGCCGTCGCGCATGACGGCGATCCGGTCGCCGAGCCGCATGGCCTCGTTGAGGTCGTGGGTGATGAAGACGATGGTCTTCTTCAGGGTCCTCTGGAGGCTGAGGAGCTGGTCCTGCATGTCCCGGCGGATCAGCGGGTCGAGCGCGCTGAAGGACTCGTCCATGAGGAGCAGGTCGGCGTCGGTGGCGAGGGCGCGGGCCAGGCCGACGCGCTGCTGCATGCCGCCGGAGAGCTCGTCGGGCCAGGACTTCTCCCAGCCCTTGAGGCCGCACAGCTCCAGGGCCTCGGCGGCCCGCTCGACGCGCTCGGCCTTGGGGACGCCCTGCACGGCGAGGCCGTAGGCGGCGTTCTCCAGGACGCTGCGGTGCGGGAAGAGCGCGAAGTGCTGGAAGACCATGCTGATCTTCTGGGCTCGTACGGCGCGCAGTTCGCGGTCGGTGAGCGCGGTGAGGTCCTGGCCGTCGAAGCGGACGTGGCCCGCGGTGGGCTCCAGGAGGCCGTTGAGCATGCGCAGCAGGGTGGACTTGCCGGAGCCGGACAGGCCCATCACCACGAAGATCTGACCGGGGTCCACGGTGAAGGAGGCGTCGATCACCGCCGCGGTGGTGCCCTCCGCGCGCAGTCCCTCCCGGTCGGCGCCCTCGCGCAGCCTCTCGACCGCCTCGTGCGGCCGTCTCCCGAAGACCTTGTAGAGCTGCTCTGCCTCAAGCCGTGATGACACGCGTACCTCTTGTCTCTTGACCACTGGGTGGGAGACGAAGGGTCGCGAACAGTTGAAGATGCAACCTGCCTCGCTCCGAGGCCGCGCCTGCCCATGTGCCTCCGGGTCAAACACACCGGTCTGCCGGTTCACAGGACGCTCACACCGCCGAACGAGTCAAGCGGCGACGGCCGCTGTCGGTGCCGTACGGCATGATGCGAGGCGTGACCGGACGACTGATGCTCCTCGACACCGCCTCGCTCTACTTCCGTGCCTACTTCGGCGTGCCGGAGTCGGTGAAGGCCCCGGACGGCACGCCGGTGAACGCCGTGCGCGGCCTTCTCGAATTCATCGACCGCCTGGTCAAGGACCACCACCCCGACGAGCTCGTGGCCTGCATGGACGCCGACTGGCGGCCCCAGTGGCGGGTCGACCTCATCCCCTCCTACAAGGCGCACCGCGTCGCCGAGGAGCGCGAGAGCGGCCCGGACGAGGAGGAGGTGCCGGACACCCTGTCGCCGCAGGTGCCGGTCATCGAGGCCGTTCTCGACGCGCTCGGCATCGCGCGCGTGGGGGTCGCCGGGTACGAGGCGGACGACGTGATCGGCACGTTCACCGCGCGGGCGACGGGCCCGGTCGACATCGTCACCGGCGACCGCGACCTGTACCAACTGGTGGACGACGAGCGCCGGGTGCGGGTGCTGTACCCCCTCAAGGGCGTCGGCTCGCTCCAGCTCACCGACGAGGCGTGGCTGCGCGAGAAGTATGGCGTCGACGGCCGTGGGTACGCGGATCTGGCGCTGCTGCGCGGCGACCCGAGCGACGGTCTTCCGGGGGTGCCCGGGATCGGCGAGAAGACGGCGGCCAAGCTGCTGGCCGAGTTCGGCGACCTGGCCGGGATCATGGCCGCGGTCGACGACCCGAAGGCGAAGCTCACGCCGTCGCAGCGCAAGCGGCTGGACGAGTCGCGGCCGTACGTGGCCGTGGCGCCGAAGGTCGTGCGGGTGGCCGCTGACGTTCCGCTGCCGACGGTGGAGACGGCGGTTCCGCGCGCGCCGCGCGACCCCGCGGCGCTGGAGAAGCTGGCAGAGCGATGGGGACTGGGTGGATCGTTGCAGCGACTGGTGGCGACGCTCGGCGCGTAAATATTGCCCTCGCTTTCCACGAGTGGCATGCCATCGCCAGGGGGGCTGATGCTAACTTAGGTAAGCCTAAGCGTAGGGAACAGGGAGGCCGCCATGGCAGAAGGACCCGGACGCAAGCCGCGGAGGGCCCACTCCGCACAGGTGGTCCGCACCGAACGCCTCACCCCGCACATGCAGCGCGTGGTGCTCGGCGGCGAGGGACTCGCCGAGTTCGCGGCGGACACCTGCACCGACCACTACGTCAAGATCCTGTTCCCGGCCGAGGGCGTGACCTACCCCGAGCCCTTCGACATGCAGCGGATCCGCGAGGAGTTCCCGCGCGAGCAGTGGCCCGTGACGCGCACGTACACCGTGCGCCACTGGGACCCCGAACACCGCGAGCTCACCGTGGACTTCGTGATCCACGGCGACGAGGGGCTGGCCGGCCCCTGGGCGGTGCGGGTCCAGCCCGGTGAGACCGTGCGTTTCATGGGCCCGGGCGGCGCCTACGCCCCCGCCCTCGACGCCGACTGGCATCTGCTCGCCGGCGACGAGAGCGCCCTGCCCGCGATCGCCCGCTCCCTGGAGTCCCTGCCCGACGGCACTCGGGCGCACGCCTTCATCGAGGTCTCCGGGCCCGAGGAGGAGCAGAAGATCGACTCCGACGTGGAGGTCGTCTGGCTGCACCGCGGCTCCCGTCCGGTCGGCGAGGCCCTGGTGGAGGCCGTGCGCGCGCTGGAGTTCCCGGAGGGCCGGCTGTGCGCGTTCGTGCACGGCGAGGCGCACTTCGTGAAGCAGCTCCGCCATCTGCTGCGGGTCGAACGCGCGATCCCGCGCGAGGACCTGTCCATCTCCGGCTACTGGCGCCTGGGCCACAACGAGGACGGCTGGCAGGCCTCCAAGCGGGACTGGAACGCGCGCATCGAGGCGGAGCAGGAAGGCGCGGCGCCCGCCGCCTAGGCATACGTCGGTGAGAGGGGCGGCACCCGCGAAGGTGCCGCCCCTCTCGCCGTGTCCGGCAGGCGTCACACCGACCGCTGGTACGACCGGAACGTCCGGATCGACAGCCACACCGCGACGACCGCGAGCCCGAGCAGCGCTCCCCCGCGGCTCAGCACCAGTCCCGGGTCGGGATCGGCCGACAGAGCCGAACGTCCCGCCACCATCGCCCAGTTCAGCGGGTTGAAGTCGGCGATGTGCCGCATCCAGGAGGGCATCTGCGAGGGCGCCATGAAGGCACTGGACAGGAAGGTGAGCGGAAGCAGCAGGAAGGTGTTGATCCCGATGATCGACTCACGCTCCCGCACCAGCATGCCGAGCGCGTTGGACAGCGCCCCGAAGACGGTGCCCAGCAGGACCGCGACGAGCACCAGGACCGCGACGCCGGCGGTCCCGCCCGGGTAGTCGGCCCCGCCCAGCAGCCCGAGCAGCACGATGACCACCGACTGGAAGGCGGTGACCAGCCCGTTGTTGACGACGTTGCCGTTCATCAGCGCGGCCCGGCTGACCGGAGTGGTCAGGAAGCGGTCCAGGGTGCCGCGCTGGATCTCGTCCAGGGTGGTCATCCCCGCCCACATGTTGGAGCTGAGCGCGCTCATCACGACCACGCCCGGGACGAGGTAGTCGAGGTACGAGGTGGTGCCGAAGCCGCCCAGCTCGACGACCTTCCGGAAGAGGCTGCCGAACAGGAACAGCCAGATCACCGGCTGGACCAGGGTGATGATCGCGTACGCGGGTTGCCGTACGAACACCATGAGTTGACGTTGCGTCATGTACCAGGTCTGGGAGACGGCCATGCTCATCGCGCACCCACCAGGTCCTCGGCCTCGGAGTAACGGCGGCCCGCGTAGCGCAGGTAGACGTCGTCCAGGGACGGGCGGGCGACGGTGGCGGTGGCGACGACGACCCCGGCCCGCTCCAGCGCGGCGAGCAGGGCGGGTACGGCCGCCGCCCCGTCGTCGGCACGGACGCTGACGCGGTGTCCGTCGGCCTGCACCTCGTGCACTCCGGGCACCTGGCGCAGGGTGCCGGTCAGCAGGGTGCGCCCGGCGTCGCCGAGCGGCTCGCGCAGCTCCACATGGACGGCGTCGCCCCGGAGTTCGCCCTTGAGCGCGTCCGGGGTGCCCTCGACGACGATCCGGCCGCGGTCGACGACCGCGACCCGTTCGGCGAGCCGGTCGGCCTCTTCGAGGTAGTGCGTGGTGAGCAGGATCGTCAGCCCTTCCTCCCCCGCGAGCCGGCCGATCTCGTCCCACATCGCGGTGCGGGCCTCCGGGTCGAGACCGGTGGTGGGCTCGTCGAGGAAGAGCACCTCGGGCCGGTGCACCAGACCGAGGGCGACGTCGAGCCGGCGACGCATGCCGCCGGAGTAGCCCTTGACCGGACGCCGGGCGGCCTCGGTGAGCGTGAACCGGTCGAGGAGCTCGTCCACCCGCTGTTCGAGGGCGGCGCCCTTCAGGCCGTGGAGCCTGCCCTGGAGCCGGAGGTTCTCGCGGCCGGTGGCGACCGGGTCGGCGCCGGAGCCCTGGGCGACCACGCCGATGGCCCGCCGGACCCGGTCCGGGTGGCGCAGCACGTCATGGCCGGCGACGGTGGCCGAGCCGGAGTCGGGGCGGGCCAGGGTGGTGAGGATCTTGACGGTGGTGGACTTGCCGGCGCCGTTCGGGCCGAGCAGCCCGAAGACGCTGCCGCGTTCGACGACGAGGTCGACGCCGTCGAGGGCGGTGACCTCACCGCCGTAGGTCTTGATCAGTCGACGCGCCTCGATCGCGGGCGCACGGGTGTTCATGGCAGGTGCCCTCCTGGGTCTCCTGGCTGAGCGGACGACAACTGATCCGCGTGAGGAGCACCGGGCTATCCTGGGTGTGCCGCACCTCGATCGCCTGGATGTGCCCTCATGGGCGGATTCAGTTCGGGGTTCGAGGCCCCGGCGGGCTGCTGCAACAGCCGTGCCGGGGCCTGTTCATGTTCCTGTTCAGGTCACGGATCTCGTCATGGCCCTCCGGGTTCCGGCCGGTGGAACGTCTTCCATTCCTCGATGCCGGGCAGCGTGCCCTTCCTGAGCTCGTCGAGGAAGCCGCGGACCCATTCCGCCTCCGCCTCGACCATGTGGAGCTGGTACTCGCTCTCCACGAGGAAGAGCCGGGGCAGCGTCTCGTAGAGCTTCTCCAGCGCGCCCCGGCCGCTCGCGATCCGCACCTCCAGGGCGTCGAGCCGCTCCTCCAGCAGTGGCACCACCTCGTCGGGGTGGAGCACGGCGAGCAGGGACAGCGCGGTCTCGAAGATCGGGTACTCCTTGGCCGGGAAGGCGACCAGGTCCGACATCCACTCGGTGGTCTCCTGGCGTCCGGCCGCGGTGATGCCGTAGACGGTCCGCTCGGGCCGGTTGCCCTGCCGCTGCACGTCCGTGACCTCGACGAACCCATGGGTTTCGAGGTTCTGCACGACCGTGTAGAGCGAGCCGTAGTTGATCTTCGTACTGGAGTCCTTGCCCTGGCGGCGCAGGGTCTGGGCGATCTCGTAGGGATGCATGGGCTTCTGCCACAGCGTCGCCAGCACGGCGAGCGCCAGGGGGTTGCGGAGCTTGCGACGCCGCACGACCGTTCACCTCGCATCCGAATATCCGGCGCCGAACATATCGCGACCTGCGTCAGCCGGTCAACACACACGACATATCGCGTTCCTGTCCCATCGTGACGGCGTGAGCACTTGGGCCCAGCCCCGACACGACCCCGTCATGCACCGGAAACAGCACCTCCCTAATTTCTGTCGCCCGACAGGAATTCGCGCCCAAGGCAGGTGCCGCCGTGACGACGACCAGCCCCTCCGACGTCCGTCCCGATCCCCCGCAC
>NZ_LJBR01000552.1 GCF_001282115.1 Streptomyces sp. NRRL B-24085 | reverse complement strand
GGGTTGCCGGTGGGGGGTCGCGCGGGTGTGGGGGTGCACGGGGGTCGCGGGACCGACCCCCGTATGCCCGGGCGAGCGGCACGTTCATAAGCTAGAACGCGAAAGTTCCCCCTCCCAATGAGGGAAGCCCCTAAGGGAGTTGGGCAGGGAAAACCCTCGGTCGGCCCTGGGGGAAGCGCTTTTGACGGTCCCTCGGCTACGGCCTGCGGCCCGCCGCGAGCCGGACGATGTCCACCCGGGAGCGGATCCCGAGTTTGCGGTAGACCCGGGTGAGCGTCGCCTCGACCGTCTTCACGCTGATGAACAGCCGTGCGGCTATCTCCCGGTTGGTGGCGCCCTCCATCACGAGCGCGGCCACCTGGCGCTCCATCGAGGCGAGCCCTTCGAGGCTCTCCAGTCCGTCCGGCGCCACGGTGTGCGCGGGCTCCGGCTCCGCGGGCCGGGCCAGCGCGGCCGCCTCCACCTGGCGCAGCCACGGCAGCGCCCGGCACCGCCTGAACAGCCGGGCCGCCTCGTCGTACGACGTCGGTCCGGGCCGCCGGGTGCGCAGCTGGGCCAGGGCGAAGGCGGCGCGGGCCTCCTCCAGGCCGTACCCCAGCTTGGCGAGACGATCCTGCACCGAGGTCAACTGCACCAGCGCAGCGTCGTGTTCACCCCGTGCCGCCCGCACCAGTGCCTCGGCCCGGTCCAGTACGGCGAGCACGCTCTCCCGGCCCAGCCGCAGCGCGTTCACCCGCGTCACGTCGATGACGTCCTGCGCCTCGCCGGTCTCCCCGATCCGTACAAGGGCCTCGGCGAGGTCGCCCTGCCAGCGGCCGCGCGCCGGGTCGGTGATGCCGAGCCCGTGCTCCAGCTCGCGCACCCGGCGCAGCGAACGGACCGCGCCCTGCGCGTCCCCGGCGACGAGCTGGGCGTACCCGAGGGCGGCCAGGCCCCGGGACTCGTACATCTGGTCGCCGTTCTCCTCGGAGTGGTCGACCGCCTCCCGGGCCAGCTCCAGCGCCCGCTCGACCTGTCCGCCCGAGGCTTCCGCGATGGAGGCGAGCACGGCCGAGGCCACCTCGCCGATCCCGGTGTCCCGGGCCATCAGCAGGCTCTCCCGGGCCACGTCGAGCGCCCGCCCGCAGTGCCCCGAGCGCAGCTCGGTCTCGGCCACCCCGCGCAGGAAGTGCACCTCGCTCTCGACCGACCCGCGCCGCCGCACCTCGCGCAGCAGCGCGGTGACCGTCGCGCGGGCCTCGGGCAACTGGTCGCTCATGATGAGCCAGCGGAAGCGGGAGTACCCGGCTCCGTTGTGGTGGACGGCCACCCGCGGGTCCTGGGGCTCCTTCAGGGCGCGCTTGATGGTGGCGGGGGCGTCCGGATGGCCCATCAGGGTCTCGAGCTGGGCCTGGAAGGCCAGCGCCATCAGTTCGTTGTAGCGGTCGCCGGCTTGCGCGGCCAGCGCCGCCGAGCGCGCCGCCTCCCCGCGCGCCTCGTCGAAGTCGCCCTCGACGAGCAGCGCCCGCCAGGCCAGCTGGTAGCGGACCAGGGCGAGCAGCTCGGGGTCCTCACCGGCGTCGGCCAGCGCCTGCGGGAAGACCTCGTCGACCTCCGTCATGGCGTGGCCCGCGGTGTCGATCACGATGATCCAGGCCCGCACCCGGTCCGCGGGCACGGTGGCCCGGGTCAGCACGTCCCGGGCGATGTCCCGGGCGAGGTCCAGCTCCCCGGCGGTGATCGCGTCCTCGGCCGCGGTGAGCCGTCGTACGTCCGGGGCGGGCACGGAGTCGGCAGGGGTGTGCCGGGCCGACAGCAGCCCGAGGGAGGCCGCCATCGAGGGGGCGCCCCGGTCCCGGGCCAGGGCCGCGGCCTCGGCGAGCCGGGCGGCCACCTCCGGGTCGGTGCCGATGGTCGCGAGGGCCAGGTGGCGGGCCCGTTCGATCGGGTCGGAGGCGGCCGTGGACAGCGCCCGGTGCGCGTCCCGCCGTTCCTGCGCCGGCGCCTCCGCGTACAGCGCGGCCGAGATCAGCGGATGAGCGAAGCGTACGGCGGGCCCCTCGGCCTCCGTCGCGAGCAGGCCCAGCGCGGCCGCCTGGGCCATCTCGGCCTCGGCGTGCACGCGCCCGGCCGCGTGCAGCAGGGCCGGGGTGGGGCGGGCGCCCGCGCTCGCCACCAGCAGGGTGTGCCGGGCCTCCTCGGACAGCATCTCCAGCCGGCTGAGCACCAGCGCCCTGAGCGAGGTGGGCACCGGCAGCGGCTCGCCGGGGCGGGGCGGGGTCGGATTCTCGGTGAGGGCCCGGCCGAGTTCCAGGGCGTAGAACGGGTTGCCGCCGCTGGTGCGGTGGATGTCCCGAACGGTGGAGCGCTGGAGGCCGGTGTAGCCGCGGTGGTCGAGCAGTTCGGCCACCTGGGCGCGGGTGAGCGGGTTGAAGCGGACGGCGAGGCTGTCCGGTGGCAACGCGCGTAGATGGCGGTCGTACCCGGGGCCGTCGGTCCGGACCGCGCACAGCATCCGCACGGGGATGTCGCCGAGCCGGCGGGCGGCGAAGCCGAGCAGTTCCAGGCTGGCCGGATCCAGCCACTGCACGTCGTCGGCGACGACCAGGACCGGCCCCTCGGCGGCGAGGGCGCGCAGGGCCGACAGCACCGCCAGGCGCAGGGCGAGGCCGTCGCGCTGGAGGGTGGACTCGCCCCGCCCGGTCAGCGCCGATTCCAGCGCGGTGCGCTGGGCCGCGGGCAACTGGTCGGAGATGTCGTCGAGGACCAGGCCGAAGAGGTCGGCGAGGGCCAGGAAGGGGAGGTGGGATTCGGACTCGGTGGCCGAGCAGCGCAACACGGTGCGGGCCGTCTCACCGTATTCCGCGGCCAGAGCCCGCAGCACGGTCGACTTTCCTATTCCGGCCGGACCGTGCAGGAGCACGCTGCCGCCGCGGGCCAGCTGCTCACGGGCCTGGCCGAACAGCTCGTCCCGTCCGATGACCAGGTCGGGGCGGCATCTCGCAGGCTCCTGGAAGTCGCGTGGCACGGTCACCGCTCCCCTCCCTGTGTCGTGTCCTGGCCAATATTAGGCAAGGTGCTTTGAAATTCGACGGGAAGATGCGGTGAGGGAAATAACAACCGGTTCCGCATGAAGAAATTCAAAGCGCCCGCGAATGAATGAGTTGTCTGCAAATGGTACGCGAGCGGCCGGTCCTCACGGGAGCAGTCCCGCCCGGCGCGCGGCGACCACCGCCTCGCCCCGCGTCCTGGCCCCCAGCCTGCGCATGGCCGACCGCAGGTACGCCTTGACCGTCTCGGCGCTCACGCCCAGCCGCTGCGCGGCCACCGCGTTCGTCGCCCCGGCCGCCACACAGGCCAGTACGTCCAGCTCACGAGGTGCCAGAGCGACCGCCTCGGAGGGCGCGGAATCCGGGGTCAGCAGCGCACACGCGTCGAGCAGCTCGGCCCGCAGCGCCGGGTCGCCGATCCGCGGGGCCAGCGCCCGCAGCGCCGCGTGCGCCTCCCGGACCTGCTCCCACGCGGAGGCGTCACCGCGACCGGGCTCGGCCCGCGCCGCCGCCAGCACGTCCCGGGCCTCGTCGGCCACGACCAGCGCCTGCTCCACGTCCCGCGCCGCGTCCACCGCCGCCGTCAGGATCCGGTCACCCAGCGGACGGGCGTCGCGCAGGGCGCCGTACAGCACGCCCCGCACCCGGCGCCGTACGACCACGGGCACGGCCAGCACCGAGCGCAGGCCCTCCGCGGCGACCGCGGCGTCGTACTCGTGGCTGATCTGGCGGGACAGCGAGTAGTCGGCCACGGCGCAGGGGCGGGCCAGCGCGACGCTCTTGCCGCCGAGGCCGTTGCCCGAGGTCACCGCGAGCGCGAGCAGCGAGGTGGTGGCCGTACCGCTCAGTTCGCTGATGCGTATCCGCGGGTGCCCGGACTCCACCAGACCGCCGAAGGCGACCGGGAGGCCCGTGGTGCGCCGCAGCCGCACCAGGGCACGCCGGATCTCCACCGCGCCGGCCGCGTCCACTGTCACCTGTTCGTCCCTTCACCGCCGCACACACCCCCGTTCGGGGGTAGTGAGACCTGCATCACGGATTACACGATGGCAGAGAGCCGCCCGGCAATGGTCCGGTACGAGGAGGACGCAAGATGACGGCCACGGAGGATTTCCGCGGGGCGCGGGACTTCCTGCTCCAGCACCGCGAGGACTACGCCACGGCGTACGAGGGCTTCGCCTGGCCCCGCCCGCGACACTTCAACTGGGCGCTCGACTGGTTCGACGTCATCGCGCAGGACAACGACCGCACCGCCCTGCACATCGTCGAGGAGGACGGCGGCGAGGTCCGGCTGTCCTTCGCCGAGATGGCCGAGCGCTCCAACCGGGTCGCCAACCTGCTGCGCGAGCGCGGGGTGGAGGCCGAGGACCGGATCCTCGTCATGCTCGGCAACCAGGCCGAGCTGTGGGAGACGGCCCTCGCCGCCATGAAACTGCGGGCCGTCGTCATCCCGGCGACCCCGCTGCTCGGCCCCGCCGACCTGCGCGACCGCGTCGAGCGCGGCCGGGTACGGCACGTCCTGGTACGGGCGGAGGACACCGGCAAGTTCGACGAGGTGCCCGGCGACTACACCCGCATCGCGGTCGGCGGCGTACCGGAGGGCTGGCAGCCGTACGAGGACGCCTACACCGCCCCCGAGGAGTTCCTGCCCGACGGGCCGACCCTCGCCGACGACCCGCTGATGCTGTACTTCACCTCCGGGACGACGGCCCGCCCCAAGCTCGTCGAGCACACCCACACCTCGTACCCGATCGGGCACCTGGCGACCATGTACTGGATCGGGCTCAAGCCCGGTGACGTGCACCTGAACATCTCCTCGCCCGGCTGGGCCAAGCACGCCTGGTCCAACCTCTTCGCGCCGTGGAACGCCGAGGCGACCGTCTTCATCCACAACTACACGCGCTTCGACGCCGCCCGCCTCATGTCCGAGATGGACCGGGCCCAGGTCACCACCTTCTGCGCCCCGCCGACCGTGTGGCGCATGCTGATCCAGGCCGACCTGACCCAGCTGCGCACCCCGCCCCGGGAGGTGGTCGCGGCCGGAGAGCCGCTGAACCCGGAGGTCATCGAACAGGTCCGGCGGGCCTGGGGCGTCACCATCCGGGACGGCTTCGGCCAGACCGAGACGGCCGTGCAGGTCTCCAACAGCCCCGGGCAGGTGCTCAAGACCGGCTCCATGGGCCGCCCGAGCCCCGGCTACAAGGTGGAACTCCTCGACCCGGTGTCCGGCGCGCCCGGCGCGGCCGAGGGCGAGATCGCGCTGGACCTGTCGGCCCGGCCGGTGGGTCTGATGACCGGCTACCACGGCGACCCGGACCGCACGGCGGAGGCGATGGCCGGCGGCTACTACCGGACCGGGGACGTGGCCTCGCGGGACGCCGACGGCTATCTGACCTACATCGGCCGCAGCGACGACGTCTTCAAGGCCTCCGACTACAAGATCAGCCCCTTCGAGCTGGAGAGCGTGCTCCTGGAGCACGAGGCGGTCGCCGAGGCGGCCGTCGTGCCCGCCCCCGACGAGCTGCGGCTCGCCGTCCCCAAGGCGTACATCGTGCTGGCGGAGGGCTGGGAGCCCGGGCCCGACACGGCCAAGGTGCTGTTCGAGCACTCCCGGCAGGCGCTGGCGCCCTACAAGCGGATCCGGCGGCTGGAGTTCGGGGAGCTGCCCAAGACGGTGTCGGGGAAGATCCGGCGGATCGAGCTGCGGGAGGCGACCGCGGCGGGCTCGGACGCGGAGTACCGCGAGGAGGACTTCCGGTGAACTCGTACACGCACGGCACCGGCACGACGGAGCTGCTCGGCGACACCATCGGCGCCAACCTGGACCGGGCGGTGGCGACCTGGCCCGACCGGGAGGCGCTCGTCGACGTGCCGTCCGGACGGCGCTGGACCTACGCCCGGTTCGGCGCCGAAGTCGACGAGTTGGCGTCGGCGCTGCTCGCCTCCGGCGTCGCCAAGGGCGACCGGGTGGGGATCTGGGCGGTCAACTGCCCCGAGTGGGTGCTCGTCCAGTACGCCACCGCCCGCATCGGCGCGATCATGGTGAACATCAACCCGGCGTACCGCACCCACGAGGTCGAGTACGTGCTGCGCCAGGCGGGGATCTCCCTCCTCTTCGCCTCCCTCAGCCACAAGAGCAGTGACTACCGGGCGATGGTGAACGAAGTGCGGGGCGGGTGCCGGGAGTTGCGGGAGGTCGTCTACATCGGCGACCCGAGCTGGGAGGAGTTGCTGGGGCGGGCCGTGCCGGACCCGGCGTATCCGGACCTCTCCTGCGACGACCCGATCAACATCCAGTACACCTCGGGCACCACGGGCTTCCCCAAGGGGGCCACGCTCTCCCACCACAACATCCTCAACAACGGTTACTTCGTGGGGGAGTTGATCTCCTACACGGAGGAGGACCGGGTGTGCATCCCGGTCCCGTTCTATCACTGTTTCGGCATGGTGATGGGGAATCTGGCTGCTACGTCCCACGGCGCGTGCATGGTCATCCCGGCCCCCTCCTTCGACCCGGCGGCGACGCTGCGGGCCGTCCAGCAGGAGCGCTGCACCTCGCTCTACGGCGTACCGACCATGTTCATCGCGGAGTTGAACCTCCCCGACTTCGCGGCGTACGACCTCTCCTCGCTGCGCACCGGCATCATGGCGGGCTCACCGTGCCCGGTGGAGGTGATGAAGCGGGTGGTCGCGGAGATGCACATGGCGGAGGTGTCCATCTGCTACGGCATGACGGAGACGAGCCCGGTGTCCCTCCAGACCCGCAGGGACGACGACCTGGAGCACCGCACCGGCACGGTCGGCCGGGTCCTGCCGCACATCGAGGTCAAGGTCGTCGACCCGGCGACCGGAGTCACCCAACCCAGGGGAACTGCGGGCGAGCTGTGCACCCGCGGCTACAGCGTGATGCTCGGTTACTGGAACGAGCCCGAGAAGACCGCGGAGGCCGTCGACCCCGGTCGCTGGATGCACACCGGTGACCTGGCGAGGATGCGCGAGGACGGGTACGTCGAGATCGTCGGCCGCATCAAGGACATGATCATCCGGGGTGGCGAGAACATCTACCCGCGCGAGATCGAGGAGTTCCTCTACGGCCACCCGGGGATCGCGGACGTCCAGGTGGTCGGCGTTCCTCACGAGCGCTACGGCGAGGAGGTGCTGGCCTGCGTGATTCCCCGCGACCCGGCCGCGCCGCCGAGCCTTGAGGAACTGCGCGCGTTCTGCGACGGCAGGCTGGCCCACTACAAGATCCCGACCCGCCTGAAGATCCTGGACGCCTTCCCGATGACGGTGTCGGGGAAGGTCCGCAAGGTGGAACTGCGGGAGACGTACGCGCGGGGGTGAGCGCGTGGCCGGCCCGGGGCGTGCGTACTCTCCGTGCACGGGCCGGTGTCGGGGGTTGGAGCGCTGGTGCTCGTGCGGCCTGGGCCGGTGCCGGGCGCGGTCCCGGGGGTGAGCGCGAGCTGTCGGGGGGGGCGTGCGGCGACTGGGTTCGGCGGTGGCTCGTCGCGCCGCGGCGCTGTCCGGTGCTCGGGGTTCGTCTGCGG
>NZ_LJBR01000551.1 GCF_001282115.1 Streptomyces sp. NRRL B-24085 | reverse complement strand
GGCGGCCGCGTGCGGGCCGCCTTCGAGGCGATCCTCGACGGCGGGCGGGAACCGGCACTGCCCAGCGTCACCGGCGCGGCCGTCGCCGGCGGCCGACGGATCCGACGCCGTCGTACGGCGGTCTCGGGCGCCGTGGCAGCACTGGTGGCCGCCGCCCTCACGGCCGGCATCGTGGCCGCGCTGCCCGGTACGGACTCCGGCCGTTCCTCGGTGCCGCTGGCCCCGGCGAGCAGCCCCCCGCCCACCCGCACCGGCCCGGAGTCACCCTCGCCCGCGCCCTCCGAGCCGTCGGTCGTACCGACCCCGCGGCCCGGCACGACCGGGAGCGTCACGGGCGAGGCCCCCCTGTCGTCACCGGCGCCCTGACAGCCGTGTGACAAGATGCTTCGGTCATGCCCCACCAGAAAGGGACGATTCCCATGTCCAGGGTCGAGCTGACCACTAATTTCGGCCGTATCGTCCTCGAGCTCGCCGACGCCGAGGCGCCCAAGACCGTCGAGAACTTCCTGACGTACGTCGGCAACGGGCACTACGACGGCACGATCTTCCACCGGGTGATCGACGGTTTCATGGTCCAGGGCGGTGGCTTCACCCCGGACATGGTGCAGAAGCCCACGCTCGCGCCGGTCCCGAACGAGGCCGACAACGGTCTGAAGAACAACGCCTACACCGTCGCGATGGCGCGCACCAGCGACCCGCACTCGGCGACCGCACAGTTCTTCATCAACGTCTCGGACAACGACTTCCTCAACTTCACGGCCAAGAGCCCGAACGGCTGGGGCTACACCGTGTTCGGCAAGGTCGCCGAGGGCCAGGAGGTCGTCGACCAGATCAAGGGCGTGCGCACCGGCAGCAGCCGCGGTCACGGCGACGTGCCGACGCAGCCGGTGATCATCGAGTCCGCGAAGGTCGTCGGCTGACCTCGCGGCACGACTGACGCGACCTGCGCGGCGCCTTCCCCGGGCGGTGGTGCGCAGGTCACGCGGTCCGCTTGCGGGCGGTCGTCTTCTTGGCCGCCGTCTTCTTCGCGGTCGACGCCTTCTTGGCCGCCGCCGTCTTCTTCGTCCCCTGGGACGACTTCGCCGTCGTCTTCTTGGCGGCCGCCGCCTTCTTCGTCGTGGTGCTCTTGGTGGTCCTGGCCGTCGACTTCTTCCCGCCGGTCTCCTTGGGCGCGGACCGCGCCGACTTCCGCTGCGGCAACTGCCTGACCTCCCCCGGCTCCTCGCCCCGCGACTCCTTCGCCTCCCGCACGCTCTTCTCCAGCGCGGCCATGAGGTCGAGCACCTTGCCGCTGCGGGCCGGTTCCGGCGACTCCGGCGGGGCCTCCCCCGCGGCCTTCGCGGCGACGACCTCCTCCAGCGCCTCGCGGTACTCGTCGTGCAGTTCGTCCAGGTCGATCTCGCCGAGGGTGTCCATCAGGGCGTCGGCGAGGTCGAGTTCCTTGTCGCTGACGGTGACCTTGGTGTCGGGGGCGAGTCCCTCGGGCGCGCGGACCTCGTCCGGCCACAGCAGCCCGTGCAGGGCGATGGCGTCCTCGACCACCCGGAGCATGCCGAGGCGTTCGCGGCCGCGCAGCGCGTACTTGGCGATGGCCACCTTGTTGCTGCGTTTGAGGGCCTCCCGGAGCAGGGTGTACGGCTTGGCCGCGGGGGCGCCGCCCGCCTGGAGGTAGTACGACGCGTCCATCTGGAGGGGGTCGATCCGGTCGGCCGGCACGAAGGCCACGATCTCGATCGTCTTGGCCGTGGGGAGCGGCAGGTGGGCCAGGTCCTCGTCGGTGATCGGGATGATGGTGCCGTCCGCGTCCTCGTACCCCTTGCCGATCTCCGCCTGGCTGATCTCCCGGTCCTCCAGTTCGCAGACCTTGCGGTAGCGGACCCGGCCGCCGTCCTCGGTGTGGATCTGGCGGAAGGAGATCGAGTGGCTCTCGGTGGCGTTGACCAGCTTGATCGGGATGCTGACCAGGCCGAAGGAGATGGCGCCGTTCCATATGGATCTCACCAGCAGCACCCTTTCTGGGGTTTTGTGCCGTTCTATCCCTCTTTGCATGAGATTCTCATCGTATGACGCCGATCACAGAGGTGGAGGGGCGACGGCTCGCGCTCAGCAATCTGGAGAAGGTGCTGTATCCGGCCACCGGCTTCACCAAGGGCGAGGTGCTCCACTACTACGCCACCGCGGCCGACGTCCTGCTCCCCCATCTGCGTGACCGCGCCGTCTCCTTCCTGCGCTATCCGGACGGCCCCGACGGCCAGGTCTTCTTCGCCAAGAACGTGCCGCCGGGTACGCCCGACTGGGTCACAACGGCCGAGGTGCCCCGCTCGGAGGGGCCGGCCCGGATGGTGCTGGTCCAGGACCTGGCGAGCCTGATGTGGGCGGCCAACCTGGTCACGGAGTTCCACACCCACCAGTGGCTGGTCGACACGCCCGAGGAGGCCGACCGCCTGGTCCTCGACCTGGATCCGGGACCGCCCGCGACGGTCGTCGAGTGCTGCGAGGTGGCGCTGTGGCTGCGGGAGCGGTTGGCGGCGGACGGCATCGAGGCGTACCCGAAGACCGCCGGGTCCAAGGGGCTGCACCTGCTGGCGGCGGTGCGGGGCGCCTCGTCCGAGCAGGTGTCGGAGTACGCGAAGCAGCTCGCCGTGGAGGCGGAGCGGGCGATGCCGCGGCTGGCGCTGCACCGGATGACGCGCAGTCTGCGGCCCGGGAAGGTCTTCGTGGACTGGAGCCAGAACGCTGCCCGCAAGACGACGGCCACGCCGTACACCTTGCGGGCCCGGGCCCGCCCCCTGGTGTCGGCGCCGCTCTCCTGGACGGAGGTCGAGGAGTGCACGGCGCCTGGTCAACTGGCCTTCGAGGCCGGGGACATGGGGGATCGCTTGCAGGACTACGGTGATCTGCTGGGTCCGCTGCTGGACAGTGGGCGGGCGTCTCCGCTGCCGTAGGGGCGCGAGGGGGATGCCGGGTCGGTTGGTCAGGCGGCTGCGGGCCGGTGGGGGCGAGAGGGATGCCGGGTCAGGTGGTCGGGCGGCTGCGGGCCAGTGGGAGCGAGAGGGACGCCGGGTCAGGCGGTCGGGCGGCTGCGGGCCAGTGGGAGCGAGAGGGACGCCGTTCCCCGCGCCCCTGGGTGAGCTGCGGTGAGCGG
>NZ_LJBR01000550.1 GCF_001282115.1 Streptomyces sp. NRRL B-24085 | reverse complement strand
CGACAAACTCATCGGCCGCGCCCTCCAACACGGCAACCTCCCCCTCAGCCGCACCATCCTCCTCGTCTCCGGCCGCGCCTCCTTCGAACTCGCCCAAAAAGCCGTGATGGCCGGCATCCCCGTCCTCGCCGCCGTCTCCGCCCCCTCCTCCCTCGCCGTCGACCTCGCCACCGAAACCGGCCTCACCCTCATCGGCTTCCTCCGCGGCCCCTCCATGAACGTGTACGCGGGGGAACACCGGCTCGCGCTGGAGGCGACGGCTACCCAGGGCTGACCGGATCGACGTCCCGCCGCCTCGGCCGCTCGACGAGGGCTTCGCCGGGCGGTGACCTGCGGTTCGCGGCTCGGCCCGGCATCGCCGGTCACTGTCGCGGGCCGGGACCACCGGGCGACGCCCCCGGCGGCGGGGTGACCGCCCGGGCCCGGGTCCGGGCCGGTCACCCCGCCACGAAGCGCACCTGATCCGCCGTCACCACCGTGCCCAGACGCGGGAAGTCGAGCCGGGTCGAGGCCTCGTGCTCGGCGGCGGTGAACGCGGCCATGGCGTCCTCCACGAAGACGAGGTCGTAGCCGAGGTCGAGGGCGGCGCGGGCGGTGGACTCGACGCCGAGGTTGGTGGCGATCCCGCCGAACGCCAGTGTGGTGACGCCGAGTCGGCGCAGGCGCGCGTCCAGTTCCGTGCCCTGGAAGGCGCCGATGGTCCGCTTCACGATCTCGATGTCGCCGCGGCCGGCGAGCCCGGACGCCAGCCCGCTGCCGGGCGGCTGGTCGGCGACGCCGGGCCGTTCGACGCGCACCAGTACCACCGGCGCTCCGGCCTCGCGGAAGGTGTTCGCCAATTCCTCGGCGGTGGTGAGGACTTCGGTGCCTTTGCGGGGTTCCAGGGGCAGCGCGACGATCCGGTCCATCAGATCGACGAGTACGAGGGCGCTGCGTGCGGGATCGAGCGCGAGGGGTCCGGTCATGACGGAACGTTAACCGCCGTCAGCCCTCCGTGCCGGAGATCCGGATCAACAGGTCCATGAACTGCGCGCGTTCGGCCGCGGAGAGGGGGGCGAGCAGTTCGTCGTTGGCCCGGCGGGCGATGTTCTCGCAGCGTTCCAGCAGCCGCGCCCCCTCGTCCGTCAGGGACACCGCGTTCTTGCGGCGGTCCACGGGGTCCGGTGCGCGCAGGACGAGTGCGGCGGACTGGAGGTCGTTGAGGATGCCGACCAGGTCCTTGGGGTCGAGTCGCACCGCGCGGCCCAGGTCGGCCTGGGCGACGGGGGCGAGGTCACGGACGGCGGAGAGCACCACGTGGTGCCACATCTTCATGCCTTCGGTGGCCAGCGCCTCGGCCACCAGGGCCCGTCCGCGGGCGGCGGCACGGCCGAGGAGCCAGCTGGGGAGGGAGCGGATCGCGGGGAGGGGTGCTTCGGCCATGCGGCCAGCCTAGCCACTGTTCATTGGACTTCCCAACGATCGGGCGACTATCGTTGGGAACTCCAATGAATCCACGGGAGGTCGGTCGATGCGTCGCGTCCGGTACGGGTCCACGGGCGGCCCGCTGTTCCTGGAGGAGGCGCCGGTCCCCGAGCCGGGCCCGGGCGAACTCCTCGTGCGCTGCGAGGCGGTCGGGGTCACGCTCCCCGTGGTGCGCAAGGTGACCGAGGCGGCGGAGCCGGTCCCGCTCGGCGGCGAACTCGCCGGCGAGGTGGTGTCCGTGGGCGCGGGGGTCACCCGCTTCCGTCCCGGCGAGCGGGTCACGGGGCTGTGCTTCGGCCACGGTTACGCCGACTTCGCACTGCTCCACGCGGCCATGGCCTCGCCGATTCCCGACGGCGCCTCTCCGGTCGACGCGGTCGCCCTGGTCCGCAGCGGGCTGGTCGCGCTGGGCGCCCTGGAGGCGGCCCACCCCGAGCCGGGAGAGACGGCGCTGATCACGGCGGCGGCGAGCGGGGTCGGCCACCTCGCCGTGCAGCTCGCACGAATCCGTGGCGCCTCCCGGGTGGTGGGCGCGGTCTCCGATCCGGCGAAGGCGGACTTCGTGCGCTCGCTCGGCGCCGACGCCACCACCCTCTACGGGGACGGCAGTTGGGGAGATCCCGTCAACTACGTCCTCGACGCGGTCGGCGGCGAGCTGCTCACCCCGGCGCTCGCCGCCCTGGTCCCGGGCGGGCGGCTGGTGGCGTACAGCTCGGGCGGCGGGACGATCCAGGCGTACGACCTCCTCGTCGGCGCCAAGACCGTGACGGGCTTCCAGATGGCGCGGATCGCCCGTGAGCGGCCGGAGTTGTACGAACGGTGGCGGCGGGAGCTGTGGCGGCTGTTCCTGGACGGCGCCCTTCGGACCGCCGTGCACGGGGAGTTCGCCCTGGAGGACGCGGCGAAGGCGCACGAGGTGATCGAGGGGCGGCGCAACCTGGGGAAGGTCGTACTCCATCCGTGACGGACACGGGCGGGGTTCTTGTGGGGCGCGGGGCGCACAACTACGGTCCGTGACCGGAATGTCGCATTTCCGGATGTACGGAAACTGAAAGGGTGCCCGTGCCGTCGAGCCGCGCACGTCTGAGATCCCCCCTGACCGCCGTCCCCGCCACCGGCGCCCTCCTCGCCCTCCTCACCCTGCCGGGCCCCGCCCACGCCCAACACCCGCCCTCGGCAACCGGGTCGGAGCAGCAGATCCTCTTCAAGGCGGACCGGGACCCCGGTTACGCCTGCTTC
>NZ_LJBR01000055.1 GCF_001282115.1 Streptomyces sp. NRRL B-24085 | reverse complement strand
CGGGCGGCGGCCTGGCGCTGATGCCCCGCTGGACGATGCGCCGCCACCCGGCGCTGGTCCTGAGGCCCTTGAGCGGGGTAAGGGCGAGACGCCACATCGACGCCCTGTACCGGCCGGAGCGGACGGCGAGGAGGGCGGTGCGCACGGTTCTGACGGAACTGAGGTCCGCGGCACAGGTCATTCAGGGCGCGGACGACTGACCCGGGGGAGCAGGACTGCACCGATGTGCGGTTCCGCCGCGTGGGCGCGACCAGTCACCGCGGCCTCTGCAACCGTCCTTCGGTCAGAACGGGTACCAGCGCACCGTCTCGTCGCCGTCCCGCAGCGAGGCGACCCGCCGCTCGAACTCGGCCAGGGCCTTCGGGTTGGTCGGCGCGTGCTGCGCGACCCACGCGCAGCTGGCCGTCTCCCGGGCCCCCCGCAGCACCGCGCATCCCTCCCACTCCCGCACGTCCCATCCATAGGCCGAGGTGAACGAGTCGTAGGCCGCCGCGGGCATCCCGTACCGGTCCCGGGACAGAGCCATCACCACCAGGTCGTGCTCCCGCAGATCGGAGGAGAACGTCTCCAGGTCGACGAGGACCGGCCCGTCCGGCCCCACGTGCACATTGCGGGGCAGCGCGTCCCCGTGGATCGGCCCGGGCTCCAGGTGGGGCGTCAGCGCGGCCGCGGCCGCCGCGAAGCCGTCCCGCCGCTCACGCAGATAGGCCGCGTCGGCGGGGTCGACCGCCCCGCCCGCGAGCCGCAGCCACCGCTCCACACCGCCCAGCAGCTCCCGGGGCGGCAGCGCGAAGGACGGCGAGGGCAGCGCGTGCACCACCCGCAGCAGTTCGGCCAGATCCCGCGCCTCGGCGGGCCGTACGGCGTCGGGAAGCCGGTGCCAGAGCGTCACCGGATGACCCTCGACCGACCGCGCCTTCGGCTCGGCCGCCCGCACCGCCGGCACCCCCGCCTCCTCCAGCCACACCGCGATGTCCAGTTCCCGGCGCGCCCGGTCGAGGAGCTCGGCGTCGCGGCCCACCTTGACGACCAGGTCACCGGCGGCGAAGACGGCGTTCTCGCCGAGGGCGAGCAGCTCGGCCGACCCCGCCCGCAGTCCCGCCGCGGCCAGTACGTCCCGCGCCCGTGCCTCGTCCATCCGTCCCGTCCTCCCGGTCCTGACCTGTCCCGCATGCCCGTGCAGTGCCACCGCGAACGGCGTCGACTTCGCGCCATCGCCCGGCCAGTCTCGCATTCCCACAGGTGGGCCCGTGCGCACGCTGCCTTGACGGCGCATACCCCCTTCACGACCATGACGGAGGCCCAGGCCAGGAGGGCCGGATCGTCACGAGCCGCCTGAAGGAGTCGATGACGTGACCTTGGTGACCGCGACGGAGCGGTCGGCGCGGGGCGCACCCGGCGCCGAGGGGGACCGGCGTCCTTCCGGCCGCGGGGTCTGGTTCCTGGTGCTGCCCGCGCTGATCCCGATCCTGGTGCTGAGCGTGGGGCCCCTGATGTACGGGATCCTGCTCGCCTTCACAGACGCCCAGTCGGGCCGCACCCGGGCCACGCAGTGGATCGGCGGCCTCAACTTCCAGGACCTGCTGCACGACACCCTGTTCTGGGAGTCGTTCCGGATCGGCCTGGTGTGGGCGGTCGGCGTGACCGTGCCGCAGTTCCTGCTGGCGCTCGGCCTCGCCCTGCTGCTGAACCAGGACCTCAGGCTGCGCTGGCTCGCCCGCGCCCTTGCGATCATCCCGTGGGCCATGCCCGAGGTCGTCGTCGGCGTCATGTGGCGGCTCGTCTACAACCCGGACGCCGGTGTCCTCAACGAGACCCTGCGCACCCTCGGCCTCGGCGACGGCCGGGACTGGCTCAGCGGTCTGTCCACCGCCCTGCCCGCCGTGATCGTCGTCGGCGTCTGGGCCGGGATGCCGCAGACCACGGTCACCCTGCTCGCCGGTCTCCAGAACACCCCGCGCGAACTCCACGAGGCGGCCGCGATGGACGGCGCGGGCGCCTGGCGCAGATTCCGCACGGTCACCTGGCCCGCCCTCCGGCCGGTGGCGCTCGCGATCACCGCGCTCAACTTCATCTGGAACTTCAACTCCTTCGCCCTGGTGTACGTGCTGACCAGCGGCGGGCCCGGCGGCCGCACCCGTCTGCCCATGCTCTTCGCCTACGAAGAGGCCTTCCGCTACGGCCAGTTCGGGTACGCGGCCGCGATGGGCTGTGTGATGGTCGCCGTCATCTCCGTCCTCCTCGCCCTCTTCCTCGTCGGCCGGCTCAAGGGAGGTGACCGGGCATGAGGACCAGCACCGCCGGCCGGGTCGGCCAGTACGCAGCCCTCCTCGCCTATCTCGTCTTCCTCGCCTTCCCGTTCCTCTGGCTCGTCTCCACCGCCTTCAAGTCCCCCCGGCAACTGGGCAGTCTGCACCCCACCTGGATCCCCCGGGACCCCACCCTCGACAACTTCCGCCAGGCCTTCGACGAACAGCCCCTGCTGCGCGCCGCCGGGAACTCCCTGCTGGCCGCGCTCGCCGCCGCGGTGATCGCCGTACTGATCGCGACCCCGCTCGCCTACGTCACGGCCCGCCACCGCACCCGGCTCGCGAAGGCGGCCACCGGCTGGGTGGTGGTCAGCCAGGCGTTCCCGCTCGTGCTGGTGATCATCCCGCTGTTCCTGGTGCTGAAGAACCTGCGGCTGATCAACTCCCTCGCGGGGCTGGTGCTGGTGTACGTCGTGTGGGCGCTGCCGTTCGCGTTGTGGATGCTCGTCGGATACGTCCGTGCCGTGCCGACCGAGCTGGAGGAGGCGGCCGCCGTCGACGGGGCCGGGCGCCTGCGGACCCTGGTGTCGGTGACGGCGCCGCTGCTCGCGCCGGGGATCGTGGCGACGGCCCTGTTCGCGTTCATCACGGCGTGGAACGAGTTCTTCTTCGCGCTGGTGCTGCTGAAGACGGCGGACAAGCAGACCCTGCCGGTCGTGCTCACCCACTTCATCGGCGCGGAGGGCGTCGCCGACCTCGGACCTCTCGCGGCGGCCGCCTTCCTCGCCACGCTGCCCTCGCTGGTCGTCTTCGCGATCATCCAACGCCGTATCACGGGAGGCATGTTGACCGGGGCGGTGAAGAGCTGATGCGCGCACGCCGGCTCGCGGGGGCCCTCCTTCTCCTGCTCCTGGCCGGATGCACCGGCACGAGCGCGTCCGAGGACGGCCGCGTCACCCTGCGCTTCCAGTCCCTCGCCTGGCAGGAGGAGTCCGTCGAGGCCAACCAGGAACTCGTGAAGGAGTGGAACGCCACCCATCCGGACGTCAGGGTCGAGTACGTGCAGGGGAGTTGGGACAGCGTCCACGACCAGCTGCTGACCTCCTTCGAGGGCGGCGAGGCGCCCGACATCATCCACGACGCCTCCGACGACCTCGCGGACTTCGCCTACGGCGGCTATCTCGCCGACCTCGGCGACCTGCTCCCCGCCCGGCTGAAGTCGGACATCCCGCAGCGGAGCTGGGACACCACCACCTTCGGCGACGGCGTCTACGGCGTGCCCTTCCTCCAGGAGCCGCGGGTCCTCGTCGCCAACGCCGACTGGCTGAGGGAGTCCGGCGTACGCGTCCCGACACCTGAACACCCGTGGAGCTGGCCGGAGTTCCGCCGGATCACCGAGCAGCTCAGCGGCGCCGGCAGGTACGGAGTGGCCTGGCCGCTCAAGGAGCCGGTCTCCGCGACCCTCAACCTGTCCCTGTCGGCGGGCGGACAGCTCTTCCACCGCGGCGCCGACGGCAAGGTGGCCATCCGCTTCGAGAAGGCCGACGAGACCGTGCCCCGCACCATCCACGACCAGGCGAACACCGACCGCAGCGCCTCGCCCACCACGCTCGGCAGCGGCGGCTCCGACACCCTGCCCGGCTTCTTCGGCGGCCGGTACGCGATGGTCCCGCTCGGCTTCTCCTACCGCCAGCAGATCGCCCAGCAGGCACCGAAGGGCTTCCGCTGGCAGGTGCTGCCCGCCCCGGCCGGCGCCGACGGGCTCACCCAGGGCGTCAGCCCGCAGACCCTGTCCGTCGCCGAGGACAGCCCGCACAAGAAGGAGGCCGTCGCGTTCATCGACTTCCTCCTCCAGCCGCGGAACATGGTCCGGCTGGCCCTGGGGGACTGGATGCTGCCCACCGGGACCGAGGCGCTGAAGGACCCCGCCCTGCGCACCGCCGAGGACGGCTGGGCGACGGGGACCGCGCTCGCCCCCCATCTCCGGCCGGCGCCCGCGCAGTCCGTCCGGGGCTACCCGGAGTGGAAGGACAAGGTCGCCACCCCCGCCTTCCAGGAGTACTACAGCGGGGCGATCGGCCTGGACGAACTGCGCGAACGCCTGGAGGACGACGGCAACCTGGTGCTGGCCCGCTACCAGCGCTGAGCGGCACGGGCGTCCCGTAATACGGTTGCACGAGACGTCTCGTCTCGTGCAGCCTGTGGCCCATGACCTCGCACATCGCCATGTTCTCCATCGCCGCCCACGGCCACGTCAACCCCAGCCTCGAGGTGATCCGCGAGCTCGTGGCGCGCGGGCACCGGGTCACCTACGCCGTCCCGCCCCTGTTCGCCGAGAAGGTCGCCGAGACCGGGGCCGAGGTGAAGCCGTGGAACTCGACGCTCCCCGGCCCCGACGACGACCCGTCGGCCTGGGGCACCGAACTGCTCGACCACGTGGAGCTCTTCCTCGCCGACGCGATGCAGGCCCTGCCGCAGCTCGCCGAGGCGTACGACGGCGACGAACCCGATCTCGTCCTGCACGACATCACCGCCTACCCGGCCCGCGTCCTCGCCCACCGCTGGGGCGTGCCCGCGATCTCCGTCTCGCCCAACCTCGTCGCCTGGCAGGGCTACGAGGAGGAGGTCGCCGAGCCGATGTGGGCCGGACCGAAGAGCACCGCACGAGGGCAGGCCTACTACGCCCGCTTCCAGGGCTGGCTGCGGGAGAACGGCATCAACCTGCACCCCGACTCCTTCGTCGGCCGCCCCGACCGCTCCCTCGTCCTGATCCCCAGGGCGCTCCAGCCCCACGCCGACCGGGTCGACGAGAGCGTGTACACCTTCGTCGGCGCCTGCCAGGGGGACCGCGCTGCGCAGGGGGAGTGGGTGCGGCCGGCCGGGGCCGAGAAGGTGGCCCTCGTCTCCCTCGGCTCCTCCTTCACCAAGCGGCCCGACTTCTACCAGGAGTGCGTCAGGGCCTTCGGCGACCTGCCCGGCTGGCACCTGGTGCTCCAGATCGGCAGGCACGTCGACCCGGCCGAGCTGGGCGCCGTACCGGACAACGTGGAAGTGCGCTCCTGGGTACCGCAGTTGGCGGTGCTCAGGCAGGCCGACCTGTTCGTCACGCACGCCGGAGCGGGCGGCAGCCAGGAGGGACTGGCGACCGCCACCCCGATGATCGCCGTACCGCAGGCCGTGGACCAGTTCGGCAACGCCGACATGCTCCAGGGCCTCGGGGTCGCCCGCCGGATCGACACCGGGCAGGCCACCGCCGAGGCGCTGCGCGAGGCCGCCCTCGCGCTCGTCGACGACCCCGAGGTGGCCCGTCGGCTCAAGGAGGTGCAGGCGGGGATGGCGCAGGAGGGCGGCACCCGCAGGGCCGCCGACCTCGTCGAGGCGCAACTGCGCGCATGAGTGAGGGCCCGTTGGCACCCCGGTGGCCAACGGGCCCTCAGTACAAGGGGGTTCTGTCCCGCCCGGCGGGGGTCAGACCCTCAGCGGCTCACCCTCGTCGTCCCGGGCCACGGGCGCGGCCACGGCGTCCGGAGCCTCGTCGTGGGTGAGGTCGGGCAGCCGGTGCAGCCACTTCGGCAGGTACCAGTTGCGCTCGCCCAGCAGGGCCATGACCGCCGGGAGCAGCACGCCCCGGATGATCGTGGCGTCGATGAGCACCGCGGCCGCGAGGCCCACGCCCATCTGCTTCATGGACTGCATGGACAGCGTCCCGAAGATCGCGAACACGGCGACCATGATGACGGCGGCGCTGGTGACGACACCGGCCGTGGTGACCACCCCGTGCTGGATCGCGTCCTTGGTGCTGCGGCCCCGCAGGTGCGCCTCCCGGATCCGCGAGACCACGAACACGTGGTAGTCCATCGACAGGCCGAACAGGATCACGAAGAGGAACAGCGGCAGCCAGGTGATGATGGCGCCGACGCCCTCCGCGCCCACCAGCGAGGCGCCCCAGCCGTGCTGGAAGACGGCGACGAGGATGCCGTAGGCCGCGCCCACCGACAGCAGGTTGAGCACGATCGAGGTGATCGCCACCGTCAGCGAGCGGAACGACAGCAGCATGAGCACGAAGGCGAAGACCACGACGAACGCGAAGACCGGGACGACCGCTCCGGCCAGCTGGTCGTTGAAGTCCTTGGAACCGGCGACCTGTCCGGTGATCGGCGCCTCGACGCCGTCGACCTTGCCGAGCGTGGCCGGACGGACCTCGTCGCGCAGCTTGTCCAGGCTCTCACCGGCCTTGTCGAGGTCGGAACCGCCCACCAGCGGGACGTACACGAAGGCGAGGTTCTGCGCGTCGTGCAGCTTGATCTCGACCGGGCCGCGCGAGGCGCCCGAGGAGATCGCCTTCGCCTTGAAGTCGGCCAGCGCGCCGGTGACCTCGGGGGCGTTGATGTCGGCCGCCTTGACGACCACCTCGGCCGGCTCGGTGCCGCCGGGGAAGGCGTCGTTGACCCGGTTGTACGTCTGCACGATCGGCAGCGAGTCGCCGAACTCCTGGTCCAGGGTGAGGTTCTGCGTCTTCATGCCGAGCGCGGGAGCCGCGACGGCGAGCAGCGCGCCGGCCGCGATCACGACCGAGACGACGGGCTTGGCGAGCACGCCCTTCAACACGGTGGTCCAGAAGCGGCTCTCCCGCTCGGCGCCCCGCTTGCGGCGCAGCCGGCTCTCCGGGTGCAGGAAGGGGATCTTGCCCTTCTCGACCCGCTCGCCCAGCAGCGACAGCAGCGCGGGCAGCACGGTCACGGAACCGACCATGGCGACCGCCACGACCATCAGCGAGGCCAGGCCCATCGCCTCGAACTCGGCGAGCCCGGTGAACAGCATGCCCGCCATCGCCACGCACACCGTGACACCGGAGACGATGATCGCGCGGCCGCTGGTGGCAGCGGCGATCCGCAGGGCCGTCTGAGAGTCCCGGCCGGCCTGCCGCTCCTCGCGCTCACGGCGCAGGTAGAACAGGCAGTAGTCGACGCCCACGGCCAGACCGACCAGCAGCATCACGGAGTTGGCGGTGTCGCTCATCGGCATCACATGGCTGACGACGCCCATCAGACCCATCGTCGCCATGATCGCGCTGACGGCCAGCAGCACCGGCAGCAGCGCCGCCACCAGCGCGCCGAAGGCGATGAGCAGGATGCCGAGGGCCACCGGCACCGCGGAGAGCTCCGCCTTCTGGAAGTCGTCGCCGAACGCGTCGTCGAACGTCTTCATCATGCTGGCGCCGCCGATCTCCTCGATCCGCAGCGACCCGTGCTCCTCCTGCACCCCCTCCACGGCCTTCAGCACCGGCTCGACCCGCTCCCCGGCGGTGTCCGCGTCGCCGCGCATGTCGAACTGCACGAGCGCGCTGCGGCCGTCCTTCGAGATCGTGTTCGTGTCGTACGGCGAGGTGACGTCGGTGACCTCGCCGGTGCCCTCGACCGCCTTCACGACCGCGGCGACGGCCGCCCGGAAGTCGGCGTCGGTCGCCTTGCCGCCGGAGTCCTTGGCCTGGATCAGCACCGACTCACCGGCGGGCTCGTCGATCCCGGCGTCCTCGATGATCTTCGCGGCGGTGTGGGTCTCCCCCTTGAGCTGGTCGCTGTCCTTGACGTCGACCCGGCCTGCCGCCGAGCCGAGTCCCATCGCCAGGACGACGAACAGCACCCAGATACCGACGGCAGCCCATCGGTGCCGTGCGCTCCAGCCGCCGGCCCTGGCGGCCAGGCCACGCACCCTTGTGTCTCCGTTCCGCATGACGGGCTTGCCCCCTCGTGAGCGGTGACAGCCCCCTGCCGCCACCTTTCGTTTCGAAGGTATGAGCTGGATAAACCCGTCTCGTCGTGCTGTCCGGTGAAGTGCGGGGGCCGCCGGCTCCTCCCAAGGGACCGCGCGCCCTCCGTACTGGGGAGGACCGTGACCCTTACATCTAACGGACCTTGTACGGGGCGGTGATCGGGGTCCGCACGGGCCCCGCCCTAGGGTGGGACCCATGACGACGACGTACGCGGCGCTGCTGCGCGGAATCAACGTCGGCGGCAGCAGGAAGGTCCCCATGGCCGACCTGCGCACGCTGATGGAAGACCTCGGCCACGACGGTGTCCGCAGCTACCTCCAGAGCGGGCAGGCCGTCTTCACCGCCGACCACGGCGACGAGGACTCCCTGGCCGCCGAGCTCACGGACGCGATCGAGAAGCGGTTCGGCTTCCCGGTCGACGTGATCGTCCGCGACCACGCCTATCTCAGGGCGATCGCCGACAACTGCCCCTTCCCGGCCGCCGAACTGGAGGGCAGGCAGCTCCACGTCACCTACTTCTCCGCCCCCGTCGACGAGGACCGCTTCGCGGAGATCGACCGGAGCGCCTACCTCCCCGAGGAGTTCCGCCTCGGCGACCGGGCCCTGTACCTGTACGCCCCCGACGGCCTCGGCCGCTCCAAGCTCGCCGAGCACCTGTCCAAGCCCCGGCTGAACAAGGGAGTGATCGCCACCAGCCGCAACTGGAACACCGTCGTCAAGCTGGTGGAGA
This sequence comes from Streptomyces sp. NRRL B-24085, assembly GCF_001282115.1. GTDB lineage: Bacteria > Actinomycetota > Actinomycetes > Streptomycetales > Streptomycetaceae > Streptomyces. The sequence continues at coordinate 43,329 of NZ_LJBR01000055.1, read as the reverse complement.
TGACCGGTGAGTGACCACGACCCCGCGGTACGGGCCGCCGTCCAGGGCGAGTTGCGGCTCCTCGACCCCGCGGTACGCGCCTCGCCCGAGCTGGTGGGCGCGCTGCTGCACCCCGGGTTCCACGAGTTCGGCGCGTCCGGACGGCACTGGGACCGCACGTCGGTCATCGCCGCCCTCGCCGGGGCCACGGACCAGGAGGCCGGCCCGATCACGGCGTCCGGGATGAAGGGGGTCCCGCTCGCGCCGGACGTCGTCCACCTCACCTTCGACACCGAGCACAACGGCAGCCGGGCGCACCGCAGTTCGCTGTGGCGGCGCACGGGGAGCGGCTGGCTGCTCTGGTTCCACCAGGCGACACCGTTCGCGGGATGACGGTGTGCGAGGCTCCTGCCATGCGTTACGTCATCATCGGGGCCGGAGCGGTCGGCGGGGCCGTCGGCGGTCGGCTCGCCGGGGCCGGGCACGAGGTCGTCCTGGTCGCCCGGGGAGCGCACCACGAGGCGCTCAGGGACGGCGGACTGCGGCTGCGCGTGCCGGAGGGCGAGTTCACCCACCGGCTCCCGGTCGTGGACGGCCCGGCCGGACTCGGCGCCCTGCGCGCCGACGACGTGCTCGTCCTCGCCGTGAAGACCCAGGACACCGAAGGCGCCCTCGACGCCTGGGGCCCGGCCCCGGTCGAGGGCGGCGGCACGGCGGCCGAGCGACTGCCGCTGCTGTGCGCGCAGAACGGCGTGGAGGGCCAGCGCATGGCCCTGCGCCGCTTCCGGCACGTCTACGGCGTCTGCGTCTGGCTGCCGGCGACGTTCGTGGAACCCGGTGTCGTCAGCGCCGCCTGCGCCCCGCTCACCGGGATGCTGCACCTCGGCCGCTACCCGCACGGCACCGACGGGATCCTGCACCGGATCGCCGCCGACCTGGAGAGGTCCAGGTTCGAGGCGCCCGTGGTGGCGGACGTGACGCGCTGGCAGTACGCCAAGCTGCTGACCAATCTCGGCAACGCCGTGATGGCCCTGAGCGGCCCCGACGACGGGGGAGCGGACAGCGCGTCGCTGCGCCGTCGGGTCCGGGCCGAGGGCGAGACGGTGCTCGACGCGGCCGGGATCGCGTACGCGAGCGTCGAGGAGCAGCGGACGACCCGCGGTGACAAGGTCACCGCCGTCCCGCTCGACGGCGTCCCGGTCGGCGGCTCCTCCTGGCAGTCCCTCGCCCGCGCCACCGGCACCATCGAGGCCGACTACCTCAACGGCGAGATCGCCCTCCTGGGCCGTCTGCACGGCGTCCCGACGCCGTTGAACGAACTTCTCCAGCGCCTGGCCAACACCTTCGCCCGCGAGCGCAGGGCGGCCGGGTCACTGCCGGTGGGGGAGTTGGCACGGCTGGCCGACGAGGCCGTGGCGGCCGTCGAGGGGTGACGCCTACGCGCTCGCCGTGAGCCGCAGCAGCCCCCGCGCCGCCGCCGCGTCGTAGCGCTCCAGCAGCACTCGGGCGACCTCGGGTGCGGGGCCCAGCACCTCGGCCAGGACGTCCGCGTCGACGGCGCCGCGTGCGATGCGGTCGGGCAGGAACCCGGGGGCGAGGACGTACGGTGCCACGGCCACCTTCGCGCAGCCCAGGGCCCGCAGTTCCCGTACCGCGTCCTGGGTGCGGGGCAGGGCCGCGGAGGCGAACGCAGGCCGCACGGCGCACCAGCCGGTGTGCCGCCACTCCCGCGCGATGTCAGCGATCACTGCGATCGCCTCCGGGTCGGTGGACCCCGCCGAGGCCAGCACGACCCCGGTCGAGGACTTGTCGGCGGGCGTCAACCCCGCCTCGTACAGCCGTCGTTCGAGCGCGGACAGCAGGAGCGGGGAGGGGCCCAGCACCTCCGCCTGCCGGATCCGCAACCGCGGCGGAGCGTCCCTGAGGACCGCGGGGATGTCCGCCTTCGCGTGGAACGCCCGCGTCAGCAGCAGCGGCAGCGCCACGACGTCCCGGACGCCCTGTGCCGCCAGCGACTCCAGCACCCCTTGCACGGAAGGGACGTTGAAGTCGAGGAAGCCTGTCTCCACCCGCACGTCCGGGCGCAGCGAGCGCACCCGGCGGACCAGGGCGTGCACCGTCGCGGCGTGCCGCGGGTCGCGACTGCCGTGCGCGATGACCAGAAGCACCATGGATGCGAGGCGCTCACTCGTGCAGGAGCAGGCCGCGGGTACGCAGCATCCAGCGTTCCAGCGGACAGAAGATCACCAGATCGATGGCCACACCCACCAACAGGATGAGCAGGACGGCGAGGAACACCATGGACATGCTGCTGTTGGTGCGTCCCGCCTCCAACAACTGCCCGAGCCCCAGGCCGAGTTCGGGTGAGGAGGCAATGATCTCGGCTGCCATCAGGGAGCGCCAGGAGAACGCCCAGCCCTGCTTGAGACCCGCCAGATAGCCGGGCAGCGCGGCCGGCAGCACTATGTGCCAGGTGCCGCGCAGGCCCGTCGCGCCAAGGGTGCGTCCCGCGCGCAGGAACAGCGGCGGCACCTGGTCGACGCCCGACATCAGACCATTGGCGATAGAGGGGACCGCGCCGAGCAGGATCACCGCGTACATCATGGAGTTGTTCAGGCCCAGCCAGATCACGGCCGGCGGCACCCACGCCACCGACGGCAGCGACTGCAGCCCGGAAAGCACGGGCCTGACGGCGGCGCGCAGAAATCTCACCCGGGCGACCAGAAGGCCGAGCGGGGTGCCGATCACCAACGCGAGTGCGAAGCCCAGCAGGCCACGCGAGACGCTGGTCCAGATGTAACCGAGGAGCGTGCCCTGCAGCCAGGCTGCGCGGATCTCGTCCCCCACGTCGGAGGGAGCGGGCAGCTTGTAGCGGTCGGTGACCTGGGCCCAGACCAGGAGCTGCCACACGGCCAGCACGAGGAGTGCGGCCGTGAGAGGGGGCGCGGCCCTGCGTACCAGCCGACCGAGCAGGGGCGCCTTGACCGCGGAACCGTCCTCCAGGGCGTCGAGCCCCGCTTCCAGACCGGCGAGATCACTCTCGTCGTTGCTGGTGGTTTCAGTACTGGCCATGGCGACGGATCTCCCCACGCAGTGCTTCGGTGATCTCTGCGGACAGGTCCGCCACGGCAGCGTCCTCCAGACGGCGCGGCTGCGGAATGCCGACCCGCCACTGCCGGATCACGCGGCCCGGGCGCGAGCCGAGCAGGATGACACGCTCGGCGAGTCGCACCGCTTCCCGGACGTTGTGGGTGACGAACAGCACCGACAGACGGGTCTCGCGCCAGATCCGGGTCAGTTCGTCGTGCAGCACGTCCCGCGTGATGGCGTCCAGGGCCGCGAACGGCTCGTCCATCAGCAGCAGGCTGCTCTCCTGGGCGAGTGCGCGGGCCAGGGCCACCCGCTGGCGCATACCGCCCGACAGCTCGTGCACCCGCTTGCCGTACGCGCCCTTGAGCCGGACCAGTTCGAGCAGTTCCTCGGCCTTGCCGCGCCGGTCGGGCTTGGGAACTCCCCTGAGCTTCAGGGCGAGTTCGATGTTCTTGCCCGCGGTCAGCCACGGGAAGAGGGCGTGCTCCTGGAACATCAGGGCCGGGCGGCCGTCGGTGGTGATGGCGCCGGCGGTGGGCTGGTCCAGTCCCGCCACCAGGTTCAGCAGCGTGGACTTGCCGCAGCCCGAGGCCCCCAGGAGGGTGACGAACTCGCCCGGCGCGACATCGATGCTGACGTCGTCCAGGACGAGGTGCCTTCCGACAGTCGTGGTGAAGGACTTCGAGACATGGGTCAGGCGCGCCACATGCCCTGTCGGCACATCGGTGCGTGGGGCCTGAGGAGGGGCGGTTGCCATCGTCGAGCGCTCCTGAAGGCTGGCGGGGGCTACGGGACGGGGGCTCACTGCACACCGAGGCCGGCATCGTCGACTGGACTCCTGCCCATGGCGTGCAGGATCTTGTTCAGCGGCGCCAGATCGTAGAGGCCGGTGAGCTCGGGTTCCTCCAGGAGCCCGACGCGTACGGCGTGCTCGGTCTGCGCGGCAAGCGTCCCGGACAGCGGGTCGTCGGTGAAATGCAGCGATGACCATGCGGCCGCGATTACCTCACCGGGCAGGGGTTTGCCGGTCAGGGTGGCGAGCTTCGCGTTGGCGACGGCCTTCGCCGCCGCCGGGTGCGAGTTGATCCACTCGTTGGTTCCGACCGATGCGCGCAGCACGGCCTCCACGACGTCCGGATGCCGGTCGAGGAAGGGCTGCGACACGACGATGTTCGTGCTGGCGAACTTCTTGTCCGGCCACAGCGACGACTCGTCGAGCAGCACCTTCGCGCCCTCGGCGACCAGCTTGGACGCGGTCGGCTCCGGCACCCAGGCGCCGTCGACGGAACCGGATCTGTAGGCGTCCGGCGTCACCTTGTTGTCCGTGCGGAACACCGAGACATCGCCTTTGCCACTCAGCGCGTCGACCTTCCAGCCCTGCTCGGCGATCCAGTTGAGGAACGCCACGTCCTGCGTGTTGCCGAGCTGCGGCGTCGCGATCTTCTTGCCCTTGACATCCTTCAGGGTCTTGATCTTGTCCGGGTTGACGACCAGCTTCACACCGCCGGAGACCGAGCCGCCGACGATGCGCAGGCTCTTGCCGCCGGACTTCATGTAGCCGTTGACCGCCGGGGACGGGCCGATCCAGCCGATGTCGATCGACTTGGAGTTGAGCGCCTCGATCTCGGACGGGCCGGCGTTGAACGTGGAGAACCTCACCTCCGTGCCGCCGAGTTCCCTCCGGAAGAAACCCTTTGCGTCACCGACGAGCACGGTGGCGTGCGTGAGGTTGGGAAAGAAACCGATGCGGACGGACTGCGCGGACAGGCGCGCGCCCTTGGCGGCCACGTCGCCGGTTCCGTTGCCCGGCGCCTGTGAGCCGTATCCACAGGCCGTGGCGACCGATGCCAGGACCAGTACGGTCGTGAGCAGTCGTCGTACCGCACGGGGCACGACACCGCCGTCACGTCGCGTGAGCATGTATCTCTCCGGCTGGTCCGATGACGGATTCCGCCATGCCCGCGGTGAGGGTGGTGCCGTCGTTCGGGTCGATGAGGATGAACGAACCGGTGCGCCGGGAATCCGAGTAGGAGTCCACGGGCAGCGGCTCCGCGGTGCGGATCTTCACCCGGCCGATGTCGTTGGCGACGAGCTGTCCCGGGTGCGGGTGCAGGGACAGGTCGTCCAGCGTGAGCCGGGACGGGATGTCCTTGACGATCGCCTTGACCGTGCGGGTGCCGTGCTTGAGCAGCACCCGGTGCCCCACCGTCAACGGGGCGTCCGCCACATGGCACACGGTCGCCTCGATGTCCTGGGTGGTCGGCGGGGCGTCCTTGCTGGGCACCAGCAGGTCACCGCGCGAGATGTCGATGTCGTCCTCCAGCAGGACCGTCACCGACTGGGTCGTCCAGGCCACCTGGACCGGCTCACCGAGCAGGTCGATCCCGGCGATCTTCGAGGAACGGCCCGAGGGCAGCACCGTCACCTGCTCACCCACCCGGAAGGAACCCGCGGCGATCTGACCGGCATAACCCCGGTAGTCGGGATGCTCGGCGGTCTGCGGCCGGATCACGTACTGCACCGGCAGCCGGGCGTGGCAGTGGGAGAGGTCGTGGGTGACCGGGACCGTCTCCAGGTGCTCCAGGACGGTCGGGCCGCCGTACCAGTCCATGTTCGCCGACGGCTCCACCACGTTGTCCCCGGCCAGCGCCGAGATCGGGATCGCCGTGACCTCCGGCACCCCCAGCTCGGTCGCGTACGCCGTGAACTCCTCGGCGATCGCCGCGAACACGGACTCCCGGTAGCCGACCAGGTCCATCTTGTTGACCGCGAGCACCACGTGCGGCACCCGCAGCAGCGCCGCCAGCGCCGCGTGCCGGCGGGTCTGCTCCACGACACCGTTGCGGGCGTCGATCAGGATCACCGTCAGCTCGGCCGTGGAGGCACCCGTCACCATGTTGCGGGTGTACTGCACATGACCGGGGGTGTCGGCCAGGATGAACCGCCGCCGCGCCGTGGCGAAGTAACGGTAGGCCACATCGATGGTGATGCCCTGCTCCCGCTCGGCCCGCAGACCGTCCGTGAGCAGCGCCAGGTCCGGGCCCTCGGCGCCCCGGCTCGCCGACGCCCGCTCCACCGCCTCCAGCTGATCGCTCAGGATCGACTTGGAGTCGTGCAGCAGCCGCCCCACCAGCGTGGACTTGCCGTCGTCGACCGAACCGGCGGTCGCGAACCGCAGCAGCGTCGTCTCCGAGAGCGCCTCGGAAGTGGTCGTGCTCATCTCTAGAAGTACCCCTCGCGCTTGCGGTCTTCCATCGCCGCCTCGGACATCTTGTCGTCGGCACGGGTGGCACCCCGCTCCGTCAGCCGGGAAGCAGCGATCTCCGCGATGACCTTCTCGATGCTGTCGGCGTCGGAGTCGACCGCGCCCGTGCAGGACATGTCACCGACCGTGCGGTAGCGCACCCGGCGCTTCTCGACGCTCTCACCGTCCTTCGGCCCGCCCCACTCACCGGCCGTCAGCCACATACCGTCACGCGAGAACACCTCCCGCTCATGCGCGAAGTAGATCTCCGGCAGCTCGATCCCCTCCCGGGCGATGTACTGCCACACATCCAGCTCCGTCCAGTTGGACAACGGGAAGACCCGCACGTGCTCACCCGGCGCGTGCCGGCCGTTGTACAGGTTCCACAGCTCGGGCCGCTGGCGGCGCGGATCCCACTGCGAGAACTCATCCCGCAGCGAGAACACCCGCTCCTTGGCGCGCGCCTTCTCCTCGTCCCGCCGCCCGCCGCCGAACACGGCGTCGAACTTCTCCGCCCGGATCTTCTCCGTCAGCGGCAGCGTCTGCAGCGGATTGCGGGTCCCGTCCGGACGCTCCTTGAGCACACCGCGGTCGATGTAGTCCTGCACCAAAGCCACATGCAGACGCAGCCCATGGGCGGCGACCACCCGGTCCCGGTACTCAAGCACCTCGGGGAAGTTGTGCCCGGTGTCCACGTGCAGCAGCGAGAACGGGATCGCCGCGGGCGCGAACGCCTTCAAGGCCAGATGCAGCATGACGATCGAGTCCTTGCCACCGGAGAACAGGATCACCGGCCGCTCGAACTCACCCGCCACCTCACGGAAGATGTGCACCGCCTCGGACTCCAGCGCATCCAGGTGACTGGCCGGAACAAGCACCCCGGTCATCCGTGCAGCCCGCACTCGGTCTTCGCGCGGCCCGCCCAGCGGCCGGCCCGCGCGTCCTCGCCCTCCAGGACCCGGCGGGTGCAGGGGGCGCAGCCGACGGACGCGTAGCCGTCCATCAGCAGGGGGTTCGTGAGTACGCCGTGCTCCTGGACGTAGGCGTCCACGTCGTCCTGGGTCCAGCGGGCGATCGGAGAGACCTTGACCTTCTGGCGCCTCTCGTCCCAGCCGACTACCGGAGTGTTCGCCCGGATCGGCGAGTCACTGCGCCGGAGCCCGGTGACCCACGCGTCGTAGCGCTCCAGCCCTGCCTCCAGCGGCTCGACCTTGCGCAGCCTGCAGCACAGGTCGGGGTCACGGTCATGCAGCTTCGGGCCGTACTCGGCGTCCTGCTCGGCGACCGTCTGACGCGGAGTCAGCGTGATGACGTTCACGTCCATCACGGCCTCGACGGCGTCCCGGGTGCCGATGGTCTCCTCGAAGTGGTAGCCGGTGTCGAGGAAGACGACGTCCACGCCCTTCATCACGCGGGACGCCAGATGCGCGACCACCGCGTCCTCCATCGAGGAGGTCACGCAGAAACGCCGGCCGAAGGTGTCCGCCGTCCACCGCAGAACTTCGATGGGAGAAGCCTCTTCGAGTTCCTGTCCCGCGTGTCTCGCTAGCCTTTCGAGTGCGTTCAACGGAGGCTCCCCCAGGGGTCTTCGGGACGGCATGTCGGAATTACCGGCGTGCGGCTAAATCAGCCTAACCAGGGTTGATTACGCCAGGCTGACGATTCGCTGACCGGTCAGCTCTGCGGTGCACGCTCGGCCGCGGTCAGCCAGTCCTCCAATGCGGTCAACGCGTCCTGTGCCTGTCGGGCCGTATCCGACTCGTCAGGTGCCGCGATGACTCCCATCAGAGATCCGACGACGGCCTGCTGCAACTCGGCGGCGCTGGGCTGCTGGTCGGTCATGAGAATCTCCTCAGTCTCTGTCGGAATCAGAAGGCGTTACACGCACGGAAGATGTGTGCGAAGGAGCTCAGTGATGCTGCGCCATGGAATGCCACGTACTCAGGAAGCACTGTGTCCGGCGCCCATTTCTCCTTGTACGAGAGCTGGGTCTGCGCAGGGTAGAGGGCTGCCCCGTGTTCCCAGAGGAAGTGCATCAGCCACTGGAAGGCCCGACTGTGTCCGGGCATTTCGTTCTCCGGCGCCAGGCCGGTGAACGGGGTGAACCCGAAGTGCAGCCACTCGGTTCCCTCGCTGCGGAACGTCTCGATGGCGGTTGCGTTGATGGCCTCCATCAGGCCGGGTGAACCGCCCGGCACACGTCTGCTCAGGTCGTGCATCCAGCCGGCTCGGCTGCCGAACACGGGAGAGTACGAGATGTAACTGACCGGGCGCCCCTCGATCGTGCCGAGAAACAGCCGACGGTGTTCCTGCGCCGGGCCGCCGCACTCACCGACCAGGAACTCCAGCGGACGCGCCTCCTCCCCCTTGCCGGACAACCAGGCCTGGTCGATGTCCGCCAGGGCCTGGTACCAGCGCTCCGCGTCCACCTCTGCCACGACCAGGCCGTTGCGGTGCGCGCGGGAGATCTTGTTCCGCAACTGCATGAACCGGGTGCCTCGTAGGGTGAACTCCGGTATGCGGACTGCCCATGAGGCGCCGATCTGATTGACCGTGAACCCGTGTTCGGCGTAGACGGTGGCATCCGGGCGTTGGAGCTGCACCGCGACCAGAGTGAGGTCCTGCTCCCGTGCGTGTGCCACGAACCGCTCCAGCAGGTTTTCGTACTCGTCGACGGCGCAGAACGGACCGCCGAATTGCACAAGAAACCGACCGGTCCGGCGATAAATGATCACACCGTCGGTGCCAGGCACGGTGAAGACGTCGTTTCCGCGGTTCAGGGCCAGAAAAGCGCTGGGATTGTCGGCTTGCGTGTGCCGACGGACGGCCTCCAGGACCGATAAGTGTGAGGTCGTTTTTACGGACACCACGTCTCCTTGCTCGCAGCGTTCTGTCCGGACGGGTGGACAAGCGAAAGTAGAACACCTCTGGCGGCGATATCGGAAGGGGGAATCGGAGACTGGCGAAGGAGTCAGCAGAGCATCAGCGGGATGTCAGGGAGGTCTGCCAGCATCATCCTGTGAACGGCGCCGGAGAGTCGGAGTCGTAAGCAGGGAGAGGTGCCCGGAGCGGCTTATCGGGGGCTCGGATCTTCAGTCCGGGTCGGGTGTGAAAGCCTACGCAGGTTCGAATCCTGCCCTCTCCGCCACATGAATGGTCGTGGAACGCCACGACCATTCTTTTGCTATGCCCACAGACGTGTGGTGGGGACCGTCAGCGGACGGTCAGCCATGGGTCAGAAGCAATTGCCAGGATCCGAAGGGCTCAACGATACAACCGTGCTCTGAACCGAAAGGCTCGCCATGGTCGATGGTCAGGACAAGCCGTTGTACAGCTACAAGCTGTACATCGCCGGAAAGGACGTCGACGGAGAGGGCTGGGTCTACACGGTGAGTTCCCGCTCACTGCTGGAGGACGTCTTCACCAGCGTCAGTCTCAAACGCGCCCTGGAACGGAACGACCATGACGAGAAGGCTGCCGCCCATCCGTACGTGGTGGGCCGCTGCGCGGTGGCCGGCGACAGCGGCATCGACCTGGCCACGGAGTCGGCGGCGGCTGCCGCCGCGGCCTGGGCCGCCGTGCCGCTGGAGCGGCGGATGCGCGTCGGTTCCCGCTTCAGGGAGGAACTGGCCCGCAGGGAAGAAGAGTTGATCGGTCTGCTGGTCGCCGAGGGCCACCCCGTGAGGCTCGCCCGATGGGAACTCAGTTGCCTCACTCAGGTGTACAGCGAGGAGAGCCTCGACTGGTACCGGCAGCGGATGCACACCGAGTTCCGGCACGGGGGCCGTCGACTGATCGTCCGCCGGCAGCCGGACGGGGTAGTCGCCTTCAACCCTCCGCAGAACGCTCCCGCCCCCAGCGCGGCCCTGTCGGTTCTGGCCCTGATGGCAGGTAACGCCGTGGTGGTCAGAGCACCCCGCAGCATCGCGTTGAGCACCATGTTCGTCGTTCGAGAACTGATCGCCCCCCTGCTGGTGGAGGCGGGCGCACCGCCTGGTGTGCTCAACGCGGTCTGCAGCAACCCCGGTCAGACGGTGAACCGTTGGCTCGACAGCCCTTTGATCCACGACATCTTCTACATCGGAGGCAGCCAGGAGGGCCTTCGCCTGCAGGAGAAGTGCGTGGCCAGGGGCAAGAAACCCATCCTGGAACTGGCGGGGAACGACGGCATCATCGTCTGGAAGGACGCTGATGTCGCCAAGGCCGCAGAGGCGATCTGTGAGTCGTTCTACGGCTCCGGCCAGATCTGCATGGTGCCCAATTACGTCGTGGTGCATCCCGAGGCGGCCGAAGCCCTGATCGCCGAGGTGGCCGAGCAGGCGGCCGCCGTGCGTCCGGGGTACCCCGAGGACGAGGAGGTGCTGCTGTCACCGGTGCGTCGCAGTGAACGCTTCTTCGCCCTGCTGCGCCAGGCGCTCGATCTCGGCGGCGAACTCGTGACCGGTGGCCGCCGCATCGAACTCGACGGCACCCCGTCCGACACGGGTGTCTTCCTGGAGCCGACCGTCGTACGTGTGAACGGACTCACGGGAGCCCGTCAGTACGACATCGTCCGGGAGGAGACCTTCTTCCCGTTGCTGCCCGTTGTCGTTCCCGAGCTCGAATCGGACGACGAACTGCTCGACAGTCTCATCGACTTCGTCAACGCCAACCAGTACGGACTGCGCAACTCGCTGTGGTCGCGGTCCTCCTCGGTCGTCGACGCCTTCGTGCAGCGTGTCGTCAACGGCGGTCTGTTGAAGGTCAACGACTCGCACATCGGCTTCCTGCCGTATCTGCCCAGCCATGGCGGCACCGGTCTGACCGGCGGGGTCTTCGGCGAAGCCAACTACCCGATGCTCAAGACCTCGCACATCCAGGGCGTGAGCATCGCCCATGACGTCAGCCCCCGCGACGCCGTCTTCGGCTCGTGACACTGGAGGTGTGCTCAGTGCGTTCACTGGACCTGGCCCGCGACACCTGCGAACGATTCCATCCCGGTCTCATCAAGGCCCTGACCGAGATTCCGTTCGCCGACCGCGAGGCGCCGGGAAGCCCTGTCATCGAACTGCTGCGTGAACACGGTGGGGTCGGCCTCCTCGTGCCCACGGACTTCGGGGGACTCGGTGCCGATCCGGTCGAGGCCGTACAGGTGCAGCGTGCTCTGGGATCGTTGTCCCCGTCCCTCGCCGCCGCGGTGACCATGCACCATTTCACCGTCGCGATGCTGTACAGCCTCGCCGCGCAACCGGACCGGCTCACCCCGGCGCAGCTCAAGGTACTGAGCAGTGTGGTGTCGGAGCAGCAGCTCCTGGCCTCCGGCTGGGCCGAGGGGCGCACGCAGCAGAACATCCTGGCTCCCTCGGTGACCGCTCGGCCGGTGGACGGCGGATTCCGCCTGAGCGGCTCGAAGAAGCCCTGCAGCCTGTCTCGTTCCATGAATCTGCTGACCGCCAGTATCGCCGTGCCCGGGGCCGGTGGCGAGCCCGAACTGGCGGTGGCACTGGTGCCGGTGCCCACTCCCGGTCTGTCCGTCCGCCCGTTCTGGGGAAACGACGTCCTCGCGGCGGCGGAGAGCGACGAAGTGCGCCTGGACGACGTCTTCGTGGCCGAGGAACTCGTCGTACGCACCAGCGCGGAGGACCCGCACCGGCTCGACGATCTCCAGACCGCCGGCTTCGTCTGGTTCGAGCTGCTGATATCGGCCGGCTACACAGGAGCCGCCGCGGCGCTCACCGCGGCGGTTCTGGAAAGCCGCCGCGGCAGTGCTCGGGAGCGGGCGGACGTCGTCGTGCGGACGGAGTCCGCCTACCACCTGATTGAAGCCGCCGCTCGCGACGTACGCGACGGGCTGGACGGTGAGGAAGCGGTGTTCCGCGCGCTCACCGCTCGCTTCGCCGCCCAGACGGCCATGAAGGACGCCACCGGTCAGGCCCTTGAACTGCTCGGCGGCATGGACTTCGTCCGCTCCGCCGATCACGCCAGGCTGGCCGCCTCGGTGCAGCCGCTGGCCTTTCACCCTCCGTCCTGTACGGCCAGCGCCGAGGCACTGGTCCAGTACACCGACGGAGGACACCTCGAACTCTCCTGACCACCCGGCGTACGACAAGGAGCCGCCCGTATGACCGCGATCGTGCAAGCGCCGGAACAGGACCGGCAACTGTCCGAGCAGAAGACCCTGTCGCTCTACCGGGCCCATCTCAGCAAAGGCCGGGCCACCCTCGCCGAACTCTTCGGCAGCCATATGGAGGTCGAGTCCCAGGGAGCCTGGCTGTCGACGAGCGACGGCGAATCCTTCCTGAACTGCGGCGGCTACGGCGTCTTCATCATGGGCGCCCGGCATCCACGCGTGGTGGAGGCCGTGCACCGCCAGCTCCACACCCACCCCGTGGCCACCCGCATCCTGCTGGAGCCCACGGTGGCCGCGGCCGCCGAGGCACTGGTCGCCGTCACCCCCGAGGGCCTGGACCGGGTGCATTTTGCACTCTCGGGCGCCGAGGCTGTGGAGACCGGACTCAAACTGGCCCGGGCACACGGACGCCGCCGCATCGTGTCCCTGCGGGGCGGCTACCACGGCAAGACCCTCGGCGCGCTCTCGGCCACCGCCAAGGACGTGTACCAGCAACCCTTCCGGCCGTTGTTGCCGGACGTCGTGCACCTGCCGTTCGGGGACGCCGAGGCTCTCCGGGCCGAACTGGCCGCGCACCCCGGCGAAGTCTGCGTGATCATCGAACCCGTCCAGGGCGAGGGTGGGGTGATCCTGCCACCGAACGGCTATCTGCGGCAGGTCGAGCACATCGTGCGCGAGTACGGCGGATTCCTGGTGCTCGACGAGGTGCAGACCGGAATGGGCAGGCTGGGCGAGTGGTGGGGAGCCGACCTCGCCGGCATCCGGCCAGATGTCCTGCTGGTCGGCAAGGCCCTCGGCGGCGGTGTCGTCCCGGTCTCCGCCGCGGTCGCCACCCGGGAGGCGTTCCGCCCCTTCGACAAGGACCCCTACGTGCACACTTCGACCTTCTCGGGTCAGCCCCTGCTGATGGCAGGTGTGCAGGGAGCTCTTCGGGCGATCCATGAGGAGCAGCTCGTCACCCGGGCCAGGGAACTCGGCGAGCGGTTGCTGCCCGCCATCTCCGAGGTGGTGCACCGCAACATCCCCGATCTCGTGGTCGAGGTCCGGGGGCAGGGCCTGCTCATCGGCGTGGAACTCGTCGAGGCGGGTCTCGCCGGTGAGCTGCTGATCGAACTCTTCAACCACGGAGTCGTGGCCAACCACTCGATGAACGGCAGCTCCGTGGTCAGGTTCACTCCTCCTGCCACCCTGACCGATCGCGACGTGGACCGCCTGATCGACTCGCTCGACCGGGCGACCCGCGACCTCGTGGGACGGGCGGCCACGATGCCGGAAGGCGGTAGGTGACGGTGCGACGCGTCGAACTGAGGGCTCTGGTGCGCGCCGAGCGCGCCGAGGAGGTCTTCGCACAGGTGGTGCGATGGGACCGCTACGCGGAGCTCGCTCCGCATGTGGAATCCGCGGTGGTGCACACGGGATTCCCCGCGACGGAGGGTTCTTCCTCGTGGGAACTGCACTTCCGCAGCGGTCTGTTGCGCTGGACCGAACACGAGCGGTTCGAACCCGGTCGGGGCGAGGTCCGGTTCGAGCAGGCCGACGGCGACTTCGACAGCTTCTCCGGCAGCTGGGAGGTGCGGCAGGACGGCCCTGACGTCCAGGTGGCCTTCGTCTGCGACTTCGACTTCGGCATTCCGAGCCTCGAAGGAATCCTCGATCCGATCGCCGAACGCGTGATCACGGAGACCGTCGCCTGGACCCTCACCGGCATGTTCCCCCGGACCGAACTGGCCACCGGCCTCCCCCTCGGCGCCAAGGACGAGACGACCCCCGGAATACCCACTTCTGCCTAGGAGTTCAGCATGGACCAGGCGAACCCGTTCGAGACGCCACGAACCTTCTCGCTGCACCGCGCGGAGTACCTCGTGGGCTTCGCCGTCAGCACGGGACTGATCATCGCCAATGTGGGTGAGATCCGCTGGATCCCCTTCCTCGCCCTCTTCTTCTACATCGACCTGATCGGCTACATCCCGGGCGCCATCGCCTTCCGGCGCAGCAAGGGGGACCCGATACCCAAGGCCTACTACGTGCTCTACAACGTCATGCACAGCCTGATCACCCAGGGTGCCGTGGCAGCGGTGTGGTGCTGGGTGGCCGGACCCGAGTGGGCGCTGCTCGCCCTGCCCTTCCATCTCTTCGGCGACCGGGGTCTGTTCGGGAACTTCATGAAGTCCTTCGCGCTGCCCTTCGAACCCGTACGGCAGCCGGGCTACCTCGACATCCTCGACGACCTGGGTGTGCAGCATCCCAAGCCGGTGGGCCACCTCATGGATCCGATCCCCGTCGGGCACATTCCCGCCGCCAACAGGCACCGGGCCGGACGCGGGCACGTGGCGACGGCAACGCGGCGATGAACGCGAGCCGACGCAGATCACTGCGACAACTGGCGAGCGCGGTTTCCGTACTGACGGTCCAACACGAAGGCAGGCTGCACGGCACGACCGTCTCCACCGCGGCCACCGTCTCGCACAGCCCGCTCCTCCTGGCGGCCAGCCTGAAGGCCGGCTCCGTGATCGTCGGCCTCGCCATGGCCGAGGGCCGGTTCTCGGTGAACGTGCTGAGCGGCCGTCAGGCCGACGCCGCCCGCTGGTTCGCCGACGGACGTCGCCCGGACGGCGAGGCCCAGTTCGCGGGCCTGCCATGGCGACGTGACGACTACACGGCGGCTCCCCTCCTGGAGGGAGCCCTGGGGCACTTCTCCTGCCGCGTGGCCGGGTGCGCCGTCGTCGGTGACCACGAGGTTCTCCTCGGCCAGGTGGTGAGGGCCGACTCCGCGGAGGGCGAGCCGCTGCTCAGCTTCGCCGGCGACCTCTTCGCGGCGGCCCTCGAACCTCCGTGCCCGCTGCCGGGAGCGAACCCCCTGCTACGGGACGAGGCGCTGGCCGTACCGGACACGGCGTGAGCGCACTGCGCGCCGAGAAGCACTTGAAGCGTCAGAAAGAGAATGGGATGACACAGGAGACAACAGGAACGGCCACAGCGCGTGAGGCGGACTGGGATGCCGCCCCTGGACTGCTCGACGGGGCCAAGGAGTTGGTGCTCGGGCCGGACACCTGCGATCTGGCCTACTGGATCACACAGGTCGCCCAGGGCACTTTGAGGGACCGGGGTGAGACGGGACACCATCGCGACGCCGAGGTCCCCGATTTCCTGCGTGCCCCCGGGCCCCTCAGGGAGGCACTGGTCCTGGAGTTCGGCTTCCGCGGACTGTCCGAGGAGATCGCCACGCGCCTGCTCGCCCACTACGTGGCCAACGCCCCCGGCGTTCCCGAACTGGAGTTCTACGCCACACAGCTCATCGACGAGGCCCGGCATGCGCGGGTCTTCCGCAACCACCTGGTCGAGCTCGGCATGCCGGCGGACACTCTGCTGGCCGACATCGAGGTCATGGCGGCCGACTACCGACGCCGGGTGCTGGACCCGGTCGAGGAGTTCACCCTCGACATCATCCGGGACCAGGCCGACTTCCCCGGCGGCGTGGCCGTCTTCGCCATCGTGATCGAGGGGGTTCTGGCCCCGGCCGCAGAACTGAGCGAGCGCAAGTGGACCCCGCTGTCGCCGGCCACGGGCGAGATCTCCCGCGGCACCGCGATCGACGAGATCCGCCATCTGACCGTCGCGTCCACCATCCTCAAGAACCATCTGGTCCGTCATCCGGAATACCGGCCCAGGCTCGCGGAGGTCCTCGATGCCGGACGCCGGCTCTGGGAGGAGGTGCCGGACCGCGAGTTCGTGATCCAGCGAGAGGAACTCTTCCAGGCCGGCATGACGCGCCACGCGGACCTGATCGGGGACTACGAGATCTGGCCGGGTGTCCGCATGATCGACACCACGCCGGAGCAGCGGTACGACATGGCTGAGCAGTGGACGGACGAGATGGCCGAGGCTCGCATGGCCTACATGGGGCTGCCGGTCGAACTCATCACCGGCGGTGCGCGGGAAGCGGCATGAGAGCCGCAGTGATCGCCGGACTGGGTGGTTACGTGCCCCCCAACCTTGTGACCAACGCCGACCTGACAGCCCGGCTGGACACCTCGGACGAGTGGATCCGGTCACGGACCGGAATCGCCAGTCGCCATGTGGTGTCGCCCGGCACCGCCACGTCCGATCTTGCGGTGGAGGCCGGACGAAGGGCACTGGAGTCGTCCGGGGCGAGCGAAGCCGATGCCCTGGTGCTCGCCACGACCACGCCCGACCACCCGTGTCCGGCCACAGCCCCGGACGTGGCGGCCAGACTGGGACTCGGGCCCGTGGCCGCCCTCGACATATCGGCCGTGTGCAGCGGCTTTCTCTACGGCCTCGCCGTCTCGGCGGGACTCATCGCCGCGGGCACCGCGGAACGCGTCCTGCTGGTCGGAGCCGACGCGTTCACCACGATCGTCGATCCCGAGGACCGAGGGGTTGCCGTGATTTTCGCGGACGGTGCCGGCGCCGTGGTCCTGCGCGCCGGCGAACCCGATGAACCGGGCGCGGTGGGCCCGGTGGTGCTGGGCAGTGACGGCGAGCACCGACATCTGATCCAGGTCCCCGCCGGGGGGTCACGGCAACCGTCGGCCGGGGTCGCACCCGCGCCGGGCGACAGGTTCTTCCGCATGCGGGGCCGGGAGACCTACCGGCACGCGGTGGATCGGATGACCGCGGTGAGCCGTGACGCACTCGTTCGCGCCGGTTGGCAGGTGGAGGACGTGGACAGGCTGGCCGCCCATCAGGCCAACGCCCGCATCCTGGGCACGGTCGCCGATGAACTGGGGGTGCCCCCCGAGCGCAGGCTCAGCAACATCGAGCAGGTGGGCAACACCGCCGCGGCATCCGTCCCGCTGCTGCTAGCCCAGGCCGCGGCGGAGGGCGAACTGACCGAGGGCATGCGGGTGCTGCTCACTGCGTTCGGCGGCGGTCTGGCCTGGGGTGCCACGACGGTGCGCTGGCCACGCCTGGGCCCGCTCACCGCGCCGGACCGGCCCGGGGCCGAGGTGCCGGTTCCCGGCATGCGCCCGGCTTCATCCATCCGATCGACTCGTTGAAAGGACTTTCACATGTTCGAGACCCTGAAGGACATCCTGGTCGGCAAACTCAAGGTGGACCCGGATCGGATCACTCCGGAGGCCACCCGGGAGGACGTCGAACTGGACTCTCTGGCAGTGGTCGAGCTGTCACTGCTGCTGGAGAAGGAACTCGGCGTGAACGTGAGCGACGACGAGCTGATGGAGACCACCTCGATCGGTGACATGGTCCGGCTGGTCGAGAGCAGGAAAGCGGAGGTCTGATGTCCCCGTCCGACATCGCTGTCACCGGGCTGGGGCTCGTCACTCCGGGTGGTATCGGAACCGGCCCCAGTTGGGCGGCCGTCAGCGAGGGCAGATCCGCGGCCGCACATGATCCGGAGCTTGAGGGCGGTCCGGTGCGCATGTCCGCGCGGGTTCCGGGCTTCGACCCCGACCGGCTGCTCGGTGGCCGCAAGGCCCATCGACTCGATCGCTTCACACAGTTCGTGTTGGTCGCCGCCAGGGAAGCCCTCCACGACGCCGGCCTCGACCCGCAGACCTGGGACGGCGCCAGGGTGGGCATCGTCCTCGGCTGCGCCGACGGCGGACCGGCCACGGTCGAGGCGCAGCACGACGTTCTGCGTGACGAGGGACCAGCCAGGGTGTCGCCCCTGCTGCTGCCGATGCAGTTGCCGAACATGATGGCGGGTCAGACAGCGATCGAGTTCGGCGCCACCGGTCCGAACCTGGTCGTGGCCACCGCCTGCGCCTCGGGCGCCACGGCCATCGGTACCGCGCGTGATCTGCTGCTGCTCGGACGCTGCGACATCGTCCTGGCGGGCGGCAGCGAGGCCATGATCACACCCCTGGTCATGGCCGGGTTCGCGCAGATGGGCGCACTCTCGACCAGGGAGGACGACCCTGCTTCGGCGTCCCGTCCCTTCGACGCGGAGAGGGACGGCTTCGTCGCGGCAGAGGGCAGCGGTGTCTTGGTACTGGAACGCGTGGCCGACGCCCGGGCCAGAGGAGCCCGGGTGAAGGCCCGGCTGGTGGGCTACGGCGCGAGCGCGGACGCCCGGCACATCACCGCGCCGCATCCCGAAGGTGTCGGGTTCGGCGCCGCGATGCGCGCCGCGCTCGTCGACGCCGGAGCCTGCCCAGGGGATGTCGAGCACGTCAACGCGCACGGTACGTCCACTCCGTTGAACGATCTCGCGGAAGCCCGGATGCTGCGCCGGCTGTTGCCCGGCTCCACGCTCGTGACCTCAACCAAGGGGGCGACGGGGCATCTCCTGGGGGCGGCCGGGGCCGTGGAGGCGGCGTTCACCGTGCTCACCATCGAGCGGGGTGTCGTGCCTCCCACGGCCAACCTCAAGAATCTGGACCCCGAGATCGATCTCGCCGTGGCCACGGAGCCCACTGTCCGGCGAGTCGATCTCGCGCTCAGCAACTCCTTCGGGTTCGGAGGGCAGAACGCGGTCCTCGCCTTCGCCTCCGCCTGAGCCCGCTTGTTTATTACCTCCCAAGTAATTGTCCGGGGAGCCGGCAGTCGGTGACGATTACATCGTCAAGCTTTCCCCGAACGATAGAAGGGACCCATGGAGGACTTCCGCCGACTGGCCGAAAACTACATCGCGACCTGGAACGAAAAGGACGCCGATGTCCGGCGAAAGCGTATTCAGGAACTGTGGGCCGAGGATGGTGAATACGTATTTCCGCAGGCTGTGCTCAGTGGACACGACGCGATCTTGGCAGGCGTGACTGATGCCTTTGGTCACTACGGCGCCAAGGGTCTGACGTTTCGCCTCCGGGACGACGCTGCGCCCGACGCGAACCACAACGCCGTGCGGTTCGGATGGGAGCTGGTGAACCCCGAGAACGATGAAGTGAGCATGGCCGGCGTCGACTTCATCATCGTCGACAAGCAAGGACGAATCCGCTCGGACTACCAGTTCTTCGACGTCGTACCGGTCTGACGAGAAGCCCCGCGCAGCACCCGCCGGGCCCTGTCGCCGCCAATAACATTGGTGGCGACAGGGTCCGGCACCTGTGCGTCGACTACTTTTCGCCACGCCTGGGCAATTTTTTAGTCAGGATGACCAACACAGTGTCCGGGTTGCGGGCGATTAATGCGCTTGACCTTTCGACTGGCGCCGTTATAGTTTCTTGATGAGTGCAATCGAACGTGCGAGCCAGTTCCTGGCATTAGTGGTGTATTCGCGATCGAATGGACGACGGGGGCATTGTGCAATTCCTTCTCCTGGGCGGTCTGGAGATACGGGCCGAATGTGGCAGTCGCGCAACGTTCAGAAGTGAACTGCAGCGGACCCTCATGCACGTTCTCCTGGTGAGTGAAGGGAAAACTGTTTCGGTGGACGCCCTGATCGACGAGCTGTGGGGCGAATTGCCGCCCAGCGGGGTGGTCAACGCCCTTCAGGCGCTGGTGAGTCGATTAAGGAAGAAGCTGGCAAGCCTGGAACGGGGCCGGGAGGCCTCACGGCTGATCGGCCATCCCTATGGCTACCAACTCGTCGTTGACGAGGACGAGTTGGACGCGTCCTCCTTCGTGGCAGCGGTGACGCGGGCGCAGGCGGCAGACGGCAGGCCGTGCGAGGTCGTCGACATGCTCCGTGCGGCGCTGGCCCGGTGGCGTGGCCCTGTCTTCGGCGGAGAGGCCAGCGGCCCCATCTGCCGCGCCGCGGCGGCGCGGTACGAGGAGTACCGCATCCGCGCCCTGGAACTCCTCTTCGAGAACGAACTGGCCCGCGGCAACCATGCCGGCATCCTGGGCGAACTGCGTGAGAAGCACGCCGAGAACCCGCTCCAGGAGCGGTTCTGCGCCCAGCTGATGATTGCCCTGTACCGCTGTGGCCGGCAGGCCGAGGCCCTGTCGTCCTACCGCGAGATGTGGTCCAGGCTCTCGGAGGAACTGGGTATAGAACCCTCCATCGAACTGCGCCGGACCGAGCAGGCGATCCTCACCCAGGAACTCCGCATGTCCGCCTGACGACTTCCCGTCGGTCACCGGCCGCCGGCCGGGTACCGAGGCGACCACCCACCGGCCCCTGTGGCCACGACTCCTCCCCGAGCGAGTCGTGGCCACAGGGGCCGCTTTCTGCTCACAGGCGTCGGCCGCTTGCCGCGGCGGGTGGTCGGTGGCCCGTCCGCCGGTCGCCGCCGGCCCGGCTCCGCACACCGCGCCCGCCGTGGCCGGGGATGTGCGTGCACGGACGTCCCAGAAGTCCCCGCTTGCGTCCAGACACGCCCCAGACATGACAACGGGCCCACAGGATGTCCTGCGGGCCCGTTGTGCTCCCCTGTACCGCCGACCGCCCCGAAGAAGGCGGGGGATGTCCCTTGCTCAGGGCCGGCCGTCTCATCAGGGAGTCCGGGTCAGCCCTCGGCGGGTGCCATCGATTCCTGCGGCGCCGGCTCGGCCTCGGCGGCGTCGACCGCTGCCCGACCCGGACGGAGCGCGAGCAGTGCGGTGACGGCGCCGGCGAAGATGAGCGCCGAGGCGATCAGTACGCCGCTGTGGTAGCCCGACAGATAGGCGATCTTGGGCCCGTCGCCGGACTCGATGCGTCCGGCCGTGACCGAGCTGACCACCGCGCCGAGCACCGTCACACCACACAGTGCCGACATCTCACGGAAGGCGTTGAGCACACCACTGGCGACTCCGACCTTCGTGACCGGCAGCGCGCCGGCCACGGCGGTCTGCAGTGGAGTCACAGCGCCGGCACCGAGGCCGACGAGAATGAGCGCGACCTGGAGGTCCCAGGCGCTGGCGTGCTCGTCCGGGACGGCCAGCAGTGCCAAGCCGACGGCGGCGACGACGAAGCCGACCAGGACAGTGCGCAGCACCCCGAACTTCTCCGCGAGCTTCCCGGAGAGCGTGGCCACGACGGCCATGACGACGGCCAGCGGGACGAAGACGGCACCGGCCAGGATGGGTGAGAAGTCCAGCACGTTCTGCAGGTACAGCGAGGTGTAGGCGAAGACGCCCATCATGCCGCAGCCCCACAGGACGAGCGCCGCCGTGCCCCAGGTGAAGGTGCCGTTGCGGAACAGCGTCAGGTCGAACATCGGGTCCCGGAAGCGTGTCTCGACCAGGCAGAAGACGATCAGCGCCAGCACGACCGCCGCGAAGGACGCGAGGATCGGGGTAGCCGTCCACCCCTCCTTCGGCCCCTCGATGAGCGCGTACGTCAGGCCGAACAGCACGACACCCGAACTGATCAGGCCAGGCGTGTCCAGCCGCCGCGACTGCGTGATGCCCGCGTTCTTGTCGATCGACCACAGACCGATCGCGACGGCGGCAACACCGATCGGGACATTGATGAAGAAGATCCAGCCCCAGTCGATGTAGCGGGTGAGCACCCCGCCGACAATGGGACCGAACGCGAACGACAGCGCGATCACCGCTCCCCACAGGCCGATCGCCTTACCGCGTTCACGATCGTCCTTGAAGGTCGTCAGAATGATCATGAGCGTCGCCGGGGTGGACAGTGCCGCACCCACTCCCTGCACGGCCCGGCCGGCCAGCAGCATGCCGAACGAGTCGGCGAGACCGGCGAACAGCGACGCGATCGTGAACACGATGATGCCGATCATCAGCACGCGCCGGGTGCCGAGGAGGTCGGCGAGCCGACCGCCGAGAAGGAGCAGCGCCGAGAACACCAGCATGTAGGAGCTGATAATCCATTCGATCCCGGAGATCTGCAGATTCAGATCCTGACCGATCGAAGGAAGCGCCACATTCACGACGGTATTGTCGAGCTGGGCCATGAAGGTCGAAAGCAGAACAGTGGTGAGCGACCACCAGCGCTTCGAATCCGCGTTGGCGTCCCCGGAATCGGGGGACACCTCAGCGGGCGCACCTCCGGTACTCATGTGGGTCTCTCCCTGGAATGTTTGATACAGGCGAAATGCCGACCCTGTCGGGCGTGGGCCTTCCAGGGTCATTCAAGGTTGCCCGTCGGCCACAGTTCATGTCGATTACCCCCCAGGTAATATCTCGGGCCGCCTCGTCAGTGAGGAGTCAGCCACATCTGCCACCCTTCCGTCATTCCCGTTCAATGCCGGACGGGTCGGTGACCCAAGCGATCCCAGGGGGGCAGGATGACGGCAAGCCGCGCCAGAGCGAGCTCCGTCCTGATCATCGCCAACTCCGCTGCCGGAGCCGTCACGTCGGACCGGGTACTCGAGGTCCTGGACGTGTGTGCCCGGCACTGCGACGAGGTGACCGTGCAATGGGTCGGGCGTGAGCGGCAGGAACGCGTGGAAGGCCGCGTCGTCGAAGGCCTGGCGCGAGCCGACCTCGTCGTGAGCGTGGGTGGCGACGGGACGGCACACTGGACGGCACGGCAGATCGTGGGCGCCGCCGACCGTGCCGAGGACCGCCCGGCGCTCTTCGTGGTCCCGTTCGGGACGGGCAACTCCAACTATCGCAACCTGTGGGGTGACCGCCCCTGGCAGGGGATCCTCCGAGCCGCTGTCACCCAGCCCCGCCTCATGGTCCGCCACCTGGACATGGCCCGGGTCGTGGAGACCGGTGAGCTGATCCTGCTCGGGGCCGGGTCCGGTCTGGTGGCGGACGTCCTGCTCCTGGCCCGCGGCATCGAGGCAACCGGGCGCGCCCGGTACCAGGCCGCGGTGGAGCGGTCGGCGCTGACCCACACGCCGTACCAGGGCCGGGTCCTTGTCGACGGTGTCGAGATCCAGCACGGGAAGACGATGCTCGTCAACGTGGGCGGCGGACGGTACCGGGCCTGGCAGTACGACCTGCTGCCGCACGCGGAACCGGACGACGGCCTGCTCGACGTCTGTGTGCTCGGCGACTCGGCAGACCCCGCGGCTCTGCCGGAACTGCTGCGCCACGGCCTGCACGTCGAACAGCCGGGCAGTGCCTACGCCCGGGGACGCGAAGTGGTGGTCGAACGCACGGACGGCAACCCGCTGCTGTTCGAGCACGACGGCGAACTGCGTCCTGCCACCGGCGCGCGCGTCACCGTCGAACTGCTCGAGGGGATCCTGCCGACGCTCTCCGGGAAGGCCCCACATGTCGGCGACTGAGGAACTCTCGGCCTGGGCCGCGGCCCTGCGGCCCGACGACGTGCCCGATCACGTGCTGGCCCTCGCCCAGAGCCAGATAGTCTCGCAACTCGCCGCCATCCGGGCGGGCTTGCGCCATCCCTCCGGCCGGCGCCTGGTCCGCGCGTACGGCTCGCCCCTGGCGTCCGACCCCCGGCAGGCGGCCTGCGTACTGGCTGCGCTGGGATCATGGCTCAACTTCGACGACACCGCGTACGCCGGCCATCTCTCCAACTCCACGGTCGCGGTACCGGTGGCCTACGCCCTGGCCGGTCAGCTCGACGGTACGGGACTCCTGACGGCCGTCGTCGCCGCCAACGAGTGTGCCGCCCGGATCACCGCCGCGGCGACGCTCGGCCGCTTTCGAGGGCAGGTCGCCGTGCACACCCACCTCGCCGGCGCCGTCGCCGGGCGGCTGCGCGCGGAATCGGCGCCCGCCGACGTATGGGCCGACGCGCTGGGTGTCGCTTACACCTTGCCGCCCTGGACGTTGTTCCCCGGGTTCATCGGCAGTGACGCCAAGCTCGTCCACGCCCTGGCAGCGGTACGGGCCGCCATGGACGCCTGCGACGCCGCGCATGCGGGACTGCACGGCACCCGGGACATCCTCGAACATCCCGACGGATTCCTGCGTCACTTCGCCACAGTGCCCCTGGCGGGCGCGGTCACCCAGGAGCTGGGACGTCGCTGGCACACCGAGACACTGTCGTTCAAAGTACGGCCGGGCGGACCGGGGATCGACTCCGCTGTCGACTGCGCTCTGGACCTGCACCGCGACCACGGCCCGCTGCGTGAGCAGGACATCGAAGACGTGACCGTGACCGCCAGCTACTACACCGTGTTCGCCGACCGTCATGCCGCGCCCTACGCCGACAGTCCCGAGGCCCCGCTCAGTGCTCTGTTGCTGTCCGCCCCCTACACAGTGGCCACGGCTCTGCTGGAAGGCGCGCTCACCGTGGACGACTTCTCGGCCCCGTCCGTGCGGGACGCGCGACGCTGGCGGCTGGCCGAACGCGTACGGCTGGAGCACGACCCCGAGATGACCCGCGCTCTGCTGCGGAGCGAGGCTCCGTTCGGGGAAGCGCTGCGCCAGGCGGGGTCGGCGGGCCGTACCTGGCTGAGACAGTTCGGCGGCGATCAGCTCGCCGATCTGCTCGATGCGGAGGCCGAACCCGTGCCGAGCTTCGCGACCTCCACCAAGTCGACGCCCGCCCAAGTCGTGGTGCGCATGCGGGACGGCCGCACGTACAGCACGCGGCGTGACATTCCCGTGGGGGCCGCCGGACCGGAGACCCGCCGGGACCACGCCAGGCTGGTCCGTGCGAAATTCCTGACCCAGGGCGGGTCGCCGACCGTCGCGGACGCCTGCCTTCGTCTGCGGGACGCCTCAGCCGGTCACACCGAGCGGTCGCTCCGGGAAGCACTGAGCGATCTCGTCTGACATCACATTTTCTCCAGAGCGGAAATTTCTCCGACGTTCCGCTGAAGACTCACGGCTATTACCTGCCGAGGAATGGTTCGGTAATACGCCTGCCGCAGATTACTCCGAGGAGGTAACTCGCCATGCGTGTTCTCATCGCTGCCTCGCCCGGGATAGGGCATGTGTTTCCTGCCGTGCCGCTCGCCTGGGCGTTGCGACTGGCCGGCCACGAGGTGCTCGTGGCCACGGGAGGCGACGGTCTCGCCGTTCGCGAGGCGGGTTTGGCGGTTGCCGACGTGTGCCCCGGTCTCACACTGGTTGACATCGTGAAAACGACGGTCGCCCGGCATCCCGAGATGTTCGCCGAATTCGCCACGGCCAGGTTCACGGACTTCGCGGACTCCCTGCCCTATTACGCGCAGATGATGAATGATCAACCGGCGATGATGGATGCCTATGTCCGGGTGGCCGAGGAGTGGCGGCCCGACGTCGTCGTCTACTCCGCTCTCACCGTCGGTGGCCTCGTCGGTGCGGCCAAGCTCGGGATCCCCGCCGTGGAACACGGCTACGGTCTCTTCCGAACCGACGGTTACGGCCCGCGGCTACGTGACCTGACGGCTGAATGCTTCGACCGGCACGGTGTGGATCTGCCGACTCGGATGCACTCCATCGACATCGCACCACCGAGTCTCGTCGGTCATGTGCCCTCGGGCTGGCCGATGCGCTACCTGCCGTACAACGGCGGGAGCAGTGTGCCTGGCTGGCTGTTGGAGCCACCCCGCCGCCCCCGCATCGCGGTCACCCTGGGGACGACCGCCCCCGGGCTCGGCGGGCTTGACCGTGTGAAGCGCATAGCAGAGCTGGTCGGCGACCTCGACGCCGAATTCGTCATGGCGCTCGGAAACTCGGACATCTCCGATCTCGGCCCCGTACCGGCCAATGTCCGCGTCGAGGGGTGGGTCCCTTTGAACCTGCTGCTGCGTACCGCCGCCGGGATCATCCACCACGGCGGCTCGGGCACCACACTCGCTGCGCTGGACGCCGGTCTGCCGCAGATCCTGCTGCCCGACGGCTCCGATCGTGACGTCAACGCGGACGCAGTGGCCGCACGTGGAGCCGGCGTGTCCGCCCGTATCGACGACGTGACCAAAGCGGCTGTCGACGCCCTGCTCCACGACAACGCCCTGCGGGATGCCGCCGCCGACGTGCGGAAGGAGATGCACGCCATGCCGGGTCCGGGGCAACTGGTGGCGAGGCTCGAGCAGATCGTCTGACGGATGCCCTGGGCCCGGCTGCGGGACCGAGCTCTGTTGCTTATCATTCCAAGAGTGATCCCCATGGACGCATCATCGGCAGCAGAGCTCGGCGAGTTAGTGCGTAACTGGCGTCGTCGGCGGAAGCTCAGTCAGCTCGAACTCGCTTCACGTGCTGAGGTCTCCGCACGACACCTCAGCTTCATCGAGAACGGAAGGGCCAAGCCCAGCCGTGATCTGGTGCTCCGGCTTTCCGAGCACCTTGAAGTACCGGTCAGACAGCGCAACACGCTTCTCGTGGCGGCCGGTTACGCACCTCAGTACGAGGAGAGCCCGCTCGGGACGCCCCGGCTCAGCGCGGTCAAGTCGTCGATCGACCGCCTGCTGAGGGCCCACGAGCCCTATCCGGCTCTGGTGTTCAACGTGCACGAGACAGTGGTGGCCATGAACGACGCCGCCCGCCGGCTCATGGCCGGAGCCTCTCCCGAGTTGCTGACGCCACCGATCAACCTCATGCGGCTGGCCCTGCATCCTCAGGGACTCTCCCAATACGTGGTCAACAAGGCGGAGATGCGCGCCCAGATGCTGGCCCGTCTGCACCGTCAGATGGTCAACAGCGGCAGCGAGAAGCTGATGAAGCTCTACGACGAGGTGGCCAACTACCCACACGTGCCGGGCCCCGAGGGGAACGGCGGCGGTGGCGAGGAGGTCCTGTCGTGTCTGATCGTCCACAAGCACAACACGGAACTGCGCCTCTTCAGCACGGTCACCACGTTCGGGGCGGCGACGGACATCACCGTGGCGGAACTGTCGCTCGAGATGTTCCACCCGGCGGACGCTCGTACCGCCGATGCGCTCAAGGCCGCCGCCGTGCAGGACATGTCCGCCCAGATGCCGGCGCCGATCGGCGTGTGACACTCACCGGCACGACCTGAGAGAACGACTCCAGGAGCTCGCGGGCGTCAGCGAGCTGTCAGCGCGGCGTAAGCGTGAACTGCCAGTATCTCTTCCAGAGACGGAGGCCGGACAAGGTGAAGGCTTCCGCTCGATCGGGAGAGGTATCCGAAGTGGCCTACCGGGTCCCGGATTTCTCCGGGAGGGTCCATGTGGCCCGCGCAGGTTCGAATCCTGCCCTCTCCGCCGCGAACGAACGGGTTCAGTCCCGTTCGGCTCTCGCCGACCCGACTCACGCGTCCCCGTAGGCCTCCCCGCCCAGTTCGAACCGGGCTCTCCCGGCCGTGGCGTCAGCGAGCCAGCCCCGGAACGCCTCCACGTCCGCGTCCGGCAGACCGATCTCGATCGTGACCGCCTCGCCGTAGCGGACGTCGCGCACCTCGCGGCCGGTCGACCGGAGGTCGTTCTGCACCTTGCCCGCGCGCTGGTGGTCGACGGTCACGGTGGCGAGGCGGAAGCGGCGGCGCGTGAGGGTGCCGAGGGTGTCCAGGGCCTCGCCGACCGCGCCGCCGTACGCTCTGATGAGTCCGCCCGCGCCGAGCTTGACGCCGCCGTAGTAGCGGGTGACGACGGCGACGACGTACCGCATGTCGCGGCGCAGCAGCATCTGGAGCATGGGGACGCCCGCGGTGCCGCCGGGTTCGCCGTCGTCGCTCGCCTTCTGGATCGCCGCGTCGGCGCCGATGACGTACGCGTAGCAGTTGTGGGTGGCGTCGGCGTGCCCCTTGCGGACGGCGGCGACGAAGTCCTGGGCCTCCTGTTCGGTGGCCGCCGGGGCGAGGGCGCACAGGAAGCGGGAGCGGTTGACCTCGGTCTCGTGCACGCCCGCGCGGGCCACTGTGCGGTACTCGTCCTGCATCCGGCCACCCTAGTCCGTGCGCGGACACCGGCCGCGTGGCCGGCCGGGCCCGCCCGGTCACTTCCTCCCGCGCGGCACCAGCACGGACGTGAGCAGTGCCGTCCCCGGCTTCAGGGCCCGCCAGGACGTGCCGTGCCAGGCCAGCACCGCGATCGCCGACGTCGGGAACTTCACGCGCACCTCGTCCAGCGCGTCGTCGAGGCCGTCCCCCGCGAGGGTCAGGACCAGTTCCTCAAGGCCGGGGTTGTGTCCGACGAGGAGCAGGGTCTCGACCTCGGGAGGTGTCCCGTGCACGGCCGCGAGCAGCTCCGGTACGTCGGCCGCGTACAGCTCGGGGTCGAGGCGTACCGGCGGCGGGGTGCCCCACTGGGCGGACGCCAGCTCCCAGGTGTGCCGGGCGCGTACGGCGGTGGAGCACAGGGCGAGGTCGGGCAGGAGGTCGGAGGCGGCGAGGACGCGGCCCGCCTCCGGTGCGTCCCGGCGGCCCCGGGGCCCGAGGGGGCGCTCGTGGTCGGCGACGCCCTCCGGCCACGCGGACTTCGCGTGTCTCAGCACGATCAGGCGGCGCAGGGGCCCCGCTCCGGAACGCTCGATCATGCCGGGGACCCCAGGTCGCGGGTGAGGTCGAGACCGAGCAGCCGGTCCGCGTAGGCGTACGTCTCGAAGCGGGCGCCCTCCGGCAGGTCCGACTCCTCGACCCGGCGCAGCACGCGCAGCACCTCGGGTACGTCCAGGTCGTCCTCCCAGGCGGTACGGAGGCGTCCGCGCACCTCGTCGGGTACGGGGCGTGACGGATGCCGGGCCCAGGCGGCGACGGCCCGGCGCCACCGCGCGAGGGTGTCGTGGGCGTCGGTCAGGGCCGTCTCGTCGAGCTGTGCGGGCGTGCTGCGGGGCGGGGTGAGCAGGGCGAGGCGGACCGCGGCGGGGTCGGCGTCCGGCGGGAGGTCCGGCGTGCCGACGGGGGCGACGGCGACCCGGACCCCGTCCGGGGCGGCACCGTTCTCCCCCACCACGTGGACGGCCTGGGACTCGCCCCAGCCGGGGCCGACGTCCCGGCGGTCCTCGAAGGGCCGGATGCCGAGGGCGGCGGCACCCGCGTGCAGTTCGGCCTGTCCGCGTTCGCCGGTGAGCAGCGCCCACACGGGCGTGCCGCCGATCTCCAGGGCCCGTACCAGCAGGTCGGCGACCAGCAGGACGCGCAGGGCGGAGGCGTCGTAGCCCGGCACGTGGGCCTCGACTCGGGTCAGGCCCCTGCGGGCGGGGACGGCGTCGACGGGCTCGCCGGTTCGGGCGTCGGTGATGCGCAGCACGGGGCGAGCGTAGGCGCCCGGAGGGCCGGGCGCAGGTGACTGACCGGTATTCCGGACACGGTCATGAGGTGCGGCCGGCCGCGGCGGATCCGTCTCTTCGTCCCAGGACGCGGGCCGGTACGGCGACGGCGACTGCGGACACCGTGACGCCCCGCTAGTCGCTCGCGGCGACCGGGCCCGCGCGGTGGGTCCGGCGGACGAGGTCGGCGCAGGCGGGCCGGCGGTGCCGGAGCTGCGAGGCGTCGGGAGGGACGGTCGGACGTGCGGTGAGCGTGTCGTACGGGCACCGGCGGCCCCCTGCCATGCGGTTGCCGCGCACAGCGCGCTCCACCGGGTGTTCGGACCAGGGGCTTCGAGGGCGGCCGTGCGCCGGCCGTACGCCCGAGGCGCGCGGCCCCTCACCTCCCGGATCGGTCGTCCGTCTCCGGCTGGTCCAGTTGCGAGGCCAGGACCGCGGCCTGGACGCGGCGCTGGACGCCGAGCTTGGCCAGCAGCCGGGAGATGTGGTTCTTGACCGTCTTCTCGGAGAGGTAGAGCTTCTTGCCGATCTCGCGGTTGGTCAGTCCGTCCCCGATCAGCGCGAGGATGTCCCGCTCACGCGGCGACAGGCTCGCCAGTTCGGGCGCGAGCGCCGGCGTCTCGACGGGGTCGGCGCGCAGGGAGCGCATCAGGCGGGCGGTGGTCGCGGGGTCCAGCATGGACTGGCCGGAGGCGACCGTGCGGACCGCGGAGACCAGGTCCGAGCCCCGGATCTGCTTGAGGACATAGCCCGAGGCCCCGGCCATGATGGCGTCGAGCAGGGCGTCCTCGTCGTCGAACGACGTCAGCATCAGACAGGCCAGCTCGGGCATCTGGCTGCGCAGTTCGCGGCAGACGGTGATGCCGTCGCCGTCCGGGAGGCGCACGTCGAGGACGGCCACGTGGGGGCGCAGCGCCGGGCCGCGCACCAGGGCGTGCTCGACGGTGCCGGCGTCGCCGACCACCGAGATGTCCGGCTCGGCGTCGAGCAGGTCGGTCAGGCCCCGCCGTACCACCTCGTGGTCGTCCAGCAGGAAGACACGGATCGGGTTCTGCTCCGTGAAGGTGCCTGGCTCGGTCATGACGACCCCTCGTTCCCCGGTTGCGGACGGGCGGCGGGCGGCCCGTGAGGACGATCGTCGCGCGAACGAAACCCGATCCACCAGGGCCGACCGGCCCAAGATGCGGGAGAGCGCCGGGCGGCCCCCGGGTTCACCGGCTCCCCGACGCTCCGGGAGGCCGGGCGGAGGCGGACACGGAGTCCGGCGGACCCTGCGCCTCCGGTTCGAAGTCCACGTCCACCACGCCCCCGACGGCACGCACCAGCCGGGCGGCCACGGGGATCAGGGACGGATCCCGGACCCGGCCGACGAGCCGTACCGCACCGTCGTCGACCCGGACGCGGACCGACGAGCACGGTGGCGGGAAGAGGTACGCCACCACCTCGCGCCGCACCTCCTCGGCGATCTCCTCGTCGTCGCGCAGGAACACCTTGAGCAGGTCCGACCTGCTGACGAAGCCCTGCAACCGGCCCGGTTCGTCCACCACGGGCAGCCGCTTGACCCTGGCACGGGCCATGATGCGGGCGGCCTCGGCGAGCGTCGCGTCCGGCCGGGTGGTGAGCGCCGGTGAGGTCATCAGCTCCTCCGCGGTGAGGGCTCCCGCCTTGGCCAGGTCGGACAGGCGCCGCAGCTGGGTGTACCGGTCCGGGTCGCTGTCGCGGAACTCCTCCTTGGGCAGCAGATCGGCCTCCGAGACGATCCCGAGGACCCGGCCCCCGCCGTCGAGGACCGGCAGGGCACTGACGCCCCGGTCCCTCATCAGCCGCACGATCTCCTTGAAGCCGGCCGTGCGGCCGACGGCGGCGACGGAGCGGGTCATGACGTCGCTGACGATGTGCGGAGTGCCGTGCATGACGACTCCCGCCCTCAGACGATGCTGCCGGAACCGTACGGGGCGTACAGGTCCAGGAGCCGGATCCGCGCGGAGTGCAGCCGGTGGGCGAGCACGTCCCCGACCCACCGGGCCACGGCGCTGCCCATGGCCGGGTCCTCCTGGCACAGCAGGCGGACGGCCGTGGCGTCGAACTCGTACGCCCGCACCGGGCTCGTCGCCTCGGCGCCGAGATGCCAGGTGTGCGGGGTGAACAGCCAGGACCAGCCGACGAGTTCGTTGTGCCGCAGGGTCTCGATGACGGCCGGCCGGCGTCCCGGTACCCGCAGGTCGAGCTCGACGGTGCCCGTCCGGATGATCCAGAACCGGTCGGCGCAGCTCCCCTCCTCGAACAGCCGCGTCCCTTGCGGGAAGGAGACCTCACGGGCCACGCGCATCAGCCGGTGCCGGTGTTCGGCGGGCAGGGCGCGCAGCATGCTGGGCGTGGGCGTGGTGATCATGGCCTGCCTCCCGACGGGTGGGGAACCGCTGTAGCCACCGTCCCCCAAACCACGGGCGGGGTCACATGGGCCGACCGGCCCCTGAGCCGGCCCACACGGCTCCGACACGGCCGTGAACGGCTCCGC
The DNA here is from genome assembly GCF_001282115.1 of Streptomyces sp. NRRL B-24085. Lineage (GTDB taxonomy): Bacteria > Actinomycetota > Actinomycetes > Streptomycetales > Streptomycetaceae > Streptomyces. The sequence goes on along the minus strand of NZ_LJBR01000055.1, from coordinate 11,502 downwards.
CGCGAGGAAACGGTCCGCGAGACCCCTCCGTCCCGAGGAAACGGTCCGCGAGACCCCTCCGCCCCGTCCCCCGAGGACTCCACGCCGAGCCGGCCCGACGCGAGACCGTCGCCCTGGCCGAGGTCATGGCCCCGTGGCGCAAGGCGTTCCCGGACACCGAGGTCGCCGAGGAGTCGTTCTACGGCACCCCGCGGGCCACCTCGTCGACGCCTCCCGCACGGCCTCCCTGGCCGTCGTGGGCCGGCGGGTCCGCCGCGCCGCGCTCGGCACCCGCATCGGACCCGTCACGCACGGCGTCCTGCACCACTCCCTCGCCCCCGTCGCCGTCGTCCCGCACGACTGACGCCACACAGCGCGTCGTCCTGGGCAGCCACGACGACCGGGCACGGTCCGGGCGGCACGGCCGTGTCGTGGTCGGGGTCGGGGTCGGCGCGAAGCCGACCTTGGACTTCGCCTTCGCGGAGGCCGCGCGGCGCGAGGTGCCCGTGGAGGCGGTACGGGCCTGGCGGTGCCCGGCACACGAGAGCACCGGCCATCCGCTGCCGGCCGGGGAGCCCGCCCGGCTGCACGAGCAGCAGGCGGTGGACGTCCTGGAGGCGGCGCTCCGGGACGTGCCGGCCGATGCCGAGGTGCACCGCCGTACCGTCGAGGGCCCCGCCGGGACGGTGCTGGCGGGGGCCTCGCACCACGCCGACCTCCTGGTCATCGGCGCCCGGCGGCACGCGCGGCACTTCGGGCTCCAGCTCGGCCGGAGGGCCGGGCCCACCGGGTGCTGCACCACTCGGACTGCCCGGTCGCGATCGTCCCGAGGAAGGGTGACCGGCCGGGCTCAGAGACTCGCCGCGTGGTCGGGGACGTAGGTCTGAAGATCGCGCGGCGGGCGCTCGTACCCGGTCGGCCGCGGCCGCTCGGGCAGTTCCAGGACCGGGGGCGGCACCTCGCGGTAGGGCACGGATCCGAGCAGGTGGGCGATCATGTTCAGCCGCGCCCGGCGCTTGTCGTCGCTCTCCACGACGAACCAGGGCGCCTCGGAGATGTCGGTGTGCACCATCATCTCGTCCTTGGCACGGGAGTACGCCTCCCAGTGGGTGATGGACTCCAGGTCCATGGGTGACAGCTTCCAGCGCCGCAGCGGGTCCTCCAGGCGTTTGCGGAACCGCTCCTGCTGCTCGGTGTCGCTCACCGAGAACCAGTACTTGCGCAGCACGATGCCCGCCTCGACGAGCATCCGCTCGAAGATCGGGCACTGGCGCAGGAAGAGCCGGTACTCCGCCTCGGTGCAGAAGCCCATGACGTGCTCGACGCCGGCGCGGTTGTACCAGGACCGGTCGAACAGCACGATCTCGCCGGGCGCCGGCAGGTGCTCGACGTACCGCTGGAAGTACCACTGGCCGCGTTCCCGCTCGGTCGGCTTCGGCAGGGCCGCGATCCGGGCGACACGGGGGTTGAGGTGTTCGGCGACCCGTTTGATGGTGCCGCCCTTGCCCGCCGCGTCCCGGCCCTCGAAGACCACGACCAGCCGGGCGCCCTCCGCGCGCACCCATTCCTGGAGCTTCACCAACTCCGTCTGGAGTCGCAGCAGTTCCTTCTCGTAGGTCTTGCGCGGCAGTTTCTCCGCGCCCTTCTCGGCCATGCCGCCTCCACCCTCCGACGACCGCCGGGACAGCCGTCCCGTGCCCGGGGTCGAACACCTGGGCGCCACCGTACTTTCCGGCGCCGGGCCGCGCACGCCGGAGGTCGGGACCGACCGCCCCGTGGGCGCGGGCCGGCGTGACCGGGCCCCGGGAAGACCCGGAGGCCGGCCGGTGTTGCCTCCCATGGTCCAGTTCCCGCTTCCCGAGGAGTTCCGACGTGTACGGCGACCCAGCGACGATCCGCAAGATCCTGACCGAACTCGGCGACACCTGGGCCGTCGTGGGCCTGTCGTCGAACCAGGGGCGTGCGGCCTACCGCGTCGCCGAGGTGCTCCAGCGTTACGGCAAGCGGATCGTGCCGGTCCATCCCAAGGCGGAGGCCGTGCACGGAGAGCAGGGGTACGCCTCGCTCGCGGACATCCCGTTCGACGTGGACGTGGTCGACGTGTTCGTGAACAGCGACCTCGCCGGGGCCGTCGCCGACGAGGCCGTGGCCAAGGGGGCGAAGGCGGTGTGGTTCCAGCTCGACGTCGTCGACGAGTCCGCGTACGAGCGCACCCGCGCGGCCGGTCTCGACATGGTCATGGACCGGTGCCCGGCGATCGAGATGCCCCGCCTGGGCTGAATTCCCTCCCGAATTCCTGAAACGCTCGCAAGGAATTCCCCGCAGAAAAGTCAAAGAAGTCAAACATACGACAACCGCCTTTAATCCAAAGGCGGTTGATTCGTAATCTGGGGCCGCTCGCACAGTAAATATATGTAATTCGTGAGAGGCCCCTTAATTTATGGTAAGCGTCGATTCAGCGCCTGCGGCGAAGGGGACACCGGGCGGCGGGCTGCGGCGGGACGTGGGGCTGATCGGGCTCATGTGGGCCTCGGTGGGTTCCATCATCGGCTCGGGCTGGCTCTACGGCGCGCAGGAAGCGGTCGTCGTGGCCGGGCCGGCGGCCGTGGTGTCGTGGGTGATCGGCGCGGTGGCCATCGTGCTGCTCGCCCTGGTGCACGCGGAACTCGGCGGCATGTTCCCGGTGGCGGGCGGCACCGCCCGGTATCCGCACTACGCCTTCGGCGGCCTCGCCGGAATGTCCTTCGGCTGGTTCTCCTGGCTCCAGGCGGCGACCGTGGCGCCGATCGAGGTCGAGGCGATGATCGGTTACGCCGGTCACTGGTCCTGTGCGCAGGGCTTCCAGCACGCGGACAAGACGCTCACCACGAGCGGACTCCTCGTCGCCGTGCTCCTCATGGCCGTCTTCGTGGTCGTCAACTTCCTCGGCGTACGAGCGCTCGCGCACACCAACAGCGCCGCCACCTGGTGGAAGATCGCGGTGCCGCTGGCGGCCGTCTTCGTCATCGCGGCCGGCAACTTCCACCCGGCCAACTTCCACTCGGAGGGCTTCGCGCCGTTCGGTGCCAAGGGCGTGCTGAGCGCGATCAGCACCAGCGGCATCATCTTCGCCCTGCTGGGCTTCGAGCAGGCCATCCAACTGGCGGGCGAGAGCCGCGACCCCCGGCGCGACCTGCCGCGCGCGACGATCGGCTCGGTCGCGATCGGCGCGGTCGTCTACGTGCTGCTCCAGGTCGTCTTCATCGGCGCGCTGCCGCACGGCACGTTCGCGCACGGCTGGGCGAAGCTGGACTACCCGGGGATCAGCGGCCCCTGGGCCGGTCTGGCGACCCTCGTCGGGCTGGGCTGGCTGAGCGTGGTGCTGTACCTGGACGCGGTGATCTCGCCGGGCGGCACCGGACTCATCTACACGACCGCGACCTCCCGGGTCTCCTACGGCCTGTCGAGGAACGGCTACGCGCCCAGGCTGTTCGAGCGCACCGACCGCAGGGGCGTGCCCTGGTTCGGTCTCGCCATCTCCTTCGTGACCGGCGTGCTCTGCTTCCTGCCCTTCCCGAGCTGGCAGCAGCTGGTCAGCTTCATCACCTCGGCGAGCGTTCTGATGTACGCCGGCGCCCCGCTGGCGTACGGCGTCTTCGCCGACCGGCTGCCCCACCACGAGCGCCCCTACCGGCTGCCGGCGGGCTCGGTCCTGTCCCCGGTGTCCTTCGTGGTCGCCAACCTCATCATCTACTGGGCCGGTTGGCACACCCTGTGGCGGCTCGGGGTGGCGATCGTCCTCGGCTACGTGCTCCTCGGCGGCTACGCGCGCTACGCCCTCGTCAAGGGGCTGCCCGACGCGCCGCGCCTGGACTGGCGGGCCGCCCAGTGGCTCCCGGCGTACCTGGTGGGCATGGGCCTGATCTCGTGGCAGGGCGGCTTCGGCGGCGGTTCGGGCCGGATCGCCCTGTGGTGGGACATCCTGCTCGTCGCCGCCTTCTCCCTGGTGATCTACTACTGGGCCCGGGCCACGGCGTCGCCGGCCGCGGAGATCGAGCGCAGCATCGACGAGGTCGTCGTCACCGACGCGCCCGCGCACTGAGACCGGCGGCCCGGGTGCCTCCGCCCGCCGAGGCACCCGGGCCCTCCCCGCCCCCGCCGGGGGCCGACATAATGACCGGGTGACCTCCCACCCCAACTCCGTTGCCCCACAGCGCTTTCCGGTCGTCATAGTCGGGGCCGGGCCCGCCGGACTGACGATCGGCAACATCCTGCGGGCCGCGGGTGTCGACTGCCTCGTACTGGAGGTGGAGAGCCGCGAGTTCATCGAGCAGCGGCCCCGCGCGGGCGTCATCGAGGAGTGGGCGGTACGGGGTCTGCAGCGGCGCGGTCTCGCCGACAGCCTGCTGGAGCGCGCCCAGTCGCACACCGAGTGCGAGTTCCGCTTCGCCGGCGACCGCTTCCGCTTCGCCTACGGCGAGCTGACGGGACATCACCACTTCGTCTACCCCCAGCCCCTGCTGGTCACCGACCTGGTCCGCGAGTACGCCGACGTCAGGGGCGGCGAGATCCGCTTCGGCGTGCGGGACGTCGTTCCGCACGACCTGGAGTCGCCCCGGCCGTCCGTGTCGTACACCGACGCGGAGACGGGCGAACGCCACGTGGTGGAGTGCGAGTTCGTGGCCGGCTGCGACGGGGCCCGCGGGGTGACCCGCACCGTCCTGCCCGAGACCACCAACATCGCCCGGCACGACTACGGCGTCGGCTGGCTGGCGCTGCTCGCCGAGGCGCCGCCGTCCTCCGACTGCGTCCTGTTCGGCATCCACCCGAACGGTTTCGCCGGGCACATGGCCCGCAGCCCCGAGGTCACCCGCTACTACCTGGAGTGCCCGCCGGGCGACGACCCAGGGAACTGGCCCCACGAGCGCGTCTGGGCCGAACTCCAGCAGCGCCTGGGCGCGGACGGCGTCCCGCCGCTCACCGAGGGCAGGCTGATCGAGAAGCGCGTCCTCGACATGCACAACTACGTGGTCGAGCCCATGACGTTCGGCCGGCTGTTCCTCGCGGGGGACGCCGCCCACCTGACCGCCCCCATCGCGGCCAAGGGCATGAACCTCGCCCTGCACGACGCGTTCCTGCTCGGCGACGCGCTCGTCGCCTACCTCGGCAAGGGCGACGGCAGCGGCCTCGACGGCTACTCGGAGGCCTGTCTGCGGCGCGTGTGGGACTACCAGGAGTTCTCCCAGTGGCTCTCCGAGGTCTACCACGGCACCTCGTCGGGCGACGAGTACCGCGCGGGCACCACCTTCGCCCGCCTCCGCCGCCTGTTTACCTCCCCGGCCGCCGCGGCGGCCTTCGCGGAGCAGTACCTCGGTACGGCGGCCGCGTACTGACCTCTCAGTCGTGCACCGGCCGGTCGCTGAGCCGGTGGTCGGCCACGTTCAGGGCCTCGTCGACGAGCCGGCGCAGATGGCCGTCGCGCAGTGCGTAGACCACCCGGCGTCCCTCCTTGCGCGTGCTGACCAGGCCGGCCAGCCGGAGCCGTGCAAGGTGCTGGCTGACGGCGGGCCGGGCCGCCCCGCACGCCTCCGTGAGCGTCGTGACGTCGGCCTCTCCCCCGGCCAGGGCATGCAGCAGCGCGAGGCGGGTGCGGTCGCCGAGCAGGGCGAGGACCTCGGCGGCGAGGGCGAACTGTTCCTCGCCGGGGGTGCGCGGGTGCGCATCGTGCGCAGGTGACAGGTGCATGCGTGCGCTCATACGCACATAATGGCGGGGTGGGCGCGCCACGTCCACCACCGCGCGCACCGGAAGGGACAGCACGTGAGCCACCACGAGCACGGTCACGACCATCCGCACGGGCACGACCATCCGCACGGGCACGAGCACGGGCATGACCACGAGCACGGGCATGCCCATGGACGCCACGGCCTCCGTCACCGCCTGACGCATCTCCTGACCCCGCACTCCCACGAGACCGCCGGCAAGCTCGACTCCGCCCTGGAGTCCTCCGCCCGCGGCATGCGCGCCCTGTGGGTCTCGCTGGCGGTGCTGGGGGTCACGGCCCTGGCCCAGGCGGTCGTGGTGGCCGTGTCCGGGTCCGTCGCGCTGCTCGGCGACACCGTGCACAACGCGGCGGACGCGCTGACCGCCGTACCGCTGGGCATCGCCTTCGTGCTGGGCCGGCGTGCGGCCACCCGCCGGTTCACGTACGGCTACGGCCGTGCAGAGGATCTCGCGGGCATCGTGATCGTGCTGACGATCGCCGCGAGCGCGGCCTTCGCGGGGTGGGCGGCGATCGACCGGCTGCTCGATCCCCGTCCCGTGGCACACGTCCCGGCGGTCGCCGTGGCCGCGCTGGTGGGCTTCGCGGGCAACGAGTGGGTGGCCCGCTACCGCATCCGGGTGGGCCGGGACATCGGCTCGGCCGCACTCGTGGCGGACGGACTGCACGCCCGCACCGACGGGTACACCTCACTGGCCGTGCTCGCCGGTGCCGGCGGTTCGGCCCTGGGCTGGCAACTGGCCGACCCGCTCGTGGGGTTGGCGATCACGGCCGCGATCACGCTGGTGCTGCGGGACGCCGCCCGCGAGGTGTTCCGGCGGGTGCTCGACGCCGTCGACCCGGAGCTCGTCGACCGGGCCGAGGCCGCGCTGCGGGAGGTCGAAGGGGTGCGCGGGGTGGGCGAGTTGCGGCTGCGCTGGATCGGGCACCGGCTGCGCGCGGAGGTGGCGGTCGTGGTGGACGGGGAGATGACGGTACGTCAGTCGCACACGGTGGCCGTGGCGGCGGAGCACGCCCTGCTGCACGCGGTGCCCCGGCTCACGGCGGCCCTGGTGCACGCCGATCCGGCGCCGGTGCCGGGCGAGGCCGACCCGCACCACGCGCTCGCCCACCACGCGCCGGCCTGAGCTCAGGCGACGCCGAGCCCCTCCAGCACCACGGCGCCCGGCAGTTCCGCGAACGCCTTGCCCGGCACCAGCAGTTTCCCCCGGCGCCGCCCGCTGCCGACCAGGACGTAGGGCAGGTCCACCACGGCCGAGTCGATCAACAGCGGCCAGCCGGCGGGGAGTCCGATCGGGGTGATGCCCCCGTACTCCATGCCGCTCTCCCCGGTCGCCGTGTCCATCGGGGCGAAGGACGCCTTGCGGGCGCCGAGTTGGCGCCGGACGACTCCGTTGACGTCGGCCCGGGTGGTGGAGAGCACCACGCACGCGGCGAGCGTGGTCTCGCCGCCGCGCTTGCCGGCCACCACCACACAGTTCGCCGACTGCTCCAGCAGCTCCCGGCCGTAGTGCTCGACGAAGACCGCGGTGTCGGCCCACTGCGGGTCGGTGTCGACGTACACGATCTGCTCGGCGGGGACGCTGCCGCTCCAGTGGCGTACGGCGTCGGCGACCGGGCGGATCAGCTCGTCGAGGGCGGCGGGGGCAGGGGTGGCGTGGTCGAAGTGTCCGATGGGTGCGTCCATGGCGGCACGCTAACAGCCGCTCAGGGCACGGCCGGCACCGAGACCGCCAGCATCCACCGCGCGGGGACGTCGCCCTGGTTGGCGTAGACGTGCTCGGCGTCGGCCTCGAAGGTGACGCTCGCCCCGGTGGGGACCAGGTGCTCGACGCCGTCGACGGTCAAGGTCATTTCGCCCTCGGTGACGTGCAGGATCTCGACCGTCCCGGCGGGGTGTGGATCCGACCTGCTGCTCTCGCCCGGCATCATCAGCCACTCCCACATCTCCAGCGGGCCGGGGGCCTCCGCGCCCGCGAGGAGCCGGCTCCAGCTTCCCGCCTCCGTGCTCCACAGCCGCACCACCTGCTCGGGCGGGACGACCCGCACCTTGGGCCCCTGCTCGTAGTCGAGCAGCGTGGTGATGCTGATGCCGAGGGCGTCACCGATCTTCACGACGGTGCCGAGGCTGGGGTTGGTGCGGGCCTGCTCGATCTGGATCAGCATGCCGCGGCTGACTCCGGCCCGGGCGGCGAGAGTGTCCAGGGTGAAGCCGCGCTCGGTCCGCCAGCGCTTGACGTTGCGCGCGAGGGACTGGGTCAGCAGGTCGAGGTCCGACACGTCACGTCCAATATTCTGTATGACACGGTGCAACTGAATGAACTACGGTGGGGTGCACCCGATCGTTCACCGAACTGTACTGCGAGGCGAGCCGTGACAGCATTCTTCGCCCTGGCCACCAGCCTGCTGTGGGGCCTGGCCGACTTCGGCGGCGGGGTGCTGACCCGACGGCTCCCGGCGCTCACGGTGGTGGTGGTCTCCCAGGCGATCGCGGCGGCGGTGCTCGGCGCGATCGTGGTGGCGACGGGCGGCTGGAGCGAGGCGGGTCCCCGGCTGTGGTTCGCGTTCGCCGCGGGACTGGCCGGGCCGGTCGCCCTCATCTGCTTCTACAAGGCGCTCGCGCTGGGCCCGATGGGAGTCGTGTCCCCGCTGGGCACGCTCAGCGTGGCGGTCCCGGTCGGCGTGGGCCTCTTCCTGGGCGAGCGTCCCGGGCCGGTGCAGGCCGCGGGCATCGCGGTGGCCGTCACCGGGGTGGTCCTGGCGGGCGGCCCCCAGTTGCGCGGAGCCCCGGTGCAGCGCGAGGCGATCGTCCTCACCCTGATCGCGGCCCTCGGCTTCGGCACGGTCTTCGCCCTGATCGCGGAGGCGTCCACGACCGTCCCCGGCCTGTTCCTCGCCCTGTTCGTCCAGCGCCTGGTCAGCGTGGCGGTGGGGGGCGCCGCTCTGTACGGCTCGGTGAGACGGGGCGCCCCCGCCTTCCCGGCCCCCGGCTTCCCCTGGGCGTCCCTGCCCGCTCTCGCCTTCGTCGGCCTCGCGGACGTGGCCGCCAACGGCACGTACGCGGTGGCCGCCCAGCACGGCCCGGTCACGGTGGCCGCAGTCCTCGCCTCCCTCTACCCGGTGGTGACGGCCCTGGCCGCCCGAGGCCTCCTCGGCGAACGCCTGCGCACCCTCCAGGCAGCGGGCGCGGGCCTGGCCTTAATAGGCACCCTGCTCCTGGCAACGGGGTGACACTCCGACGCGCCCCTCCAGGGGCGCGGGGAACTGCGCGACAAGCCCCCACCGGCCGGCTGCCGCCCGACCACCCTCCGCGGCAGCCCCGTAGGCACCTTCACCTTCAGTCCAGCTCGGCCAACTTCGCCACAGTCTCCTCGTCCAGCCCCGCCAACGCGCTCAACTCCTCCGCAGTCGCCCCCGGAGGGATCGGCACCGGCGCCGGCGTGCGCAGCGGCGGCTGCCACCCCTCCTCGGCCGTCCACCGCCGGACGACCCGAGCGGGCGCCCCCGCGACCACGGCGTGGTCCGGCACCACCCCGCGGACGACGGCACCGGCGGCCACGACGACGTTCCGCCCGATCCGCGCGCCGGGCAGGATCACCGCCCCGGTCCCGATCCAGCACCCCGAACCGATCTCCACCGGCTCCATCCGCGGCCACTGCTTGCCGATGGGCTCGTGGGGGTCGTCGTAGGAGTGATTCGTGGAAGTGACGTACACATAGGGCCCGAAATAACAGTCGCTGCCGATGGTGACCGTGGTGTCGGCGATGACATGGCTGCCGCGTCCCAGCACGACCCCGTCGCCGATGCGCAGGATCGGCTCCGGGCCGAGGTCCAGGTCGGGCATCAGGCCGGCGGTCAGGGTGACCTGCTCGCCGACAATGCAGTGGGAACCCACGTGGATCCACGGCTCGCCGAACACCGTGCCGAGCGGAAAGGCCAGCCGGGTGTGCGCCCCCAGCGCGCCGAAGCGGAAGCGCCCCGGGCGCTCGGCGGTGACGGACCCGGTGCGCTGCACCCAGGCCCAGCCCGCGTGGACGGCACGCTGCACGAGGCGGCCCCGCCAGGATGAGAACGTGTTCTTGCTCTTCGGCACGAGCTCACCGTACTGAGCGCACGGCGTCCGCATGAGACCGCGGGGTTGTGATCTTCGCCCCAACCGGGTGGCGTACCGTGCGGGACATCGCGAACCAGGAGGCGGAATGGCGCACAAGGCGTTGATCACGGGCATCGGCGGCAGGGAACCGCAGATCGACGAGGGGGCCTTCGTGGCACCCACCGCATCGGTGATCGGAGACGTGACGCTACGGGCGGGGGCCAGCCTCTGGTACGGCGCGGTGGCCCGCGGCGATGTAGAACGCATCTCAGTCGGCGCCCAGAGCAACATCCAGGACAACTGCACTCTGCACGCCGATCCCGGCTTCCCGGTGACGATCGGCGAGCGCGTGTCCGTGGGGCACAACGCCGTCGTCCACGGCGCCACGGTCGAGGACGACTGCCTGATCGGCATGGGCGCGACCGTGCTGAACGGCGCGGTGATCGGGGCGGGTTCCCTGGTGGCGGCCCAGGCGCTGGTTCCGCAGGGCATGCAGGTGCCGCCGGGTTCACTGGTCGCGGGCGTGCCGGCGAAGGTACGGCGGGAACTGACGGAGGAGGAGCGGCAGGGGGTCACCCTGAACGGCACGCTCTACGCGGACCTGTCCAAGGCCCACCAGGAGGTGCATGAGAAGCCGTGAGGATCAGTCGGCGGCCGGGACGGTCTCCGGCTCGGCCGCCTGCTTCTGGGCCGCCGCCGTCGCCGTGGCCTTCGCCGCCTTGCGCTTGAGCACCAGCATCGAGGTCAGCCCGATCAGCACGGCCAGCACGAGCCCGAGCCACGAGAACCGCTTCAGCCAGGACTCCGCGACGATCCCGACGTAGTAGATGACCGCCGTCGTACCGCCGGCCCAGACGATCCCGCCAAGCACATTGGCGATCAGGAACTTCCAGTACGGCATCCGCAGCACACCGGCGAGCGGTCCGGCGAAGATCCTCAGCAGCGCCACGAAGCGGCCGAAGAAGACCGCCCACATGCCCCACTTCTCGAAGGACCGCTCGGCCGTGGCCACATGGCCCTCGCTGAAGTGCCGCGGGAACTTGTTGCCCAGCCAGGCGAGCAGCGGCCGTCCGCCCTTGCGTCCGATCGCGTAGCCGATGGAGTCGCCGACGACCGCACCGACGCTGGCGCACGCGCCGAGGACCACCGGGTTGATGCCCGCGTGCTGCGAGGACAGCAGCGCGGCGGAGACCAGGATGATCTCGCCGGGCAGCGGGATGCCCAGGCTCTCCAGGCCGATGACCAGGCCCACCAGGGCGTAGACGGCGGCCGGGGGCACGGTGTCGAGCCATTCCTGGACGTGCAACGCCGGTTCCTCCCAAGTCGCGTTCCCGGCGTGCGTCACCTTCCGACGCACGCCCGGGAAGCCTACCGGTTCGGGAGAACCGGCGTCGGGGGCACGGACTCAGCCGCCGATGCCCGGCCCCGCACCGGTGACGAGTGCGCCGAGGACCGACACTCCGGACGCCGTCGCCGACGTCGCGGTGTCCAGGACCGCGCCCACCGCCGGCCCGGCCCGCTCGACGGGAACGGCCGACCCGGCGTCACCGTGGCCGACCTGGGCCACCCGGGTCCCGTACTGCTCGGGCGGGCTGCCGTTCCGGCCCGAGGGCCGGCCGGAGTCCCCGTCCCGGTGGGCGTCGGATCCGGAGGGCGGGGAGGGCGGCAC